>NZ_BAABWT010000003.1:0-505147 GCF_040365955.1 Phaeobacter sp. NW0010-22
ACCCATCCACCGGCGTGCGCACCTCAAGCGGGCCAGAATCCAGCTCAGCGTCGCTGAAACCAGCAGAATGGAGAATTGAGGAGTGGGGAAG
This sequence comes from Phaeobacter sp. NW0010-22, assembly GCF_040365955.1. Taxonomy (NCBI): domain Bacteria; kingdom Pseudomonadati; phylum Pseudomonadota; class Alphaproteobacteria; order Rhodobacterales; family Roseobacteraceae; genus Phaeobacter; species Phaeobacter sp. NW0010-22. The sequence goes on from NZ_BAABWT010000003.1 coordinate 92, forward strand.
TTCACCGCCTATTATGGCATCCATCTTTGTCATGCGTCGTCCGATCAAAAGCAACAAGGCACAACATGAATTGATGCCTTGCTGACTGTTTCCAATTTATTCTGTATATTTTCACTGTTCTTTGACGAATGATATTGAAACAATATCCCGAATATATGAGAAAAACTTGTATGTTAGTTTCCCGCCGCTTCTTGCCCACCATCCCATCCCTGCTTGCGCTTGAAGCGGTTGATCGCCTTGGCAGTGCGTCGGCGGCTGCGAATGACCTTGCATTGACGCAAAGTGCTGTCAGCCACCAATTGAAACAGCTAGAGGCCCAAATGGGTGTTGATCTGATCTCGCGGGATCAGATGCGGCTCCAGCTAACGCCAGCCGGCGCGGAATTCGCCCAAGAAGCACGGTATTTGCTGGAACGTTTGGGACGCGCGTCAGTCAAGTTGCGCGCCAATCCAACGGGCGGATCCCTGAACCTGTCGATTTTGCCGTCGTTTGGGCTGAACTGGCTCGCGCCCCGGCTCAAGGATTTCGTCCGTGCGCATCCCGAAATTACGGTGAACTTGCAAACGCACAACCTGCCCTTCAACTTTGAGGCCAGCCAGGCCCAAGCAGCGATCCACTATGGGCGCCGGGACTGGCTCGATGTGAATTACCTGCCGCTGATGCCCAAGCACGTGCTGCCAGTCTGCGCGCCAGCCTTGATCGACACCCCCGCGCACCACGCCAAGGATCTGTTGCAGCACCCGCTTTTGCACTTAGAAACGCACCCGGATTCCTGGGAACAATGGTTTGGCTTGCACGGGGTTGAGACGTCAAAATTGGAAGGGATGTTGTTTGATCAGTCATCGACCATGACACAGGCGGCGCTGCACGGTTTGGGCATTGCCCTGCTCCCCACCTTTCTTGCCGAAGATGAGATCGCCCAAGGGCGCCTGTGTCTTGCCCTACAAGGTCCCGCCGTGTCGCTGGGCGAGTATTTTCTGGTTTGGCCAGAGAAACAGGCCACGAACTATCCGCGGATCAAATTTCACGAATGGCTCATGACCCAGACCTGAGGGCCAAAGCCCTATCGTAACCCTTGCGTTGCCTTTTGCATCGCGGTGATCAGCGCGTCACGTTTGGCCGACAGTTCAGCCGGCGTTTGACCGCGTGCCTCGGATTGAACGCCCTGAATGAGTGTTTGCGCCACCTCGTCATTCAGATGGACCTGACCCAGATCATCCCACCATCCATTGAACGTATCACTGAAGTGATCGCAGAATGCGGCGAGGCCACCGTCCCCCGCCCCAAGGTTGAACAACATCGTCGGCCCCATGGCCGCCCAGCGCAACCCCGGCCCTGCCCACATGGCTTTGTCCACGTCTTCGACGCTGGCAACGCCCGAAGTTACAAGGCTGATCGCTTCACGCCAGACGGCGGCCTGCAAACGATTGGCCACATGGCCGGGCACCTCTTTGTTCACTCGGATCGTTGTTTTGCCCACGCTTTTGTAAAATCGCTCAGCGGCCTCGACAACGCCTGCGGCAGTCTTGTCATTGCCCATCACTTCGACCAAGGGGATCAGGTGGGGGGGATTGAATGGGTGGCCCAAAATCATGCGCGAGGGGTCAGCCCATCCGCCCTGCATTTGCCCAAGGGTCAAGCCGGAGGCCGAGCTTGCCAGAACCGCATTTTTGGACAACCCCGATTCAATTTCGGCATACAGCGCATGCTTGATGGCCAATCGTTCGGGAACGCTTTCTTGAATAAAATCAGCGCCATCTACGGCTTCGGGGGCGGAGTTGTGAAATGTGAGGGCATCGGGCGTACCGTTTTCCGTCAGCCCCAGATCGGTCATCGTGGGCCACGCCATTTCGACGTAATCACGCACCTGCTTTTCTGCGGTGGGGGCCGGGTCGAACACCGCAACCGACCGTCCGGATGCAAGAAACAAAGCCGTCCAACTGGCCCCGATGACGCCGCCACCCAAAGATGCGGTATGTGAAAACTCAATCATTAAAACAGTCCGGGATTTAGGGGGGAAGCAGCCGTCATGCCGCCATCAACAGTGAAACATTCGCCCGACACATAGGTTGATTGATCTGATGCGAGCCACGCCACCATATTGGCGATATCTTTGGGTTCACCGAACCGGCCCACGGGATGGCGCGCCAAGGCATCGGCCATGGCCTGTTCAGGGTCCCTTGCCAAAGCAAACCCGTCTTCGGCCATTTCAGTCATGATCCAGCCCGGTCGGATTGCGTTGCAGCGCACCTTGGGTCCATGATCCACCGCGATTGAGCGGGTCAGCCCGTGCACAAAGGCCTTGGACGCATTATAAAGCGCCATTGAGGGGTCCGCGACCACACCCGAGATCGACCCGATGTTGATGATGTTGCCGCCCTGTTCTGCCATATCCACCAAAGCAGCCCGGCACATGTTAAACACGCCTTTGCAGTTAACATTCATCACCAGATCCCAATCGTCATCATCGCTGTCAGCAACCGTTTTTTCGACCTGAACCCCCGCGTTGTTAACCAGTAAGGTGATTTGACCAAAGGTGGTGTTTGCCGTCTTGACCAGCGCTGCGGCGTCATCAGTTTTCGACACATCCGCCTGAACCCAAACCGCGGCATCTGATAGATCCTTGGGCCGTTCCCCGCGTCCGCATGTGACCACGTTATGACCGTCAGCCAGCAAGCGATCCACAATGGCGCGGCCGATTCCACGGTTTCCACCGGTTACAATAGCAGTCTGCTTTTCCATGCGTATCCCTTTTCTATTCAACGACTGCGCCGCAAACGCAGCTGACTCTATCAAGTTTCAAAAGCACCCTCAGAATGCCACCTGATCACCGCCCTTGAGCGCCAGCCGTTCCCGGGCCTCGGCCGGAGTTGCGACCTGCAGCCCAAGGCTTTCGATGATCGAGCGGATTTTCGTGACCTGTTGCGCGCTGGAAACGGCTTTTTCCCCCGGCCCTATGTACAGGCTGTCTTCCATACCGACGCGGACATTGCCGCCCAACAACGCACTTTGGGTGGTAAAGGGCATCTGATGGCGGCCAGCGGCAAGAACCGACCATTCATAGTCATCCCCAAACAACTTGTTTGCGATGGTGTGCATGTGCATCAGGTTATCAAGATCCGCGCCAACACCGCCAAGAATGCCAAATACCATTTGCACAAAAATCGGCCCCTTGATCCAACCCTGATCAATGATCCACGCAAGGTTATAGAGATGCCCAAGGTCATAGCATTCAAATTCGAACCGCGTGCCGTGGCCCTCGCCCAACTCTTTCAGGGTGTATTCAATATCTGCAAACGTATTGCGAAAGATGAAATCGCGCGTCATGTCGAGGAATTGCGGTTCCCAGTCATGTTTCCAGTTCGAATACTTGTCTTTCATCGGAAAGATGCCAAAGTTCATCGACCCGATGTTCATACTCGCCATTTCGGGGCTGGCGACAGTGGCTGCGCGCAACCGCTCTTCGCGGCTCATCCCCAATCCCCCACCAGTAGAGACATTCATGACAGCATCGGTCGCCTGTTTGATGCGCGGCAAAAATTCCATGAACAGGTCCGGGTTGGGATCTGGCTTTCCGGTTTCAGGGTCCCGTGCATGCAGGTGGATGATCGAAGCTCCTGCCTGGGCCGCCTCTATACTGGCCGTTGCGATTTCGCTGGGTGTGATTGGCAGATGTTCCGACATGGTTGGCGTGTGAATCCCACCGGTTGGCGCGCATGTAATAATGACTGATTTTTGTGCTGCCATGATGCGTTTCCCTGCTCAGAGTTTCATCTGCTGGACTTGGGCGGACAGACCACCATCCAGAACCCACAATTGACCACTGGCATACCGGGCCTCGTCTGAGGCGAGCCAATTGACCAAGTTTGCAATATCTTCGGGCGTGCCATAGGTGCGCATCGGATGCACATCGCGCACTGCCTGCTGCAAAGTGTCGATATTGCCCCCGTCCCCACCTGAACCGTCGCCAGTGAAGAAGCTCTGCAACATGGGGGTGTCGATGTAACCCGGACAAATGGCGTTGACCCGGATGCCTTCGGGGCCATGATCACAGGCCATCGCGCGCGTCAGCGCATGCACCGCGCCCTTGGTTGCGCAATAGGCAGCCAAACCGGGATCCGCGATGAAGCCATCATAGCTGCCAAAGTTGATCAGGCTGGCTGACGTGCCGGATTTAGCCGCGGCCCGCATCAACGGCAGTGCATATTTCGAGGTCAGGAATGTTCCGGTGCAATTCACTGCAAAGGAGCGGTTCCATTCCTCGAGAGAGGTCTCTTCGATGGTTTTTTCGATTTCGATACCAGCGGCGTTTACCAATATATCCAGCTTACCAAATTCGGCCTGCACCTGGGACATTGCGGCCTGTACAGCGCCCTCGTCCGCCACATCCATTTCAACAAACCGACTGCCATCAGCGTCGTGTTGGGCAAGCGATCCCTCAGGGCTTAGGTCAGCGGCATACACAGTTGCGCCTTCGCGCAGAAACCGGGCCACGATGGCGCGGCCAATGCCGCCCCGCCCACCTGTAACAAGTGCTATTTTTCCCTCTAGTTTCATTCTGGCTCACCTTCTTTCAGGGGTGGAAACCGATAGCGCGCAGCCGCTACCGTCCAATCCATGTGGTTGCGTACATATTGCTGGCTGGCATCACTTGGCGGATTGTAATCCCAAGCCTCACCCGCACCGGATTCCATCGCGGCATGCAGCGCACGACGGGATTTTTGGGTTGAAATGATATCCTCGCGCAGTTGACGGCTGTCCCACCGCGCGTGGACCTCTGTTGCGAAGGCCTTGGCCTCGGCTGCATAGGTGGGATCGGATGCGACATTCACCCGCTCCTGAGGATCCGCGACCAGATCATACAACTGTGGGGGATCAGCGTCACAATGGATGTATTTCAGTGCCCCACGCCGGATCATGAACACCGGATAGGGGGTCATTTCTGCGCAGTATTCGCCGATGGCTTCGTCCTTGGGGTCCGCTTCGCCCCGCGCCAAGGGCATCAGGCTGCGCCCATCCACGGGTTCCCCCAACACGGTTTCATCACCCCCGGCAATATCAACAAGCGTCGGCAGGATATCCACCAGAGAGCAGGCGTTTGAGGCGATGCCTGGCACCACGTCTGGCCCCGCTATGATCAGCGGAACCCGCGCAGAGTTTTCAAAGAAATTCATCTTGTACCACAAGCCGCGTTCGCCCAGCATGTCGCCATGGTCAGCCGTTACGATCACGATGGTGTTGTCCAATTCCCCGATATCATTGAGCGTTTGCACCATCTCGCCAACTTTACTGTCGAAATAACTGACGTTGGCCAAATATGCGTGGCGCGCGCGCCGCACCTCTTCGTTGCTCAGCGGGACATAGCTGGCTTCGATCCCATCCATCAAACGTCGCGAGAACGGATCTTGTTCTGAAGCCGCGAGTGTGAATTCGGGCAGGTCAATGTCGTCTTCGGAATAGAGATCCCACCATTCCGGTTTTGCCACATAGGGATCATGCGGGTGAATAAAGCTGGCCACTATCGCAAATGGCGCGTCCGAGCCGTGTGCTTTGTCACGCCCCCGATCAATCAACCAGCGTCGGGCGGCAAATCCGACTTCGTCGTCATAATCGGTCTGAAACGTAGCAACCGCGACCCCGCTTTCCTTGACCGTCTGCATGTTGTGATACCACTTGTCGATCCGCTCGTCGTGGGCCTCCCAATCTGGGGTCCATGCGAAATCAGAGGGGTAGATATCTGTGGTCACACGATCCTGAAAACCGTGTTTTTGGTCCGGACCGACGAAATGCATTTTGCCCGACAGACATGTGCGATAGCCCAGCGCCTGAAGATAGTGCGCGAATGTGGGAACCGTGGCGCGGAACTCACTGGCGTTGTCATAGGCTGCAATGCGGCTGATCAACTGACCAGACATAAAGGCGAACCGCGACGGGGCGCATAACGGTGAATTGCAATAGGCCGCATCAAAGCGCATGCCGCGTGCCGCCAGCGCATCCATATGGGGCGTCTTGGCGATGGGATGGCCATAGGCCCCACAAAACTGCGGGGCCAACTGATCAGCCATGATGATGACGATATTCGGGCGTTTCGGCATTGTTCCCTCCCTAAGTGACCGAAATGACAACGTTAGCCGCACAGGGCGGTGGCTGATACGTCATCGGCTTGGTCCTAAACGCCCAAGGGAAACATGTGGCTTTCATCCGGCGGCCCGTTTGTAAGCCTCCAACACAAGCCCGTGGAAATGATGCACTGCATGTTCGGATTTACCGGACCCTTCGGGGTCATTTACAATGCGACCCTGCTGGAACGCCGGGGTGCTCATGCCGCGCTGTACGCTTTCCACAAGATTGATGTCTTCGACCTGTAGCACCTCATCGAGGTAGCGGATGGTATCAAGCTCGGCCTCGTTCGCGGTCTTTTCTTCGAGAAAGAAATCATAGGTTTCCAGCGTGCGATCAGGTCCAACCGGGATGATGTTGAGAATGATCATCGACGACCGCCCCGGATATCGCATGATGCATGTGTTTGGCCAGAGCCACCATACAGCGTGGGTTTTCACCGTGGCGTTTGACACGTCATAGGCACTATTGGTCGAGTTGCCCGCATCGGCCATATGACTGGAATAGATCCCGTGGGTGGTCACCTTGTAGGTATCCATATCCACCAGATCACAGAAATCTTTGTGGGCCGTTGGGCAATGGTAGCATTCCAAGAAATTGTCGACGACGTTTTTCCAGTTGGACTTGATATCATAGGTCAACCGATGGGCAAAGGTCAGGTTCTCGATATCAGGGGCCCAATGCTGGATCTCGGTCGCAAGGTCGCCTGTGATCTCGGACAAGGGCGCGGCCTGTGGGTCAAGGTTCACATAGACAAAGCCGCAGAACTCTTCGACCTGAACCTCGTCCAGACAGATATCACCGGTGTCGAAATCCTGTAGGGTCTCTGTGTGGGGGGCACGCACCAATTGCCCGTCTAGCTTATAAACCCACGCATGATAGGGGCACATGATCCGCGAAGTTTCCCCCTCGCCTGACAACAGCTCGTGCGCGCGATGTTTGCAGACGTTGTAGAAGGCGCGCAAAGCACCGTCGCGATCCCGGACCAAGGCAATCGGAGCGCCTGCAATTTCGATAGTTGTATAGCTGCCCGGCTTGCGCAGCTTTTCAACGTGACACACCCACTGCCATGTTTTGGCGATGATCTGCTTCAGGTCCGCCTGATGCCACATCGGGTCCACATAGGCATCCGCCTTGAGCGATAGGGATTTTGCCGCCTCAACGTCATACCCCGAGGCGATGTCCTGAATTTGCTGTGAGCTGGGCAATACAGTCATGATGACTCGTGTCCTCTGGCAGATGTGGCGGAGGCTGCAAAGCGTCCCATCCCAAAAGGATTACGGTTTTCAGCTGGGCTTTCTGCGCTTAACTGGACGCATTCTTATCTTTTTTCGCCACTTTTGCAATCTCGTCACAGATTACTCCGCCTTGCGATGCATGGGCCAAGCCCGGAATTCAAAGGGTACGCGCCCTTCGGTTCGATCGCTGCGGGGTGACAATCCAAAACGATCCCGATAGGCCCGGCTAAAATGCACATGGCTGGAAAAGCCCGAAGCCAGCGCGACTTCGGCCAACGGCAATTCTGTCTGGGTTACCAATCCGCGGGCTCGATCCAGTCGGATATCACGATAATAGAGCACCGGCGTCTTGTTCACGTATCGGGTGAACTGGCGATTGAGTTGTCGCTGGGACAGGCCGATGACATCACAAATCGCAGGAATCGCAAGCGGCACCTCAAGGTGTGCCTCCATCAAAGCGATGGCTTGCTTAACAACATCTGGGGCGCGTTGTCCTACCGGCTCAACCAACTGCGGACTCTGACGCGCGCCCACCGGCCGTACATGATCGTGTAGGATATAGCGCGCCGCCGCGTTGGCCAAACCATCTCCGTGGGTGCCCCGAATGATATGAAGGGCGAAATCTGCAACCGCTGCGCCGCCGCAACAGGTCATCCGGTTGCCATCAAAGACAAACAAATCTTCGGTTGTCTCGACTTCAGGATAAAGTTCCTGCATCGCGTCGATGTGTTCATAATGGACAGTCGCCCTGCGCCCGTTAAGCATCCCAGCTTTTGCGAGGATAAAGGCGCCCGTATCCAAGGCGCCAATCGTGCTGCCTTGCCGCGCCCATTTCCACAGCGCAGCATGAAGGGGCGTTGTATTGTGGGCCTCTGGTGTCCAGCTGGCCGAGAGGACAACGATGTCTGTCGCCCTGTCCGCAACATCAGCAAGGGCCACTGTCTCAAGACTCAGCCCGTTGCTCGCCATGCATTGCCCCCCAGATTGCGAGACAATTTCCCATTGGAAATGTGCGCATCCATTCAAATAGTTAGCCGCCCGAAACGGGTCTAAGAAACCCACCGTGGCGGCCATATTGAAATTCGGCGTCACTAAGAGCAAAAGCCGGATTGTTTTTTGAGTGTCGCGCGTCATGCGTCCATTTCTGTGAGCCAGAGGTCCCACTTCGCATTCCATATAAACACCAATGCGCATAGGGTTCTGCCATGATTACAGCCCCTCGGAACAAGAGCAAGCAAAGGGACCCCATCAAGTCTTGCCCTTTGCTTTCTGAGCAGGCTTATATGCGAGATTAATCAACGTGATCTGTCCTTGAGCAATGGCCTGGTTGATTGCCCCTTTTCAACACCCAATAAATGGTCTATGTGCGCGGCTTCACGCGGGGATACAGCCTTGGAGGATCCCTGCCCTAACTTTGGAGAATTATCATGGCTGGAGAGATTCCTGATCTCGTAGCTCTGGAACGGACGGGGACAGGCAAGGGCGCCGCTCGTCAATCACGCCGCAACGGCATGGTTCCTGGTGTTGTATTTGGTGGCGACGTAGATCCGCTTGCGATCGAAATCCCGTTCAACGCCCTGCTGAAGCGCCTGAAAGCAGGCCGCTTTAAGTCGACTCTGTTCAACCTCAAGGTTGAAGGTCACGAAGATGTACGCGTCATCTGCCGCGACGTGCAGCGTCACGTTGTCAAAGATCTGCCGACACACCTGGACCTGATGCGCCTACGTCGCACCAGCAAAGTCAGCTTGTTCATCCCTGTTGAGTTCATCAACGAAGAAGAAGCGCCCGGCATCAAGCGCGGCGGCGTTCTGACTGTTGTACGTCCTGAGGTTGAGCTGGTTGTAACCGCCGGTGACATCCCTGAGAAACTGGTTGTTGATCTGACCGGTCTGAACGTTGGTGACACCATCACCATCTCAGCGATCGATCTGCCTGCTGGCGCCAAGGCGACCATCGACCGTGACTTCGTTGTCGCAAACATCTCGGCTCCGTCGGGTCTGCGCTCTTCGGATAACGACGAAGAAGACGAAGCAGAAGATGGTGTAGAGGAAGCAGAAGCGTAAGCTTTTCTTCTTTCACGAATTTGGAAAACAGGGCCCCAGCGGGCCCTGTTTTTTTGTGCCCAATAGGCATCCCATACAAAATCGCCCACATATTCAACTTATTGTGTATCATATCCCCAATCGACGTTCAGAGAGAGTTTCACCAGGCACTTTGCGTGCCGATCCACGGGAGAGATATTATGACCAAAACATTAAAGTTGGCAGCGACCCTGACCGGTGCCGCCATGATGTGCGGCATACCAATTTTCGCGTTTGCGCAAGTTCAAGATATGTTGCCATCCAAAGACGATGTGGCGATCAGATTCACCAGCGATCACTTTTCACCCTATGCAGGCCGCACCTTTCCAACGCGCGTTTTATGGGGCGACACCCACCTTCATACCGAGGTTTCGGTAGATGCAGGTACCATGACGCGCCTAAGCCAAGAAGACGCGTTTCGTTTCGCACGCGGCGAAGAGGTGACGACCACCCATGGGCTGCAGGCAAAGTTGGCCAGACCGTTGGATTGGCTGGTGATTTCAGATCACGCTGAAATGTATGGCCTCATGCCCCAGCTGTTGGCGGGCGATCAAGAAATCCTCTCTACGGAGCAGGGGAAATCCTGGTATGATGCGCTGACCAGTGGCGACAACGATATTGTCTTTAACACTGCAATGGAGATCGTCGCCTCTTTGTCGACGGATACGCCTCCGATTGATAACCCCAAAGCAATCAAGAAGGCTTGGCAGCACTACACCGCGCTGGCCGAGCAATATAACGATCCCGGTACGTTCACCGCACTGATCGGCTATGAGTGGACCTCGGAAGGGGGAGACAACATCCACCGGAACGTCATTTTCCGGGACGGGGCCGATATGACAAATGCCGTGACGCCTTTTTCGCAATTCGATAGCAAAAACCCCGAAGATTTGTGGGCACACCTGGCTGAATACGAAAAGAACACTGGTGGTGATGTCCTTGCCATCCCTCACAACGGCAACCTGTCAAACGGTCGATTGTTCTCGGTTTCAAATTTCGACGGCACTCCCTTGAGCGCTGAAAATGCAGCCCTTAGGGCACGATTTGAACCCGTCATCGAAACGACCCAGATCAAAGGGGATAGCGAAGCGCACCCCTTTCTGAGCCCGGATGATGAATTCGCGGATTTTGACACGTGGGATGCATCGAATCTGAACGGCACGCAGGCCAAAACCCAAGACATGTTGCAATACGAGTATTCTCGGGAAGCCTACAAAACCGGGTTGTTGCTGGAAGAACAGTTGGGAGTGAACCCCTACAAAGTCGGGCAAATCGGATCGACGGATGCCCATACCGGCATGGCCGCCGTGGAAGAAGAGAACTTCTTTGGCAAGCATTCCGGCGTAGAGCCAGAACCGAACCGTTGGGAACACCTTGTCATCGAAGCCCCAAATCCCGAGTTTTCGATCTATGGCTGGAAACAGGCATCAGGTGGGTACGCTGGGGTTTGGGCGACCAAAAACACCCGCGCAGCAATTTTTGATGCCTTTGAGCGACGCGAAGTCTACGGCACGACCGGGTCTCGTATGCTGGTCCGGTTCTTTGGCGGATGGAACTTTGATCCATCGGACGCAGACAATCGCCTGCCCGCGGATATCGGGTATGCCAAAGGTGTACCCATGGGTGCGGACTTGCCTAAATCCTCTGGCGACGCCCCCAACTTTCTCGTCGCGGCCCTCAAAGACCCCATGAGCGGGAATTTGGACCGCATACAGATCGTCAAGGGCTGGCTGAATGCTGACGGTACGCGCGGCGAAAAGGTCTATGATGTCGCGTGGAGTGATGACCGGGTGCCTGGCGCGGATGGCAAGCTGCCTTTGGTTGGCAACACCGTCGACATCCCCAACGCGACATGGACCAATACCATCGGGGCACCGGAATTGATCTCTTTCTGGCAGGACCCGGATTTTGATCCGGCGCTTCGCGCGTTTTATTATGTCAGGGTGATCGAAATCCCCACGCCACGCTGGACGGCCTATGAGGCCAAGCGTTTCAATGTGACGATGGACGATACGGTGCCCATGGTGACTACCGAGCGGGCCTATACTTCACCCATCTGGTACACCCCCAAGGGCTAATGCATTTGAGGAAGGGGGTCGGACAACACTGGCCTGCTTCCTCACTAGAAACCCGTCGCGTTTCAGTGCATTTAGACAAAGAGACTGATAGAGCGCGGAGCAGATCATGAAACTCTTTGTTGGACTGGGAAATCCAGGTGGGAAATACGCCGGAAACCGTCACAATATTGGCTTCATGGTTTTGGACCAAATCGCGAGTGACCATGGGTTTGGCCCATGGAAGACCAAATTTCAGGGGAAAATCTGCGAAGGCCGGCTCGGCTCTGAAAAGGTTCTGTTGCTGAAACCGGAAACCTTCATGAACCGCTCAGGACAATCCGTTGGTGAAGCCATGCGATTTTATAAACTGGACTCTACTGACATTACCGTTCTGCATGATGAACTGGATCTGGCCCCCGGCAAAGTCCGTGTCAAAGCCGGTGGTGGGCATGCGGGGCACAATGGCTTGCGATCCATCCACGACCATATCGGCGCCGCGTATGATCGGGTGCGGCTGGGGATCGGCCACCCCGGACGCAAAGAAATGGTGGCCAGCTATGTGCTGCATGATTTCGCCAAGGCTGACGAAGAATGGCTGGATAATGTGCTGCGGGGGGCCTCAGATGGGGCGCCTCAGCTGGCTGATGGCGATGGCGGAAAGTTCATGAACGCGGTGGCCCTGCGCACGGCTCCGCCGCGTTCCTCGACCTCAGCTAAAACAGCGAAAAAAGCGGCCACTTCTGAACCTGATCCTGCTGCGCCTGTTGAGGATACACGCTCTTCAATGCAGAAGCTTATGGATCGTTTCAAATAGTCCACCTTGCCGCGACGTTTTGATTGCTCATTGGGTGACCCATTTGTCAGGATAACGACAAAAGAGGGAGAGTAGTGATGCGCGCAGTCGGTAAATGGATCGGTCGAATTCTTGTTGCCCTTGTGCTGGCCGCTGTAGTGGTTGGTGTTTGGAAACGCGAAGAAATCAAACGGTTATGGGCGGTAAATTCGCTCTTCTCGGAGGAGAAGATCGTGAACAATTTTTCCCATATGGACGCGGCATTTCTGACCAGAACGTTGTCGCGTGGCGACGGGCCAACCTCTGAATTACCCTATGGGTCAGAGACCCAATTGCCCGCCGAAACGGCTCAATGGATCGAGGACCGGTCTGTGACGTCCCTGTTGGTTATGAAAGACGGCGCGATCCGGTATGAAGAATATTTCCTCGGCACCGGTCCCGATGATCGCCGAATATCCTGGTCCATCGCCAAGAGCTATCTTTCAGCGCTGTTCGGGGTTCTGATGGAAGAAGGCGCAATTGCTTCCCTGGATGATCCGGTTATCAAATATGCGCCGCTTCTCAAGGGCAGCGCTTATGAGGCCGCCACAATCCGCAATGTGTTGAACATGGCAAGCGGTGTGACCTTTGACGAAGATTATCTGGACTATGACTCAGACATCAACCGCATGGGTCGTGTCGTCGCCTTGGGCGGTGCCTTGGATGATTTCGCGGCGTCTATCACCGAGAGTTTCGCAACACCCGGCGACACTTGGCAGTACGTGTCCATCGACACGCATGTGGTTGGGATGGTTGTTCGAGGCGCAACAGGTCGATCTGTATCAGAGCTGTTGGAGGAAAAGATCTTGATACCACTGGGGCTGGAACAGGACGGCTACTATGTGACTGACGGTGCGGGTGTTGCCTTTGTCTTGGGTGGTTTGAACTTCACCACGCGTGACTTTGCCCGGTTTGGTCAGATGATTTTGCAGAACGGTACCTACGGTGGCACGCGTATTGTGCCCGAGGCCTGGATTGCGGAATCGACACATGCAAGCGCCCCGACCAAGCCCGGAAAGATCGGGTATGGATATCAATGGTGGATCCCCGTTGGCGCCCACCAAGGTGAATTTCTGGGGCGTGGTGTGTACGGGCAATACCTTTATTTTGATCAGCAGCGCGGTGTCCTGATCACCACAACCGGTGCGGATCGCAAATTCAGGGACGAAGGTGTGAGCGAGACAAACATCGAAATGTTCCGCTTGATCGCAAAAAACTTGTAAGCTGTATGGTATGAAACCAGATCCAAGCATCAATGCACTCGGGGGACCGTTGACGCCCTGCTCAACAACCCCCCTGACCGGCTTCTTTCGCGATGGCCATTGCAACACCTGCGCCCAGGACCAAGGCAGCCATACAGTTTGCGCTGTCATGACGGCCGAGTTCTTAGCCTATTCCAAATACGTCGGAAATGACCTGAGCACACCCCGCCCTGAATTCGGCTTCGCAGGGCTGAAGCCAGGCGATAAATGGTGTCTTTGTGCAAGCCGTTTTCTACAAGCCCACGATGAGGGGTGTGCGCCAAAGGTTGATTTGCAAGCGACGCACCAACGCGCGTTAGAAATCGCGCCCTTACCGATACTGAAACAGCATGCGATTGATGCTCCTGATTGACAGATGTCCTACTGGCGGTGGCCTGACCATCGGGTACGCTTAGACAAAAAAGACCAGCCCAATATCTTGGGCTGGTCTTTTTCTTGTTCTTTGGGTGCTCTGGTCGGCTTAATCTGCCGCACGCCCTTCGGTATCTGACATATCAAACCCAAGGTGCTTGGCCACGGTAAAGATATCTTTGTCTCCCCGCCCGCACATGTTCATACAAATCAGGTGATCCGCGGGCAGCTCTGGTGCGATTTTCATCACATGCGCCAAGGCATGACTGGGCTCGAGCGCCGGGATAATCCCTTCGGTTGAACAACATAGCTGGAAGGCTTCCAGAGCTTCCTTGTCCGTGATCGACACATACTGCGCGCGACCAACATCGTGCAGCCAAGAATGTTCAGGGCCAATTCCAGGGTAATCCAGACCCGCTGAAATGGAATAGCCTTCCAAAATCTGACCATCATCGTCTTGCAACAGGTAAGTCCGGTTGCCGTGCAACACGCCCGGACGACCGCCCGTCAGGGATGCACAATGTTCCATTTTTTCATTCACGCCACGGCCACCGGCCTCGACCCCAATGATATTAACCTCTTTGTCATCGAGGAATGGAAAGAACAGCCCCATCGCATTTGATCCACCACCGATGGCAGCGATCAGAGTATCGGGCAGACGGCCTTCGGCGGCCTGCATCTGCTCTTTGGCTTCTTTGCCGATGATGGATTGGAAATCGCGCACCATCGCCGGGTAAGGGTGCGGACCTGCAACAGTGCCGATGCAATAGAAGGTGTCGCGCACGTTGGTCACCCAATCGCGCAGCGCATCGTTCATCGCATCCTTGAGCGTGCCCCTTCCCGATGTCACCGGAATGACCTCGGCCCCCAGCAAACGCATACGGAACACGTTGGGGGACTGACGTTGAACGTCGTGTGCCCCCATGTAAACCACGCATTTCAAACCAAACTTGGCGCAGACAGTTGCGGTTGCAACACCGTGCTGCCCTGCCCCGGTTTCAGCAATGATCCGGGTCTTGCCCATGCGGCGGGCCAGAATGATCTGCCCCAAAACGTTGTTGATTTTGTGCGCGCCGGTGTGGTTCAGCTCATCCCGCTTGAGGTAGATTTTGGCTCCACCCAAATGCTCGGTCAGGCGTTCTGCAAAATACAGCGGGGATGGGCGACCAACATAATTGGTCCACAGATCATCCATTTCCGCCCAAAACGTCGGATCGGTCTTGGCCTTCTCGTATTCCTCTTCCAATGACAGGATGAGAGGCATCAGAGTTTCGCTGACAAACCGTCCGCCAAACTTACCAAATCGACCACTTTCGTCAGGGCCGGACATGAAGGAATTGAAAAGATCGTGGTCCATAACAGTCTCCGTCGTCGTGCCAGATGTTCATAGGAGGTGATTGCGAAATTTGCTATGCCTAAACGCATCACACCTCAAATTGCCTTTGCATCGTACATAGCGCGGCGCAAAGCCATTTCGATTGAGAAACATTTAGCAGCTATTTGCACACGGCATTTAACGGAAACACTGCGCGGATTTCCACATAGCAAGCGAGATCTACAAAAAGCGGTCCAATATGTACGATCTGCGAAGCAAAAAGGTCTACGATCCCGAACGGTCTTGCCGGGCCGCAATGCGGCGCTCAATCTCATGTCGCAGTTCAATGTTTGCCTGTGTTTGTTTGAGAGCTGAACGGTTGATCAACGAAGACATCGCAAATTAGTTGATCAACTGCATCGGGGTAACGGCTGACGATGATCTTGGACAATAGGATCAGCGCAATCGCACACACCAACAAAATGACCAAACGCTTATTTTTTTCCGGTTTCACGTGACTGGAGCAGATCTAGCCTCTCACGATCTTCTCAAAAAATTCGACGTCCTATGGTGTGATGATATCGCGTTCCCCCAAAACTAAATCGTATGGGTCAGGCCTTTTATCCGCTCACAGCTGACACAAATGCCCGGATCTTTTCAGCATCTTTAATGCCAGGTGCGCTTTCCACGCCCGAGGAGACATCAACTTGCTGCGCCCCCGTCATCAGGACCGCCTCAGCCACATTGTCAGGCGTCAACCCACCGGCCAACATCCATGGACACTGCCAGTATTTGCGCCCGGCGAGTAGACGCCAGTCAAAGGACAACCCATTCCCCCCCGGAAGCACAGCCTCTTTCGGAGGTTTCGCATCAATCAACAACTGATCAGCGACTTGGGAATACACATCAATCTGCGCCAAATCCGCTTGATCTGCGACGCCGATGGCTTTCATCACGGGCAAACCATAGCGCTCTTTAACTTCAGAAACGCGTGCTGGACTTTCCTTGCCGTGAAGCTGCAACAGGTCCAGCGGCACCGAGGCCAGAATGTGGTCCAATTCCGCATCTGTCGCATTCACCGTCAAAGCAACCTTGGCAATCCCAAGTGGTACTTGCCCAGCCAGTTCAGCCGCTTTGGGAACATCCAGATGACGCGGGGATTTTGGAAAAAACACAAAGCCCACGTATCGTGCCCCAGCAGTCGCAGCGGCCTGAATCTGCCCAACTGTAGTCAGGCCGCAAATTTTGACGCTCACATCATCAGACATGCAGGCTCAGCTTGCCTCGTCCAAAATGGCCAGAACTTCGTCTTTGCCTTCGTTCTTTTGTGCTTTCAACTTACCGACTTCGCGTTCCAGTTTGCGCACTTCGCGTTTCTTGGTGCTGACATCCTTGCGATGCTTGTGCTCGCGCAGCCACTCCCACAGGAAGCCGAGGATTAGCCCGACAACCACGCCCCCAAGGACAACAACAAACAACGGGAGAGCAATCCCGTGGTTGAAGCCCAGAAGGTCAGCCAGATCATCCGGCATGAGTTTCAGTGTGACCATACCACGGTTTGCCAGAGACACTGAGATCAAGATGATCCCCAGTGATCCCAGGACCGCGTAGCGAATGTAGCGCATCATGTTACTTTCCGTTCAATCGATCTCGTAGCAATTTGCCGGTCTTAAAGAATGGCACATGCTTCTCTTCGACATGCACTGTTTCGCCGGTTCTTGGATTGCGACCAATCCGCGCGTCTCGCTGTTTGACCGAAAATGCGCCGAAGCCGCGCAATTCAACCCGGTCGCCGCGCGCCATAGCATCCGTGACTTCTTCGAACACAGTATTCACAATCCGCTCAACGTCACGCTGATAAAGATGTGGGTTTTCGTCTGCGATTTTCTGGATCAGTTCAGAACGGATCATGTGCTGTTCCCCTCCCAAGGCAACAAGGTGGCTGTGTGCTATTGGTCTGAGAGTATAGGAAAAAATTGGGAATGAGGGAAACTAATCTGGCCTAAATATCCAGAATAATTTCAATTTCCGCCCTTTACGTCCATTCGACCTCTTCAGTTTCGCCGATCTCTTGCTTCTCACAGCACACTTAGAAGCGATGATTCGTTAACTATTAGGGACAAGTTCCACCTGCGCTGCGGTACCTTTCCGTCGCGAAATGCGAAATCCGGGCACCTCCCTTCTTACCTAATCATTCCAGCTTGGGCCCAACATTTGCTTCTAGATGCACCCGCAGGGTGCCAAAGGCGCCCTGCCCGGCCCAAATGATCCTGGATGCATTTCAATGCATTTAGGGCAGGCGGGAGTTCACCTTTCAAGAACCCCTACAACGAAAAAGGCCCCACAACTTGCGTTGCAGGGCCTTCAAATTCAGATGGAGTAAAGCTTAGTCGCCAGACTTCAGTGCTGCGCCAAGGATATCACCCAGCGATGCGCCGGAGTCCGAGGAGCCATACTGTTCCACTGCTTCTTTTTCTTCCGCAATTTCGCGTGCCTTGACCGACAAACCCAGACGGCGTGTCTTGCTGTCGACGTTAGTGACGCGAACGTCGACCTTGTCGCCAACATTGAAACGCTCAGGGCGCTGCTCAGCACGGTCACGCGACAGATCAGAGCGACGGATGAAGGATTTCATGCCTTCATAAACCACTTCGATGCCGCCTTCTTCGATGGCAGTCACTTCAACAGTTACGATCGAACCGCGCTTCACGCCGCCAACCGCTTCTGCGAACTTGTCACCACCCAGAGCTTTGATCGACAGCGAGATACGCTCTTTGTCGACGTCAACCTCGGAGACAACCGCCGAAACCATGTCGCCTTTGCGGTAGTTCTGGATCGCATCTTCGCCGCGCTCGTCCCATGACAGGTCGGAGAGGTGAACCATGCCGTCGATGTCGCCTTCGAGACCAATAAACAGACCAAATTCGGTGATGTTTTTGACTTCGCCTTCGACTTCTGTGTTCTCGGGGTGTGTTTCTGCAAACACTTCCCAAGGGTTGCGCATGGTCTGCTTGAGACCCAGCGAAACGCGACGCTTGGCGCCGTCGATTTCCAGAACCATGACTTCGACTTCTTGCGAAGTGGACACGATTTTGCCTGGGTGTACGTTCTTTTTGGTCCAAGACATTTCGGACACGTGAACCAGACCTTCAACGCCGGGCTCGAGCTCAACAAATGCACCGTAATCGGTGATGTTGGTCACGCGACCAGTGTGCGTTGTTTCCAGTGGGTACTTGGCAGCAACCAGATCCCATGGATCTTCCTGCAGCTGCTTCATGCCCAAGGAAATACGGTGAGTCTCTTTGTTGATCTTGATGACCTGAACCTTAACGGTTTCACCGATCGACAGGATCTCGGACGGGTGGTTCACACGACGCCATGCCATGTCGGTCACGTGCAACAGACCGTCTACGCCACCAAGGTCAACAAACGCACCGTACTCGGTGATGTTCTTGACCACACCATCGACGGCCTGACCTTCGGACAGGTTGCCAATGACTTCGGCCCGCTGTTCGGCACGCGATTCTTCGAGGATCGCACGACGCGAAACAACGATGTTGCCACGACGACGGTCCATCTTCAGAACCTGGAACGGCTGCTTCAGACCCATCAGAGGGCCAGCGTCGCGTACGGGACGTACGTCAACCTGCGAACCGGGCAAGAACGCAACTGCGCCACCCAGGTCGACAGTAAAGCCGCCTTTGACGCGACCAAAGATTGCGCCTTCGACGCGCTCTTCGTCTGCGTATGCTTTTTCCAGGCGATCCCATGCTTCTTCGCGGCGCGCCATCTCACGAGAGATAACCGCTTCGCCACGGGCGTTTTCAGCCGAGCGCAGGAAGACTTCTACTTCGTCGCCTACAGCGATTTCAGGAGCTTCACCGGGATTTGCGAATTCTTTAAGATCAACGCGGCCTTCCATTTTGTAGCCGACGTCGATGATGGCCTGGCCCGCTTCGATCGCGATTACCTTGCCTTTAACAACGGAACCCTCTTCGGGGGTGTCCATTTCGAAGCTTTCCTGCAGCAGGGCTTCGAAGTCTTCCATAGATACGTTTTGAGCCATGAGGTCTCTGGTTTCCTTTACAACGATTTTTCTGGCCGTGCGGTTGTCTCCGCCGGTCTTGGTTTAGCGTCACAGAACGTGGCCCGGTGTATCTCTGAACCAAACAAACACAAAGGGCCGAGGATCGCCTCAGCCCTGCTCAGAAATGCCATCCAGGCGTTAGCCGCCCTTGTATTGACTAGGCGCGTATAGGCGGATTCCCTTTTGAGCGCAAGAAAAAGCTAAGTTTGCAACAACAATCAGCGAGAGTAGCTCTATGTGGAGCTCTCATTTAAGTCTCAAAATGCGCCTGCAAAATTGCCACTCCGAGAAAATAGATAGTTGAATTCAAGCGAATCCCCCCTTGATATTCAAGGTGAATAGTCATAATGATTATATCATGGAGGGGGAATGCCATGATAATTTCGCGAATTTTCAGACAGCCTAGATCACTGCTTTCAGCAGCCTTGTTGAAGCTCCGCTTCCCGAGACTAAGACTAAAAAATCCGGGAGAGGAACCTCAAAAAGACGGGCAGTTAATACGCAAATTGATGCGGAAGTATACCAAGCGGACCCAAGAGAAAGGCTATCTTACACCGCTGGAGACCAAAGATTTGGACTTAGTCATATTGACTTGTCGAGATTATGATCTGAGGGCATGTGCCAGCACACTTAATCAACACGCAAGAACCCTTACCTATTTCTCAAACCCGGAACAGGCTTGGCTGCGTGTTAGTCGGCTTGATGCAAGCAGTACAGTTTTCTTCATAGACATCGATTCTTTCGATGAAATGGACAATGTCGTGAACAAACTTATCGAACTTCGCACATGCGAACCCGCCCTTACTATCGTTATATTGTCATCAACCTTTGCCCGAAATGATTTTACCGCTGAGAGAAAAGCGATAGCTGATTGCTCTTTACGTTTGCCAACAACAACAACGGCGCTCGGATTGTCCATTGGGGCGGCTCGCAGCAATACACGGGCACGCGCGGCTTGGCCTCAAAATGACTATCGTGACCTTCAATTTCCCGCACCATTGCGCCGAAAAAAACATAAAACTTTTAAAAAGTGGCCAAGAAACGCCGATATTGATATACAAGTTGATTGCCTGAAGTAGACCCCTTATTGTGCTTTGTACAATCTGAGACAGGGCGTTCTTATGAGTTCAGGCATTTTGGTCCAAATCGCACAGCTGCGAGATTTGCTAAATACGATGGAGCTTGACCTTGGTCTTGATAAGCTTTCCCCGAATGAGCGAGATGTGCTGCTCGCCTTCTATGCAAACGCATGGAACGATGCAGAAGACCGATCCGTCTGCACAACAGATGTTGTGCGTGATCACCCGACTCTTCGCCGGATATCCCAGCCAACGTTCCACCGCACGCTCAAGAAACTCGTCGACAAGGGCTTGGTCCTCCAGAACCGTGCCCTTGGTGCAGGGCTTTACCAACTCCCCAACCAATAGACGCTTCACCCACGCCTCAGCCCAAAGCCTTTGGCCCAAAACGCCCAGCAAGCGGCAGTACCGGCCTTTAACCACGCGCTCTCAAGTTATTGGATCTGCAAATTCAATAAGGGTCCCAACCTTGAGGTCAGTCAAATGACCAGCGGACGTTTATCCGAAAAATTCTCTGAACCTCTTTCGAAAATGTTCTGCCATAGTGTTTTTTTGATTGGCTCGATTGTGCTTACTGGAGAGCTGTTGCTTCCACTGCAAATCAATTTTGTCACAAACCTGTCCCCGACGTCGTCTATCGTTTTCCTACCTTTTGGAATTATTGTCATTGTTAGTTTCTTTGAAGGTAAGCGCGCTCCGCTCTACCTGCTTCCGGGAACGATTGCCGGGTGCTTTCTCTATTGTGATACCACTTTAACTGCCGTGAAACTCATAGGGATCATGGCAGTCAATATTTGCACCGCGCCAGCGATATTTTGCCTTTTGGATTGGTCAACACTTTGCAACCGGCGGGAAGACATGCTGCACCCCCGAGCTTGGAGAATACTGATTCTTGGAGGTTTCGTATCGTCGTTGGTAACTTCGCTTTTGATACACCGCATCCAACACGACCAAGAGTTTCTGTGCGAACACTCCATTGATATCGTGGTGCAGCATATCATCGGGTACATGATTGGCATGGTAGCGGTGCTGGGAGCCTTAATTTTACTCTTTAGGTTCTCACCACGACTTTGCAGAACAACTCGGGTAGCGACTTGCAATCACAAAATTCGAAGGAAGCATTCCTCGGACACTGACGAACCATGACAATGCGCAAGGAAGCTATTGATAGAAGAAGGGTTAGTCGCTCTAACTTTGCCATTGGCAAATCCACCACTCACATAAGTTAGAGCGACACGCTTCGAGCCACGTGAAAATTCCGTGGCTCGGAGTTTATTGGTGTTAGGCGATTTCTGTCACAAAAGACTTGTGTGACTTGCGCACCTTTTTCATCGGCAGCAACCAGTCAGCCCCTTCCTGGCGATATCCCAAAGGCAACAACAACACAGACCGCAGGCCTCGTTCTTTCAGGTTCAGGATCTCATCGACCTTGGCAGGGTCGAACCCTTCCATGGGGGTGCTGTCCACATCCAATTCAGCCGCCGCTGCCAATGCGAACCCTAGCGCGATATAGGCCTGACGCGCTGCGTGGTCATGGTTCACCTGCTCCTCGCGTGGCAAATAGGTCGCCTTGAGATTATCGTAGTACTGATTCAGCATCGGAATTTCGCCGCGTTCATCCGTCATTTGTTGGGTCACAGCATCGATACGATCCGCCGAGTAGTTATCCCAAGCCGCGAACACCAGCAGGTGCGAGCCTTCGGTGATCTGTGCCTGATTCCAGGCATGGGGCTGAATTTCAGCCCTAATTTCAGGGTTGGTGATCAGAAACAACTCAAATGGCTGCGTGCCACTTGATGTGGGCGCCATGCGGATCGCCTCAACGATTTGATCAACCTTTTCCTGAGGAACCGCTTTGGACGGGTCCATTTTTTTTGTTGCGTAGCGCCAGTTCAGTTTCTCGATCAGCGTGCTGTGGGTCATATATTCTGTCCTGTGTCGCGGCATTCGGCCGGGGTAGTATACTTATGTAACTGGCGATATAGGTGACACCAGAAAACGCCACAAGAAGGCACATTACTGAGACCCGGTTACACAGAGGGAACCACCATGGCCCAAACAAACGGATGCCCGGACTGCCAACGCATAAACGAAGTCCTAAGCCGCGTTGGTGATCGGTGGAGCGTTTTGATTGTTATCTCATTGGCCCAATACAGCGTATTGCGTTTCAATGAGTTAAAGCGCCATTTGGGCATTTCCCAACGAATGCTCAGTCTGACATTGCGCGAGATGGAGCGCGACGGGTTGGTCAGTCGCACCTATTACCCAACAATCCCACCCAAGGTGGAATATGCTTTGACGCCTTTGGGGGATTCGTTTCGGGAGCCCGTCACCGCCATCGGTCTTTGGGCCTTGGAAAACTTGCCGAATATTGATTCCGCGCGCGCACGTTATGACGAAGACGCCGAAAAAGAGCCGAAGAGCGCTTGATTGACCGGCATACGTAAGATCAGAGGCTAACCGTAAAAAGAGCCACTAAAGCTCTTCCCCCTTTTTCAGCAACTCATCAATCAGGGCGCGTTGCAAGTTGCCACTATCCCCACCACCATATTGGGCTGCGCCCCCTGAATACAACGTTCCATAGGTCTTGGCGATGTTCACCGCCTGTGCCAGCCCTGAAATAAACTGATCCTTTTCCAAAGGAGCCAACGGGTGAATGAACGTCGCCCACAACGTGTCGTTGGCTATTGCGTATCTTGCATCCAATGCCGTGTCGAAATTCGCTTGCATCATCCGGTTCAGGTCCGCGGCGGTCAGATCCTGCGCCGACCGGATTGGAATCATTGCACGCATCCTGTCGGCACTGGCATCCGTAACAACGATCAAAGGCACGTTGGCCACGGTCATTCGAAATCCCGGCCCCTCGGGTATGGCGTCGGGGTCTAGGGTAAAGATGATATTGCCAAGACGCTCGTAGGTCATCGACTCTTCCGCCTCCTGAGCGAATGCGGTTGTCGCAATACAATACAAGAGAAGTGCAAGGCGGATCATATTTTGAACTCCTGTGAAACTGCTCTCAGTCTAAAGGTGGGACTGAAATAGAGCGAGACACAGATTGGTGAGTGAGGTCTACGACCACTCCCCCGGACATTTGGACGATCTGCAAAGTTGTTAGGTGGATCTGCGATTAAACGTATCGTTGCTTGTGCCTAAGTTGACCTCATCGGGACAAACAAGACCCGAAACACACAGTCAAACACACAGTCAAACACGATAGGATACACGATGAACAAGCTCATTCTCTCTGCCGTTCTTGCCACCTTGCCCTTGATTGCAGCACCCGCATTTGCTGCGGATGAAATCAACGTTTCTAACGGAATTTCTGCAGCAGGTGCCCCGCTAGCGGTGCACGGCTCTGATCCCGTGGCCTTGCTGAGTAGCGGAAAATCTGTCGAAGGGACGTCGGAGTTCTCAGCAACTTTTGATGGTGCTTCTTACTATTTCGCCAGCGCCGAAAACCAAAAGACGTTTGAAGCCAACCCAGCACAATACGTGCCACAACATGGTGGGTTTTGTTCTTTTGGGGTTTCAGTTGGCAAGAAATTCGACGGTGACCCGGATCAGTTCCTTGTCCACGACGGAAAACTGTTTCTTTTCCTGAACGCAGGGACCCGCGAGGCCTTTATGAAAGATGTTATCGGCACTGCGAAAACCGCTGACACCCAATGGGGCCAGATCAAACACACAGCTGTTTCTGACCTTTGATCAATGAACTGGGGCGCGCGTCTGCGTGCCCCAACTTTTGATGCTTTGGGCTTAGCCAGCTACTGAAATTTTCAGCTGGATTTGCTCAATGGCCAAACGCAATGCATCAGTGATGCTCAAGCTACTGGTATCGATCGTGACAGCGTCCAGCGCTGGTTTCAGGGGGGCTTCGGAGCGCTCCATATCCCGAGCGTCGCGTTCTTTGACATCCGCAAGAACCTGATCCCGGGTCACCTGACTGCCATTTCCAGTCAGCTCCAGATACCGACGTTCTGCCCGGACCTCTGCACTGGCAGTGACAAACAGCTTTGCCTCGGCATTAGGGCAAATCACGGTTCCAATGTCGCGACCATCCAATACCGCCCCTCCAGCACGTCGGGCAAACGCCCGTTGGAAATCCAACAATGCGGCGCGCACCTCGGGCACAACGGCAACCCGGCTTGCCGCTTGAGCAACCTCAGCCGTACGCAAGTCGTCCCGGTTCAAATCCTCAGGTAAAAGAGCCAGCGCAGCTGTTTTGGGCTGCTCCCCCAGCAGAGTTCGCCGCCCAACCGCACGATACAGCAGGCCCGTATCCAGATGAGCAAAGCCGAAATGCGCGGCCACCCCTTTAGAGATTGTGCCTTTACCCGCCGCTGCAGGGCCGTCTATTGCTATGGTGAACCGCATCAGTGCCTCTTTCCTATCACTTGGCCTTTATTCTCTGACACGCCAGCGGATGCAATCCCTGAGAGATCACAAGACCGCCCCATTCGCAGGTCTTAACCAGATGTTATTGCGCCGGATTAGTCTGCGCCTCATACACCATGTTTTGCAATGCAGGACGGTAATGGGCCTGTTGCTCTAGGTTTTGAAATATAAAGACAACCGCCATATTTTTGCTCGGACTGGTCCAAAAAAGTGCCGATACAGCCAACCCACCACATATCGCAGAGGGACCCCTTGCCAGCGCCCAGAGCCTGAGTGCGAACACCAAAGCCAAGGTCAATTGTCTTTGATCGAACGGCATATAGGAAGCAACAGGCTCAAGACATCAGATTAGAGTGTACTCCTTGCCTCTTGATGCTGGTTCTGGCTGCAAAATATCTAAAAATAAGTGATCGTTCGCTAATTCCCCTTGATCCCTTAGGCCAGATCACACATCTGCTGTTACGTAATTTCGAAACATTACGCACCATGAACGAGGAAAAACATGGATATCTGGTTTTATGTGGGGATCGGCTTGATCCTTTGGGCCATCAAAGATCTGTTTATGGGATACACATATCTGTGGGAACCAGTCGCCCGAGACGAAAATCCGGGCCTTTATTGGTTCACCTTGGCCGTTTGGTCCCTGATCGGAATCGGAACCATGGGCTATTCTATGGGTTACCTCTGACGCCGCCGTGCATGGGCCACCTCTGGCCCATGCCGTTTGTCGCCTTGTTAGTCGCGGCTGACTTTTGCACCCAACTGCGTCATGAGTGGTTCAAAGATAGGGAAAGACGTTGCAATCGGGCCGCCATCATCCACCGACACAGGATTTTGCGCCCCCATCCCCAGGACCATGAACGACATGGCGATCCGGTGATCCAAAAAGCTCTCGCACGCACCACCACCGGGAACATTGCCAATCCCCATTCCGGTCACCGACCACCAATCAGCGCCCTCATCGACTTCGACGCCATTTGCGCGCAAACCGCGCGCCATTGCATCAATGCGATCACTTTCTTTCACGCGCAACTCTTTGACGCCCGCCATCATGGTAATGCCGGTGGCATTTGCTGCAATAGCTGAGAGAACAGGGTATTCGTCAATCATGCTGGCGGCCCGCTCAGGGGGGACAACAACGCCAACCATGCTGGGCGAGTACCGTGCGCGTAGATCAGCAACCGGTTCGCCACCTTCAAGGCGCTCGTTTTCATAGGTCAGATCAGCACCCATCTCGCGCAGTGTTGTGAACAATCCGGCCCGTGTTGGGTTCAACCCAATGCCCGGCACCAACACGTCAGATCCCGGTGCCAGCAAAGCGGCACATACCGGAAACGCCGCAGACGACGGATCACGCGGGACAGCAATCACTTGTGGTTTCAATTCTGGCTGACCTGTCAGCGTGATCACGCGCCCGTCTGCGGTTTGCTCGGTTGTGATCTCGGCGCCAAAGCCTGCCAACATGCGTTCTGAGTGATCACGGGTGGCTTCTTTTTCAATCACCACGGTCTGACCCGGCGCATTCAACCCCGCCAGCAAAACCGCTGACTTCACCTGAGCAGAGGGCATCGGCACCTCGTAACGCACAGGCACAGGCTCATCCGCGCCAACGATTGTCATTGGCAAACGCCCACCCTTGCGTCCCACGGCCTGCGTGCCAAATAAGGCCAGCGGGTCGGTGACTCGCGCCATGGGGCGACCGTTCAGGCTCGCGTCTCCAGTAAAGGTCACGGAAATCGGGCATGTTGCCACCGCTCCCATGAGCAGGCGAACCCCGGTTCCAGAATTGCCGCAATCAATCACATTCTCGGGTTCGGCAAAGCCCCCGACACCCACACCGTGAACGCTCCAGCTGCCGTTGCCATGGTCAATCACTTCAGCGCCCAGTGCCCGCATTGCTTTGGCCGTGTCCAACACGTCCTCACCTTCGAGCAAGCCCGTGATCTTGGTTTCACCAACGGCCATCGCACCCAAAATCAGGGACCGATGCGAAATCGATTTATCTCCGGGCACTTCGGCCACACCGCTCAGCGGGCCACAGGGGGATGACGTCATCGGGATTGGCGTACCGTGTCCGGACATGAGAGCTTCCTTTTGCGCTAACTTAGCTAGCGAAGTAGCGAATTGGGCCCAAATCGTCCAGCCGCAAAGACACGGGTCAGACCTCACCCAACCACTGCACCGGGTTTTCTTCGGCGATCTGGCGAAAGACATCTTCGCCCAAGGCATTGCGCAAACGAAAGCACACGGCACGTTCTGACAGCTCTTCTTGTCGGGTCATATAAAAGTCAGACCCAAACAAAACACGACTGCGGAGCAGCTTGGTTTCCTCATCCACGTCCTGATCCGGCGCTTCGCCGCCCAGAAACAGGCGAAGGAACGGAACGTAGTCCTCAAAATGAAACAGGGTGTAGGAAATATCGGTCCACAGGCCCGGGTATTTGCCGCTGCAAATCATCTTACGGATTTTGATCTGCCAATTGTCACGGTATTCATCGGCAAAGGGCGTTGCCCTGTCCGGGTTCACATAGGCGGCCCAATCTTTTTGACCGCCGAAATGCGCCAGACAGATACGCAACTTGGGAAAGGCCTTCATAACCGGGATGTAGGCCTCCGGATCGGTATAGCGATCCGCCCAATGGTCAGACAGCGTCCGGCCCTGTACCCCACCACGGGAACAATGCGTCATCAGCGGCAGTCCCAGCTCTTCCATCTTGGGATAGACATGCGCCATCAGTCGTGGATCATCCGGGGCGAATCCAAGGCGCGGATAAATTTTGACACCTTTAAAGCCTAGATCATCAATCGCACGCCACAGCTCGGTCGCGCGGGGGTCTGCGCGTGGATCAATCGTGGCAAAGGGGATGACAGAAGCCCCGACATCAGGATCACGGCGTAAGGCTGCGAGCTCATCATGCTGGTCACGCATCGAAAGCTCGGGCTTTCCATAGCCAAAAGCAGACAGCTCCATCGGCAGTACCACGAAACGGGTGTTCAACGGATAGTGCTGACGCAGGTTGTCCAAGATCGCGCGCTGACTGCCTTCTTGGGTTTCTTGCTGGAACCGATAAAGACGGCTTAACTTTTCAGCGACAGGCTGTTGCCCGATTAAAGCCATCCCGCGTTCCAACCCTTTGATCAGAAGCGGCATTTTTTTAAACGGACGCAAAGCCCAATAGGGATAGTTCACTGGCACATGCTTGGAATGAAACAGGTGCGTGTGGCAATTTGTGATCCGAATGTCAGACATGAAATGCGCCTTGTTAAGTGTCTCAATGAGAACACTCTAACGCAGAACTCAGCCCTGTCGACGAAATGTCAGGTAGTGTGGCACCCTGTCTTCGCGCAATGCCTTTTGCTCGTATCGGGTCGAGATCCAATCATCCCATGGTTCGCGCCAATCGGTGGGACGCTCCGCCAACCATTGGAAACCGGCCTTTGGCACTTCTTCCAAAGTTTGGCGCACGTAATCCTCGATATCAGTCGCAACACGAAAGATCGCGCCGGGCTTAAGTACACGCGCCAAGGGAACCAAATGTTCTTGCGTCACAAACCGGCGGCGGTGATGACGTGTTTTGGGCCACGGGTCAGGGTAAAGCAGAAACGCCTTGGAAATGCTCTGATCTGGCAAAACGTCAAACAGATCGCGCGCATCGCCGGGATGCACCGCCAGATTATCAGCGTTAGCGCGGCGAATTTTCCCCAACAGCATCGCAACACCGTTGATGTAGGGTTCAGCGCCAATAATACCGACGTCCGGGTTGTTGGCCGCCTGATGAACAAGGTGCTCCCCGCCACCAAACCCGATTTCAAGCCAGACAGGACGCCCCCCAAACAATCCATCCAAATCCAGATTGGTGCGCTCTGGGTTGGTTTCCCAATCCACGGCTCCGGGTGAGAGGGCCGCAAGGTCCTCATCCAGATAGGTCTTTTGGCTCTGCTTCAGGTGCTTTCCCTTGAAACGGCCATAAAAGTTGCGATGCGGGCGCTGGGGATGATCGATGCTCATGGCCCGGGGCCATAAACCCTAGATGCCCCGCACGCAAGGTTTCGCTTACTCATCTGCGGTTTTACGCGTTGGAATCACTTCAAAAGCCCCAGAGGCGGTAACCAAACGGTCTTGCCACCTTCCTCAAAGGGTATTCTTAGCGCTTAGGGTATCGACAAAAAGGGACACTTTGGACCGACTGCGCAATACGTGCACCAATCGCTTGGCGCGCCAATCGTCGACAAAAGATAAAGCGCGCAGGCGCCCGTCGTTGTCATAGTTCCAACAGAATTTCAAAAAATCTGCATCAAACCGTTCGGGGCAATTGGGTCCCATATCCGGTCGCGTCTGCCCCCAATATCGAATGGACCGCCAAAATACCCGCCACAGCCGCAAAGGTCGCGGCATGTCTAAAAAGATAATCATCTCGGCCCGTTCAGCGCGATACTCCATGCTGGACGAATGATTGCCCTCGAAAACCCATGCCGGTTGATCTGCCGCAGCCCGCGCCATCTGCATGGTGTCATCTTTGCTGCGCTCGACCCAGTCACCTAGCCAATAGATCGGATCCATATGAACGACGGGCAAATCAAGCCGTGCGCCCAACACCCGCGCCAAAGTAGATTTTCCCGAGCCCGGGCCACCAATCACCATTATTCTCTGCATCAAACACACTCAAAACCTGCGCTCAACCACGACGCGCGCCCAAAAAACGGACAGATAAAATAAAAAACGGGCGACCCACAAGGCCGCCCGCGAATACCAATGTCTTAACCAAAGGGTCAGACTGCTTTTTTCAATGCCTCAACCAGATCAGTGCGTTCCCAGCTAAAGCCACCATCGGCCTCTGGTGCGCGACCAAAGTGACCATAAGCAGCAGTGCGCTCGTAAATTGGCTTGTTCAGCTCAAGATGTGACCGGATCCCACGCGGGGTCAAATCCATCACTTGGTCAATCGCCTTTTCTATGGCCGCGGCGTCAACGTCACCAGTGCCATGAGTATCAGCGTAAATCGACAATGGCTTGGAAACCCCAATCGCATAGCTCAGCTGAATGGTGCAGCGATCCGCCATGCCAGCCGCTACAACGTTTTTGGCGAGATAGCGCGCAGCATATGCAGCAGACCGGTCAACCTTGGTTGGATCTTTGCCCGAGAACGCGCCGCCCCCGTGCGGCGCCGCGCCACCGTAAGTATCAACGATAATTTTGCGACCGGTCAGACCGGCGTCCCCATCAGGGCCGCCAATGACAAATTTACCAGTCGGGTTCACGTGCCATTCGGTTGCGTCGGTCAGCCAACCTTCGGGCAGGACCTCGGTGATATAGGGCTCAACAATGGCACGGATGTCGGCACTGGTGAGTTCTTCGATCAGGTGCTGAGTAGACAAAACAACCGAGCTGACACCAACTGGCTTCCCATTGTCGTAAATGACTGAGAGCTGCGATTTCGCGTCTGGTCCGAGAGCGGGTTCAGTGCCATTTTTGCGAACTTCGGCTAGGCGACGTAGGATCGCGTGGCTGTATTGAATCGGCGCCGGCATCAGGGCGTCGGTTTCTGTCGTGGCATAACCAAACATGATGCCTTGATCGCCGGCGCCTTCGTCTTTGCCTTCCGCCGCATCCACGCCTTGCGCGATATGCGCTGATTGTTCATGCAGCAGGTTGGTGATTTCCACGGTTTCGTGGTGGAATTTATCTTGCTCGTAACCGATGTCTTTGATGCAGGCGCGGGCGATCTCGTCGATCCGCCCCATGTAATCGCGCAGTTTGGCTTGGTCCGACAGGCCAACTTCGCCACCAATCACAACACGGTTGGTTGTGGCGAACGTTTCCGCGGCCACGCGCGCTTCGGGCTCTTCTGCGATGAAAGCGTCAAGAACAGCGTCTGAAATGCGGTCGCAAACCTTGTCGGGATGCCCTTCGGAGACGGATTCCGAGGTAAAAATATAATTCTGTCGGGACATTGAAGTGCTCCATTGGGGTTCATCCATCACGCCAGGAAGCCGTTGTGATGAATCCAGAATGAGATAAGCGTCGGGCTAGGAAGGGTCAATTGCTATTTGTTTCGGTGTGACGATCCTTGCAGCAAGGTCACAGTCAGCAGCGTTAGCACAATGAGAATAAAAATGGGTAAATCGCCGAAACGAGAATAAACCGTCGGCGGAAACGGTGCTGAAAGAGACACGTCCAATGCCCCAGATTCACCTAAAGGTAGACTGTCTGTAACCCGACCAAGTGGATCAATCATCGCAGAGACGCCAGTGTTGGCAGCCCGCAACAATGGCATCCCCTGTTCTATCGCACGCATACGCGCCTGAGCCAGGTGCTGATACGGCCCGGAACGCGCCCCAAACCACGCATCGTTGGTGATTTGCAAAATGAAATTTGCGCGCTCTGGTGCACTATTCAAATCCTGCGGGAAGACGGCCTCGTAGCAAATGAGGGGTAAGGCCTTGCCCAACGCGCCCATGGACACCAATGCAGGGCCAATTCCCGCAGAAAACCCCTGCCCTGCATTCGCAGCAAAGCCGTAGATCCCGAATTTGGCCAGAACATCCCCAAACGGAACGTATTCGCCAAAGGGAACCAGATGGTGTTTGTCGTACACACTGGCCTGTGCGCCAGTCTCATCCAAATACAATAGCGAATTGAATATCCGAGGGCCGTCTGCGCGGCGAATGCCCAATGCGACAGGCGTTCCGCCTGCAGCCACCACAACCTGCCGCAACAACGGATCCGCATTGTTCAGCCACTGAGGAACCGATGTTTCAGGCCAGACAATCAGATCGGGACGATCCCCTTGTGCCGTTAAAACCAACTGACGTTCAAAGAACTGCCAGACATAATCCGGGTCCCACTTCTGGTGCTGCGGCGCATTGGGCTGAATCAAACGCACAATTTTGCCCGTCTCCGACGTCTTTGGTTGCAGGTTTTCAGCGACATAGCCGCCCCCAACGAAACAAACAGCGGGCAGAGATCCCAGAACAGCGCGCCGCATCGACCACGGTGATACAAGCAATTGCCCCGCAGCTAACGCCGCCCCCGTCGACAACAACGCAACCCAGTGGGATCCACCCCACGCGAGCATCTGCGCGGCACGGGTATCGACCCAGACCTGCGCCAACCCCGCCCACGGAAAACCGGTCAAAACATAAGCCCGCGCGAATTCTGCCAGAGCCAGGGTTGCGATCAAGGCCCACGCACGCCCGTCTGGCGTGCGGGATAGACGGGCAGCAGCCCCAAACGCTGCTGCCCAAAACAAGGCAAGACCAGCAGACATGAACAGCAACGCAAAAGGCGCCATCCACGCATGGCGTTCAGGATCAACCAGAAAGGGCTCGACGATCCAGACAAGCCCATGCGCAAAATAGGCAGTTCCAAACGCCCAACCCAACAGCGCCATCTGCCTGCGCGAGTGCGCAAATCTAAAGACGTTAGGAAGCAGGAAAAACGCAGCCACAGTGGCGGGCCAAAAGTACAGCGGCGCCAACCCAAAGGCGGCGACAAAACCCAATACCAACACGGCACATAGGCCCTGCCAAAATGGCCGCCCCTCGGATTGGGTCATTCGGTTCTGTCAGGCAGGATCACGCGCAACCGTTTGATACGGCGGGGATCGGCGTCAATCACTTCAAACTCCAAGCCATCTGGATGCGACACCATTTCACCGCGCGCAGGCACACGGCCGGACAACACAAAGACCAGCCCACCAAGAGTTTCAATTTCTTCGTCATCGATATCTTCGTGATTGGTCAAAGACCGACCAATCTCAGCCTCGAATTCATCCAATGGAGTTCTGGCCTGCGCCGTGTAGCATCCCGGTTTTTCTTCGATCCATTGCTGGTCTTCGTCGGTGTCATGCTCGTCTGCGATCTCACCGACAACTTGTTCGATAAGGTCTTCGATCGTCAAAAGACCATCGACTCCTCCATATTCATCGATCACCAGCGCCATGTGACGTCGTTCGGTCTGCATCTTTGTCAACAACACCCCGATGGGCATCGACGGCGGCACAAACAGCAATGGACGCAGCATTGAGGTCAAATCAAAATCCGTGGAATTCCCGTTAAACCCATGGGTCAGCGCAAAATCTTTGAGATGTGCAAACCCGAGAGGCGTGTCCAAAGTTCCCTCATAGACAGGGATACGGGTCAGCCCGCTGTCCCGGAACACTTGAACCAGCTCATCCTTGGCAATCGTATTAGAGACCGAAACGATTTCAGCGGTAGGAATGGCCACATCTTCGACCCGCATACGGCGTAAATTGATCATCCCGTGGGGTTCTGCCACGACAGCCGGATGTCCGTTCTCGGGCAAGACCTCACTGTTCTCAGGTGAGGTGAATGCATCTTTGATGCGGGAAAAAAGCCCTAGCTTTTCAGCACTATTTTTTTTCATGTCCTGAGGCTGCGCGCGTTGCGCTGCGTTAGAACTGCCGTCTGTTTCGCCCATTATTCCCATTCCAAAAGTGAGCTCAAAGGCCCGGTCTTATACCCTATATGGGTCTTCAATCCCCAGTTTGCCAAGTATCTCGACCTCAAGTCGTTCCATCAAAGTGGCATCCGGGTCACGGATATGGTCATACCCGAGCAGATGTAAAACCCCATGAACCATCAAATGCGCCACATGATCTGCCATCGGCTTGTCCGCTGCTTCGGCTTCGCGGGCGCACGTATCGTAAGAAATCGCAATATCCCCCAAAGGGATTTCGCCGGTGAAATCCGGCTCAGGATGTAAAGGGGTTCCCCCCGGCACTTCAGCGCCCAACTCCTCGGCGGGCCAACTGAGCACATTCGTGGGTGTTGGCTTTTCCCGAAACTCTGCATTCAGCGCAGCTATGTGCGCGTCATCGCATCCCAGCACGCTGACTTCGCACGTTTCCGCATCTAGCCCCATATGGGCCAGCGTCACTGAAACTGCCCGCTCAGCCAGCGGTGGCAGACTTACCCAGCGCGGGTCTTCTAAGGTTATATCCAAGGTCATTTTCGGCTCCGTCGCGGCGCAGGCTTCCCTGCGCCTGTCGTATATTCAAGCCGACGACGCCGCTTTCTTGATGGCAGCACGTTCGGCTTCCGCCTCATACGCTTCGATGATCGCAGCGACAAGCGGATGGCGCACCACATCCTTGGAGGTGAAATAGTTGAAGCTGATCTTAGGAATTGTGTGCAACAGACGCTCGGCATCCTGCAACCCCGACGGCACGCCGCGCGGCAAATCGATTTGGGTGCGGTCCCCAGTTATCACCATGCGAGATCCTTCGCCAAGCCGGGTCAGGAACATCTTCATTTGCATCGATGTTGCGTTTTGCGCCTCATCCAACACAACAAATGCATTGGCTAGGGTGCGCCCACGCATAAAGGCCAGCGGTGCAATTTCGATCCGTTTTTCTTCAATCAACTTGGCCAATTGCTTGCCCGGCAGGAAATCGTTCAACGCATCATACAGCGGTTGCATGTAAGGATCGACTTTGTCCTTCATATCACCGGGAAGATACCCCAGTTTCTCGCCCGCCTCGACAGCGGGACGGCTGAGGATAATTCGGTCCACATGCCCGCCGATGAACATAGACACACCCACAGCCACAGCGAGGTAGGTTTTGCCGGTCCCTGCTGGGCCAATGCCAAACGCCAATTCATTTTCAAACAGCGATTGTACATAGGCTTTTTGCGCATCAGTACGCGGTTCAACCAGCTTTTTGCGGGTCTTGATTTCGACTTTGCCGCCCTTGAACATCTCTAGCTGATTGCCGTCACGCGTATCTGTTTCCACGTCGCCGCCCCCCATTCGAAATTCTCGATCGATATCTCCCGGCTCAACTGTCCGTCCAGCCTCGAGCCGGGCATACAGCGAACGCAACACGTCCACGGCCTGGGTCTGTGCGTCGGGTTCTCCTAGCACAGACAACTGATTGCCGCGGCGCACGATCTGCACACCCAGCTGTTGTTCAATAACAGCGAGGTTGCGGTCATATTCACCGCACAGATCTATCAGTAACCGGTTATCAGAAAACTCTATCAATGCCTCGTTGGCGGCATTCTCATCTTGCGGTGGGGTTAGGGCACCAATGGCCAATCCGCTCTCCTGTCTTGGCATTACACCTTGAGGGTAGCCAAAACCGTGCCAGAGTCGCAAGCCACCAGTCGCAATTTTCACCAATTACCAACAAAAAAGACCGCCCCAAGGGGCGGCCTTAAATCTCTGACTGTCCGATTTAGATCGCATCGACGATGGCCGAGCCATCCTTAAAGGGACCTGTCGCCACGCCGGGAGGGGCAGCGCCGGAACATACTGGCTTACCGTTGCGGTCCAAGCGCTGTGACAGATACCCTTCGAGACCATCATCAATGATCCAGTGGTCACAACCCTGAGGGTCGACCCAGATCCCCGCCTTCAAATTGGACAGATCCTTGGCATCTATACCTCGGTCCACCGTCTTATCTGTTGCTTCGCACGCTGCCAAACCACCCAATGCGGCGAGGAGCACGATACCTTTGATCAATTTCATAGCAGATCTCCTCAGTTTACGCAGATGATTTCAACGCGACGATTTTTGGCCATATTCGCGGCACCGTTGTTTGGAACACGTGGGTCGCGTTCGCCATATCCGCGCACATCAACGATACGAGCCCCAACACTTTTGCCGACACGGGCGACCGAATTGGCCCGGTTCTGCGACAAGCGCAGATTATAGGCATCCGACGCGCGACTGTCTGTATGACCGGTCACGATGTACCCATTGGCCCCTGCGGTCCGAAAGAACTCTTGCAAACGCTGCTGGCCACTGGACGAAATCCGGTAGCTGTCGGTCGCAAAAAACTGATCCGCTGGTAGCGTTCCGCACAGATTGCCGCGACGGCAAACAGGAATACCTTGCCGAGTAACGTGCGGCGTCATGTACCCTTCGGCCCCGTCATCCATAACCCAATGTTCACACCCATCTGGGTCAACCCAGATGGTTGGCACATATCGCTCACCAATTACTGTGCGTGTATTCGATTGCGCCGCCAGCGGAGTGGCAGCTACCCCGGCTAGTGCAATCACTGCTGTCAGTGCCGCTAGGGCACCCTTAATTTTGAAATCAAACACCGCTGACATCCCTCACCTTGGTTCCCCCGAAAAATGGCGCCGCAGACACGCGTCAGGAAAGCACCCAATACTCTAATTGGGCTAAGGTTAAGAAAATAAGTGATATTTGTGAAGTAAAAACCACCACATATTGTGGTTATTACTGAAACATTCCCGGAAAATGGCAAATATTGTTCACGAAACTTCAACTTTAAAGCCAAACAAGACGTGACTGAGTCGCGCTTCATTCAATTTTTAGGCGATCAGCGGATCACTTCACCAGCTAAAGAGTTCGTGCCTGATGAAACGATTTTCACACGCGCAATGTCGCCAATATTCGCTTTTGATCCTGTGACATGCACAGAATGCAAATACTCGGACTTGCCCACCATCTGATCGTCAAAGCGGCCCGGCTTTTCGAACAAAACACTCAGTTCGCGCCCGACCATTGAATCTTGGATCTCGCGCTGATGACGGGTGATCATGCTTTGCAGGCGTTGCAACCGCTCGTCCGCTTCGGCAGCTGGTACTTGCGCACGCTCTGCCGCGGGCGTCCCAGGACGGGTCGAATACTTGAACGAATAGGCATAGCCGTATTTAACTTGCTCAACCAAATCGAGCGTCGCCTGAAAATCTTCTTCGGTTTCTTCTGGGAAGCCCACGATGAAATCACCGGACATAACGATATCAGGACGCGCTTCGCGAATGCGTTCAACCAACCGCAAATAGCTTTCGGCGGTGTGACTGCGATTCATCCGCTTCAGGATCTTGTCGGAACCGGCCTGCACCGGCAGATGCAAATACGGCATCAGCTTAGAGCACGTTCCATGGGCTTCGATCAGATCATCCATCATGTCGTTGGGATGGCTGGTGGTAAACCGAATGCGTTCAAGCCCATCAACCTTGTCCAGCTCCCAGATCAACTGCGCCAGCGTCAGATCCCCGTTTGCACCCGCCCCGTGATAGGCATTCACATTCTGTCCGAGCAGAGTGATTTCACGCACACCTCGTTCAACAAGGTCTTGTGCTTCGCGTAAAATGCGGTCTGCCGGACGGCTGACTTCGGCACCTCGGGTATAGGGCACAACACAAAAAGCGCAGAATTTATCGCACCCCTCTTGAACCGTTAAAAACGCCGACGGGCCACGCTTTGCTTTGGGGCGGTTTTTTAGCTTCTCAAACTTATCCTCTTCGGGAAAATCTGTATCGAGCGCCTTTTCACCCTCACGAACTTTCACCTCCATCTCGGGCAGGCGATGGTAGCTTTGCGGTCCGACAACCAAATCAACCATTGGCTGACGGCGCATGATTTCTTCACCTTCGGCCTGTGCCACACAGCCAGCCACACCAATCTTCAGATCCGGTTTACCCGCCTTAAGCCCTTTGAAGCGGCCCAATTCAGAATATACCTTTTCCGCAGCCTTTTCACGGATGTGACAGGTGTTCAGCAAGATCATGTCCGCATCATCCGGGGACTTGGTCTCAACATAGCCTTTTCCACCCAAAGCTTCGGCCATACGTTCACTGTCGTAAACGTTCATCTGGCAGCCATAGGTTTTGATATACAGCTTCTTTGGCTCGGACATGGATTTAGGCCTTTGCGTTCGCGGGTTCAGCGGCCTGCTTTAAACGGTTCCGGGACTGCTTGCAATGCACGCGCAATTAACCGAATTTGGGACAAAATGCCATAATGGCAGGAGCAAAGGCGCCCGATGGAATACGCATCTCTCGACCACTTTTTAAAAACCGGCACGGCGATCATGGCCAAAGGGCCGATCGCAATGATTTTTGTTGAAGATAACGTTGAGCTGGCCACAACGATGCGCCACCATATCCAGTGCGGGTTTGAGTCGGTGCTAGCGTTGATCCCCGATGCGTTCCCCTTGCCAAATGATGTCGAAGACAAGATCCACCGCATTCCCTTTGACTGCGCCCCCGAAGGGGCTGTCACCGATGCGATCAATCGCATCATCGAAGCCGCGCCCGGAATTTGGATGTATTACTGCTACAACGCGGAATATCTGTTTTTTCCATTTTGTGAGACCCGGTCAGTTGGCGAGATGCTGACCTTTCACGCGGAAGAGCGGCGCGACGCAATGCTGGCTTATGTCATCGACCTGTATGCTGACAATCTAGACCTCAATCCCGATGGAGTGTCGTTGGACCGGGCGCATCTTGATAAATCCGGCTATTATGCACAATCCCGGAAAGACCCTGTAACCGGACATCCGCGCGAACGCCAATTGGATTTTTTTGGTGGTGTACGTTGGAGATACGAAGAGCATATCCCAAAGGACAGCCGCAAAATCGACCGCATCGCCTTGTTTCGATCAGCCCCCGGGCTAAAGCTGCTCCCGAACCACACGTTCGAAGATCAGGAATACAACACTTATGCCTGTCCCTGGCATCACAACCTAACAGCAGCGATTTGTTCCTTCCGCACGGCCAAGGCGCTCAAGCGCAATCCCGGCTCTACCTTTGAAATACAGAGCTTTCGCTGGCACAATTCGACGCCGTTTGACTGGCATTCGCGCCAATTGCTGGATCTGGGTTTGATGGAACCGGGACAGTGGTTCTAAGGGCAAGGCCTGTTGCGCCCCTACGTCGTATAATGCACCTAGTCCCCGCCGAATGATTTCAGCGGGGCGCCAAGATGATTATTCGCCACGCAGCATTGGGAACCAGTCTTCGCGCAAACGCTGGCCAGGCGTCATATCGTGACCGGGATAGGGCGGAGAGGTGGGACCCGGGCGCTCAACATAGCGCGCGTCATCGCCGACCAATCGCAGCGAAAATGCCCGGCGACGTGTTTCGCTGGTATTACCGCGGGCGCCGTGCAGCACCTTGTAATTGAAAGCCACGGCATCACCGGGTTCCATTTCGAACTCGACAATCCGCATACCTTCGGCTTCGGGATCCGGGACCGCCATGTACTGACCTTCGTCTGGAAAGAAATCCGTCTCAGATACCCAACGGGTCGGCAGCACTTCTTTCTCCCACAGGTGAGACCCCGCGACACACCGCAGAGCCGCCTCTTTGACTGGATCAAGCGGGGACCAAAAGCTGACTGTCTGCTGACCCTCGACAAAGTAATAGGGCCCATCCTGATGCCATGGAGTGGGTAAAGATGTGCCTGGCTCTTTGACCAACACGTGGTCATGAAACATTTGCACCGTTTGGGAATTCATCAGATCCGCCGCCACTTCGGCCACGGGTGACGTTTCGATCACCTCCCGGAATTCGGGGATGCGGGTCCAGTTGCAATAGTCATCAAAGAATCGGCCCGTGTGCCCATCCTTTTTGTTCTCAGAGGCGTAGGGGCCGGGTTCTGCCATGTTGGCCGCAACGCCAGCCCGCAGGGTTTCGACTTCCTCAGCAAATAGGCCCTTAATCAGTACGACCCCGTCTTTTTGAAACGTGTCGATCATGTCCTGCGTAACCAGAGGGTGTGTCATGGCGCGGTCTCCTAGATGGCTGTTTCGTTAGTTGATGCCCTGCATCTTTTTTCGTTTCAAATCATATTTGGAAAAGGCATATATAACCCAATGCTATATCTCACTCTGCGCCATTACGAATATGTCGTCGCGATCGGCCATGAAGGCGGGCTATCTGCTGCTGCAAATCAATTGAATGTTTCGCAACCCGCCTTGTCGGTGGCGTTAAACAGGATCGAGGCACACCTTGGGTATGCTTTGTTCGTCCGTCGACGCGGCGCAAACATGACTCTTACCCCGCAAGGGCGCGCCTTTGTGGCACGTGCAGATGCGCTGCTGGCGCAAGCCAAACAACTCGAAGACCCAAATCATCCACATCCAGCGGCGACCACCTTGACGTTGGGATGCTTTGTCGACTTGGCCCCGGTTCTGTTGGCCCCTGCCCTCAGCGCCCTTCGGGTCGCATTGCCGCAAGTCACGATCACCTATCGCACAGACGGATTTGAGTCGTTGATCGCTGGCCTGCTCAAAGGTCACATTGACCTGGCGTTAACCTATGATCTGGGCATGGATGCCGGGTTTGATCGTCACACCCTATTTCACGCCAGCCCATTCGCCTTGGTTGCACCCGATTATCCGCTGGCTGCATCCCCACGCATCGAATTAAGTGATCTCGCCAATTTTCCGCTTATCCTGTCCGAAGAGGGTCTGTCGGCGCAGCACATTCTAGGCTTGTTTCGACACCGCAATCTTTTCCCCACAGTGGCCCATCGCGCTGCGTCACTAGAGATCATGCGCAGTCTTGCGGCCCACGGAGAAGGCGTTGGGATCAGCTATTCGGGGCCGTCGACCGATACCAGTTATGATGGGTCCCCCCTTGTGCGCTTGCCAATACTCACACCTGAAACTCGCGAACCAGTGGTTTTGGCACGCCATGGGACAGGGCCCGAAAACCCGACAATTACAGAAGCACGGAAAACGATTTCGGCTGTTCTAAAGCGTTAGATCAGGCTTTGCGCCGCAACCGAATAACAACATCAACGGACGCAATTTCCACCCCTTCCGGGGCTTCCGGCAATCGTTGGATAACCAGTTGATCCGAGGGCGCGTCTGACAGGCGGCCTTCGTCTTCCCAAAAGAAGTGAGGATGATCATGCGTGTTCGTGTCAAAGTAGCTCTTTGACCCATCTACCGTGATTTCCTGCAAGACGCCCGCGTCACAAAACGCGCGCAGCGTGTTGTAAACTGTGGCCAAGGATACGGCAGAGCCGCTTCCTTTTGCGGCATCGAACAAGCTTTCGGCAGTGACGTGACGGTGATTGCCATCGCCCACCAACAACTCTGCCAAAGCAACGCGTTGACGCGTTGGGCGCAGACCCGCGTCGACCAACCAATCGGTTGCATATTCCTGGCTGTGTGGCGTCATAATCATAAGACTCGCTTGGGACTGTATCTATATAGAGCGCGACACGCGCCAATTTCAAATGAAATTCATTCGCAGCTGGAACCTTTGACCGCACACTTCCCGACCGTCACACCCTTGCAGGACCTCGGGCGGCGATGATAGAGGAGCGTAACAGACAGAGTATTCTTAGGCAGGAGAGGCGGCAAATGGCCCAATTCCCGAGCAGTTTTGACAAAGAGGACTTGCTGAAATGCGCCCGCGGCGAGCTATTTGGCCCCGGAAACGCGCAGCTGCCAGAACCACCCATGTTGATGATGGATCGGATTACGGACATTTCGGCAGATGGCGGTGAGTTCGGCAAAGGTCATGTCGTTGCTGAATTCGATATCACGCCTGATCTCTGGTTCTTTGAATGCCACTTCCCTGGCAACCCGATCATGCCTGGTTGTCTGGGTCTGGATGGATTGTGGCAGCTGACCGGGTTCAACTTGGGCTGGCGTGGCATGATTGGCAAAGGCATGGCAATGGGTGTCGGCGAGGTCAAACTCAAAGGCATGGTCAAGCCAGATCGCAAAATGCTGACTTATCACGTAGATTTCACCCGTGTTATCGATCGGCGTCTGAAGCTGGGCGTAGCCAATGGCCGCGTGTTTGCCGATGGAGAAGAAATCTATCAGGTCAAGGATATGAAGGTCGGTCTGGCAACAGACGGCTGATCTCTTATATCTGTCCTTCCTAAAGTTTCTAAGGAGTACGCTTATGCGTCGCGTCGTCGTAACCGGATTGGGGATCGTTTCTTCCATCGGGAACAATGCAGAAGAGGTCCTGGCTTCCTTGAAATCAGGCACCTCTGGTATCGAATCCAGCCCTGAGATGACCGAGCATGGCTTTCGCAGCCGCGTTGCGGGCACGCTCAAGCTGAGCGTAGCCGATCATGTGGACAAGCGTACCCTGCGCTTTATGGGGCCAGGCGCCGCATATGCGCACATCGCCATGGGTCAGGCAATCGCTGACGCGGGTTTGGAAGAAAGCGATATCGTCAACGAACGCACAGGTCTGGTTGCTGGCTCTGGTGGCCCATCCACCAGCGCGATGCTGACGGCGCATCAGGTTGTTGCCAAAACTGGCGCGACCAAACGGATTGGACCTTTCGCAGTTCCTAAGTGCATGAGCTCGACAATCTCGGCCAACCTGGCGACCGCCTACAAGATCAAAGGCATCAACTATTCGATCACCTCAGCCTGCTCCACCTCGCTGCACTGTATCGGCAACGCTGCAGAACAGATCATGATGGGCAAACAGGATGTGATGTTCGCCGGTGGCG
Organism: Phaeobacter sp. NW0010-22; assembly: GCF_040365955.1. NCBI lineage: Bacteria > Pseudomonadati > Pseudomonadota > Alphaproteobacteria > Rhodobacterales > Roseobacteraceae > Phaeobacter > Phaeobacter sp. NW0010-22. The sequence goes on from NZ_BAABWT010000003.1 coordinate 42,125, forward strand.
GTGAGGAACTCGATTGGACCCTGTCCTGCTTGTTTGACGCCATGGGTGCAATGTCATCCAAGTATAACGACGACCCCAGCACCGCGAGCCGCGCGTTTGACGCTAATCGCGATGGGTTTGTTATTTCGGGTGGCGGTGGAATTCTTGTCCTCGAGGAGCTAGAGCACGCCAAAGCACGCGGTGCTAAGATCTATGCCGAAGTAACTGGATATGCCGCGACCTCGGACGGTCACGACATGGTGGCCCCCTCAGGCGAAGGCGGAGAACGCGCAATGCGTCTGGCGTTGTCGACCCTGCCTGAAGGCCGCAAGGTCGGCTATATCAACGCACACGGAACATCAACTCCGGTCGGCGATGTGGGCGAAGTCGAAGCCGTCCGTCGTGTTTTTGGCGAAGGCAACACGCCTCCCATCAGCTCGACCAAATCGATGACAGGTCACGCTCAGGGCGCAGCAGGTGCACTCGAGGCGATCTTCAGCTTGCTCATGCTCGAAAATGATTTCATTGCCCGCTCAATCAACGTCGAGACGCTGGATCCGGCGCTGAAGCCCGAAGAGATCGCGCTGGAAACGAAATTTAATGCAGGACTCGACAGTGTCATGACCAACAGCTTTGGCTTTGGCGGCACCAACGGATCAATGATCCTGTCCAAGTACAACGGGTGATGAACATGTCGAATCTTTTAAAAGGCAAACGTGGTCTGATCATGGGCGTCGCCAATGATCGCTCAATCGCATGGGGTATCGCCAAAGCGATGGCAGACGCCGGCGCTGAGCTGGCCTTTACCTATCAAGGTGAAGCCTTTGGCAAACGCCTTGAGCCACTGGCCGCTTCGGTCGGGTCGGATTTCATGGTAGATGTAGATGTGACAGACGATGCGTCCCTGGACGTGGCGTTTGAACAGCTGGGCGCTCGCTGGCCCACAATTGATTTTGTTGTTCACGCCATCGCCTATTCGGACAAAACCGAATTGACCGGTCGCTTCCTTGACACCTCAAGAGCGAACTTCAAGAACTCGATGGATATCTCGGCCTATTCATTTATCGAAGTGGCCCGCCGCGCCTACCCGATGATGAAGGACAATGGCGGCACCTTGTTGACTTTGACCTATCAGGGATCGAACCGAGTTGTTCCAAACTACAACGTCATGGGTGTGGCCAAGGCAGCCTTGGAATCCGCGACGCGGTATTTGGCCAATGATCTTGGCCCTGATGGCATCCGCGTTAACGCGATTTCACCTGGCCCAATGAAAACACTGGCTGGTGCCGCAATTGGTGGTGCGCGCAAAACCTTCAAGTTTGCAGGCACCAACGCCCCAATGCGGTCAAACGCAACACTCGAAGCCGTTGGCGGCACCGCCGTTTATCTTGCTTCAGATGCTGGCGCCTACACGTCTGGCGAAATTGTACGCGTTGACGGCGGGTTCCACGTTTTGGGAATGCCCCAACCAGAATCGATGTAATCGAATGTTTGAAGCGGGCTGCAATGCCCGCTTCAAATTTGCGTGAGATTGTCATCTCGGTGCCCAGACTTGGCCACAGTCGGCTGTCACCTTGAGACCATGACACAGACAGATGTATCTCTTAGCGCAGAACTGCGCCCCACCCGTCACCGCCCGCATGCGCTGCGATATATGCACATGACATTGATGACGATTTGCGGCCTTCTTATTGCAGTCATCGCACTGTCTCACCCCAAGGTGAGCGGTTATTTAACGGCCATGCACGGTGCGGAAGTAAAAACACCGCTTCCCCCCGTAGATCAAAACCCAGAGTTAAAGTCGCAAGAAGAAATCCCGGAAAGCACCCCACCGCTAATCGTGACGCTAAACGAAGATCAAGGTTCAACCTCTATTGGAAAACTATTTGGTTTTCTCGATTCAGAAGCTGAACAAGCTGCTGTTGAGCAAACAGCGCCTCCAACTATCAGCGCGATGCCACAAAGCCGCATCCCTGTGCGACGCGGCGCGTCGAAACCGGGGAACTAAAGCGCGAGGGGGACTTTGCGCCTCTCCCACGCGGGAAAATCAGTTGATAGACGTAACTTCGATATTGAAGATCAAGTCTTGGCCGGCCAATGGATGGTTGGCATCCAGAGTTACGGTTGCCTCATCCATTTCGACGACGGTTACTGGCAAAACCTGCCCATCTGGCGACTGCATCTGCAACTGAATGCCGATTTCCAAAGGAACCTCATCAGGGATACCTTCGCGTGGGATGGCCTGACGCATTTCCGGGTTGATCGGGCCATAAGCTTCTTGGCAGGGCACATTCACTTCTTTTTTGTCGCCGACAGCCAGACCGGGAATAGCTGCATCCAGACCCGGAATGATCTGTCCAGATCCCACAACAAATTCCAGAGGATCACGCCCCTCAGAGCTGTCGAACGTACTGCCATCCAACAAAGTGCCAGTGTAGTGAATGCGCACAGTGTCGCCAGATTTCGCTTGGGTCATGAATGTTCCGATCCATCGGTCGTTAAAAAGAGGCGCCACCCTAGACTTTGTCACGTCAAAGTAAACCCTGGCCCTCTTTTCCCTCGTCGGAACATATGACAGGCTGCCCTCAGAGGAGAATTACCATGCCAATCACGACCTGCGTCTTTGATGCATACGGCACACTGTTCGACGTCGCAGCTGCGGCGCGTCAGGCAGCGGCGGAACCCGGGAACGAGGCCCTGAAAGACAAGTGGCCGGAATTGGCCAACTATTGGCGATTGAAGCAGCTGCAATACACCTGGCTTCGTGCGATCACCAAAGCCCATGCGGATTTTTGGGATGTCACTCAAGAGGGGTTGGATTGGGCTTTGGAAGCGACCGGGCTGGACGGGCAGCCTGAATTGCGCGCTCGTCTTCTTAGCCTCTATTGGGAATTGCAAGCGTATCCCGAAGTGCCCCAGATGTTGCAAGCTTTGAAAGCGGCGGGTCTGAATACAGCCATTCTGTCGAACGGCTCGCCTGCAATGCTGGACGGAGCTGTGCAATCTGCTGGCATTCACGCCGTGCTGGACGATGTTCTGTCAGTCGAAAGCGTCGGCATCTTCAAGCCAGACGCCCGTGTGTATGATTTAGTCGAAGAGCGGTTCAATTGCCAACGAGATGAGGTTCTGTTCGTCAGCTCAAACGGATGGGATGCTGCAGGGGCCAGCGGGTATGGGTTTCAGACCGCTTGGGTAAACCGTGCAGGCGAGCCAATGGATCGCCTGCCTTGGAAGCCAGCCCATGTTCTTTCTGATCTGACGACTATTCCACAGTTGGCAGGGGCCTAATGGCAAATTTCCAAACCTCCGATAACCGCAGACTTTATTTTGAAGACGCTGGCACCGGGCAACCTTTGTTGTGTCTGGCTGGTTTGACCCGATGCAGTCGGGATTTTTCGTTCCTCGCCCCCCACGTCACCGACTTACGCATGATTACAATGGATTATCGTGGGCGTGGACAATCCGACTATGACCCCGATTACATGAACTATAATGTTTTGCGCGAAGCCCATGATGTGATCGAGCTTTTGGATCATTTGGAACTGGATCGCGCCACTATTTTGGGCACGTCGCGCGGGGGGCTGATCGCGATGGCCCTAGCCGCTAGCCATCCTGAACGCCTGTCCGGGGTCGTATTAAATGATATCGGTCCGGTGGTCGGGGCCGTCGGTATAGCCCGCATCATGGACTATGTTGGCAAAAAGCCCGTGTCAAAAACGCACGAACAAGCCGCCGCCATTTTACAACAATTCATGGAACCGCAATTTCCCGGCGTGCCGTACGACGTCTGGCGCAAACAAGCGGAAATTCAATATCACGCCACAGAAGCAGGGTTAGAACTGCGCTATGACGAGGCGCTGCGCAAGGCGTTGCTGGAACAGGCCGCAACCGGCGCAACGCCCGACATGTGGCTGTTTTATGAGGCCCTCAAGAAGATACCGACCGGCGTCATTCGCGGTGGGAATTCGGACATTCTGGATGCTCCGACACTTGCAGAAATGCATCAGCGTCACCCGGGCCTTATCTCTGCCGAAGTCCCAGATCGGGGTCATGTCCCCTTTTTGGATGAACCGCAGTCCCTGCAAGTTATCCGTGCAATTTTGGAGCAAGCAGCATGAGCACCCTCGCTATGATCGAAGCCGCTGCACAACGGTTGCAGGGCCATGTCAGAGAAACCCCATTGCTTAGTTCACCGTTTTTGAACGATCTCGCCGGGCGCCAGTTGTTTGTGAAACCAGAATGCCTCCAACACACGGGGAGCTTCAAGTTTCGGGGCGCATGGTCGGCAGTATCCGCATTAGACGAAGCAACGCGCCAACGCGGTATCCTCGCCTTTTCTTCTGGAAACCATGCGCAAGGCGTGGCGTTGGCCTCTGCCAAACATGGTGTGGCGGCCGTCATCATCATGCCATCGGATGCGCCGAAACTAAAAATTGAGAACACCCGCGCCCTTGGGGCCGAGGTGGTTTTGTACGATCGGGCGAACGAAAGTCGTGAAACGATTGGGGATCGCCTATCCTCGGAACGAGGGCTAACGCTAATCAAACCCTATGACGAACCACAGGTGATCGCAGGTCAAGGCACCACTGGGCTGGAAATCGCAAAACAAGCGGCAGCAGAGGGTGTGACCACCGCAGATGTTCTGGTGTGTTGCGGCGGTGGCGGCCTGACGTCGGGCATTGCGCTTGCACTCGAAGGGCATGCCCCAGGTTTGCGTGCTCGCCCCGCAGAACCGGATGGCTTTGATGACGCGAAACGCTCGCTTGCAACGGGCCAAATCCAGACCAATTCAGCAATGACGGGAAATATTTGCGATGCGATCCTGACCCCGTCTCCGGGCGAGATCACCTTTCCCATAATGAAGCGTCTTTGCGATCCGGGTCTGAGCGTCAGCGAAGACGAAGCCCGACATGCCATGGCACTTGCGTTCACCCGCCTCAAAATCGTGTTGGAACCTGGGGGGGCTGTCGCTTTGGCTGCTGCCCTGTTTCGCAAGACCGATATCGCCGGGGACGCTGTGATCGCGGTCGCATCTGGCGGCAATGTTGACGCCGAGGTGTTTCGCTCAGCCTTGGATCAGTTCGCGTGATGTCCCGCGAAGAGGGGTTGATCGCCCTCCCCCCAACAGACCGGAGGATACCATGACCCGCTTCACCATCGCCTCATTCAATGTCAAAAACCTGATTGGCGGAGACAACGAGTTCTACAAGTTCCAAAAATACACCCCCGAGGAATACGCTTGGAAACAGGACTGGATGGCTGATCAACTGTTGACGATGGACGCCGATATCATCGGTTTTCAAGAGGTTTTCGAAGAGCAGGCATTAAACGATGTCTTGTCAGAGGTCGAGAAGCGCGGCGCATTGGCAAATGAAACCAACCTGCCTGACGCCTCAAAACGCTATCATAAAAAAGCGATTTTCCGGAAATTGGCCTTTGGCGGATACAAAACCGCATCGTTGGCCTTTGCGCCAAACACCTCTGATGGGGGGCCTGGTGAACGACGTCCCGGGTTGGCGATCCTGTCTCGGTTTGGCTTCAGTGAGACGCCCGAAATCATTCAAGATCTCCCAAATCCAATTCACATCCCGATGTCTGCTCTTGGGGGCGATGAAGACGCCGGACATTTCACGCTAAAACGGCTTTCCCGCCCGATCTTAAAGGCACGCATTCCTGTGGCCGGAACCGTTGTAACCGTGTTCAACTGCCATCTGAAATCGAAACTTGGCGAATTCATCCGCCCACAAGGTGAAGATTTCTCGCGCGAAGCCGTACTGACCGCCTATGACCCAGTCGGGCGCGCGATGGGTGCGCTACGGGCCGCGCTTAGGCGTATGGCCGAGGCTTGGGTTTTACGCCGCGAAATCGTGGATGAGCTAGACAAAGGGCACCCTGTAATGGTCTTGGGCGATTTCAATGACGGCGAACATGCTGTCAGTTCTGAAATCATTTCTGGCGAGCAGCCTTTCAAAAACTATTCATGGATGTTGCGCCACGATGCCAAACACCCCAATGACCGATATAGCCGCGTGGAGAACGAGCAAATCACCGAGGCTGTAGATCGTGTCAGACTACGGTCGGGCGAAAAAATGTTCGTGCGCAAATCGTTGCGGGATATGGTTTACACCTCTGCCTTTGGTGGCGTTTATGAAAGCATCGACCAAATCTATATGTCGCGCCATTTCGACAACAACTGGGACAAAGCAATTGGTGAGATGGAATATTACAGCGTCTTCAACGATCACCTGACAGATGGCAGCCACCCCGAAGCCCCATATAACAAGTTGGCGTCGGACCATGGGCAGATCATGGCACATATTCGGCTGAACGCCCGCTGACTCACGTTAATCAGTGAACAACACTAATTCATCTAACACCTTGCCTTTTGGGCACGACAGGAGAACGACACATGCAAATCGCGGACCTTGGCGACGTAAAATTACACTATCGCATCGATGGTGATCCTGATGGTGTGCCTGTTGTTTTTTCAAATTCACTCGGCACCGATTTGCGGCTTTGGGATCCGATCCTGCCCTACCTTCCCAAGGGCTTGAAACTGATCCGCTATGACAAACGCGGACACGGTCTGTCGTCGATGCCACGCGGGCCTTATTCCATGGGCGCTTTGGTACGGGATGTGGAACGCCTGATGGATTTGTTAGAGATCAAGAATGCCCTATTTGTTGGCTTGTCCATTGGTGGAATGACGGCCCAAGGGCTAGCGGTAAAACGGCTCGATCTGATCCGTGCAGTGGTGTTGTCCAACACCGGTGCCAAGATTGGAACACCCGAGGTCTGGGATCAGCGCATCGCCGAAGTTAAAGCCAACGGGATTGAGGCTCTGGCCGATGGGATCATGGAGCGGTGGTTTTCCAAAGGGTTTCGCTCGACACTTGAATTAGAGTTATGGCGCAACATGCTGGTGCGGCAACCCGACGAGGGGTACGCGGGATGTTCCGCCGCCATTTCCGGGACCGATTTTTATACCCCGACCAGCGGTCTGCGCTTGCCTACGCTCGGTATCGCCGGGTCCGAGGATGGATCGACACCACCCGACCTGGTGCGTGAAACAGTTGATCTGATCCCTGGGTCACAATTCCACCTGATCCGCAAAGCCGGGCATTTGCCCTGTGTCGAACAACCCGAAGAATACGCAGCAGTGTTGACGAAGTTTATGCGCGACACTGGGCATATTTGATCTATGGCCGATTTTCTCCTTGTTCATGGATCCTGCCATGGTGCGTGGTGCTGGCGTGATGTCATTCCGGCACTAAGCGCGCGCGCACATACCGTGCGTGCCATTGATTTACCCGGTAGCGGCAATGACCAAACTCCTGTGGCTAACGTCACCTTAGAGAGGTGTCAGGACGCAATCCTTGACGCGATAAGACCAGATACCATCCTTGTCGGCCATTCATGGGGTGGGTATCCGATCAGCGCAGCAGCCGAAGCCGCCCCATCAACAGTCCGTGCGTTGATTTACCTCTGTGCCTACGTTCCGATTTCTGGTCTTTCCATGGTCGAAATGCGCAAGCGCGCGCCACGCCAACCCCTTGTGCATGCAATTGAGCGGTCAGATGACGAGCTGAGCTATACCGTGGACGATGATCAAATCGAGCCCCTATTTTATCACGATTGCACGTCTGAAACGATTGCCTATGCCAAGGCCCACTTGCGTCCACAGGCCGTCCGCCCACAAGCCACACCGCTTGTTGTTACGGACCGGTTTGCCAATGTACCGAAACACTATATCCGGTGTTCAGATGACCGAACGATCCCCCCTGAGTACCAGCAAACCATGACGGCAGACTGGCCACAGGACCATGTCCACGTTATGGACAGCTCGCATTCACCCTTTTTCGCCCACCCGCAAACCTTGACCGAACTGCTTTGCGATATTGAAAGACACTTGTGATGGCTGGTTCTGTTTTCGACTCGTCCCTTTTTGCCCGCCTTTTTCCAACCGGAGACGTGGGCCGTTTGTTCACCGACAGCGCTGAAGTCCGCGCCATGTTGCTGGTCGAAGGGATGCTGGCCAAGGTCCAAGGAGATCAAGGGGTTATTCCCGCTGAAAGCGCAGCTGCGATCAATCGCGCCTCGATGGAGATCCAATTGGATCCCGGCGCATTGGCACAGGCAACGGGCCAAAACGGCGTCAGTGTACCCGGTCTAGTTGCAGCCTTTCGCGACGAAATGCAAGCTCCTGAACACGCCCAGTTCGCCCATTGGGGCGCCACATCTCAGGACATCATCGACACCGCATTGATGTTGCGTCTGCGTCAGGCGTTGACCCTGATCGAAACAGATTTGGTGAAGATCACAACTGCCCTAGCTACCTTGGCAGAAACGCACGCTGCCTTGCCGATGCCCGCACGCACCTATGGCCAACACGCCACCCCAACAAGCTTTGGGGCTGTGGCCGCAAGCTGGGGCATGCCGTTGCTAGATTTGCTGCAAGAAATCCCTAACTTGCGCAAAAGGTGTTTGATGGTTTCCCTGTCAGGAGCTGCCGGGACATCGTCGGCACTCGGGCCTTTCGCTGCGAATACGCGCGCAGGCCTTGCACAGGTTTTGAACCTAACCGATCCAGAGCGCAGCTGGCACACAGACCGCACCCCCATCTTGCGATTGGCAGATTGGTTCACCCGCGTGACGCTCGCGCTGGGGAAATTGGGGGAGGATACGACCCAGCTGGTGCAATCCGGTATCGAAGAAGTTCGTTTGGGTGGGGCCGGGTCATCATCGACCATGCCACAAAAACAGAACCCTGTTGCACCTTCGGTGCTTGTCGCGCTGGCGCATCAAACCAGTGGCCTGCTCAATACGTTGCAAGGGGCTTCGATGCACCGATATCAGCGGGACGGGGCCGCATGGTTCACCGAATGGATGTGCTTGCCCCAAATTGTGTTGGGGGCTGGGTCCGCAAGCCAAACCGCGCGCGCCTTGTGTGAAGGGATAGTCCCCTGCCCTGATGCAATGGAATCTAATTTGAACCAGCAGCTTGATATGATTCACGCCGAAGCATTGTCTTTTGCGTTGGCAGAGCACATGCGTCGCCCCGACGCCCAGACCGCGACCAAGGCGCTGTGCAAAGAAGCATCTGCCACCAATACCCCCCTCAGGGACTTGGTCGCGCGCGACTGGCCACAGCTAGATGGTACAACCCTGTTCGATGCGGCGCACCAAATGGGTCACGCCCCAGCCGAGGCCCGTCAATTCGCTGCAATGGTAACGCAACGTAATGCGAGCTGAGCCGCTTCTGTTTCGTCGCAACCAAGCCTAGGTTGCGACGAACTAAACCGGATCGTTCATTATGCGCCTGCCAACCATTTTCATTCTCATAACCGTGATGTTAGACGCCGTGGGCATTGGCCTGATCATGCCCATTATGCCGGACCTGATCCGAGAGGTGCAGGGCGGAACGTTGGCAGATGCGGCCCTTTGGGGCGGCGTGATGAGCACCGTTTTCGCCGTCATGCAGTTCCTGTTCAGCCCAGTCATCGGCAATCTTTCTGACAGCGTTGGCAGGCGACCGATCCTGTTGGTGTCCTTGTTTGTCATGGCGCTGGACTATCTCGTGATGGCGTTGGCCGGATCTATGTGGCTGTTGTTGGTGGGGCGGATCGTCGGCGGCATCACCGCAGCCACTCATGGCACTGCAAGCGCCTACATTGCCGACATTTCAAAACCCGAGGACAAGGCCGCCAATTTTGGCATGTTGGGCGCTGCTTTTGGCATGGGGTTTGTGTTGGGCCCTTTGATCGGAGGCGTGTTGGGCGAATTGGGGACTCGTGCGCCGTTTTATGCCGCTGCGATTTTGGCCTCGTTAAATTTCGTTCTTGGTTATTTTGTGATGCGCGAGACGGTCACCGACAAGACCCGACGCGCCTTTCACTGGACACGCGCTAACCCATTTGGTGCCTTCCGGTCTATCGCACGTGTCCCAGGAATTGCCCCATTGCTTTGGGCCTATTTCCTTTATTCGGTGGCGATCTACGTCTACCCCGCAATCTGGTCCTATTTTACCCAAGAGCGGTTTGGCTGGTCCCCGCAAATGATTGGCCTGTCTTTGGGCATTTTTGGTTTCCTCATGGCTGTGGTCCAAGGCGGTGTCCTGCGCTATGCCATCCGTTGGTTTGGCGAAAGACGAACAATCATCTATGGTCAATTATTTGATTTCGTGGGCTTTGGGCTGCTTGCGTTCATCTCTTCAGGCACGCTCGCGCTTCTCTTAATCCCAATCACAGCCATTGGTGCTGTTGTCCCCCCGGCTTTGCAGGCGATCATGTCCAAAGCAGTGGCCGACGATCAGCAAGGAGAACTGCAAGGGGTCATGACCGCCGTGCATGCCCTGTCGATGATTGTCTCGCCGTTGATGATGGCCTCGGTGTTTTCGTTTTTCACCCGCGAGGGCACCGCGATCTATTTACCGGGAGCCCCGTTCCTCTTGTCACTGGTTCTCATGTCGATCGGTTTGGTTATCTTTATGCGTGCGCGAATTGCCGTGACGTAAGAACGACCTGATCCTGCCGGTTTCCGGCTTGCACCCTCCCCATATGCCGGTCCACCGTGGAACCAAGCAAGGGAGGAAACCATGCAAACCATCAAGGCGGCAGTCTGCCGAGAGTTCAACGCCCCTCTGGTCATTGAAGAGGTTCAACTGGCCGATCCCAAAATGGGCGAAGTCGAAGTTACGCTGGACGCGGTGGCGATCTGTCACTCCGATATCAGCTATGCAGGTGGCGCCTGGGGCGGCAATCTGCCGGCTGTTTACGGGCATGAAGCAGCCGGCGTGATCACGGCAACAGGCAAAGGCAGCGGAGATTTCATAATCGGAGACCCCGTGGTGGTCACCCTGATCCGCGCCTGTGGATCTTGCCCGTCCTGCGCTAGCGGAACACCTACAATCTGCGAAACCCCCTATAACACCGCCAAAGGTCCATTGCGCACTGCTGATGGGGAACCTCTGGATCAAGGGATGGCCTGCGGTGCCTTTGCTGAAAAAGTTGTCGTGAGCCACCGCCAGATCGTCAAAATCCCCAAGACTATGGCCAAGGATGTCGCCTCTTTGTTGTCGTGCGGTGTGATCACCGGCGTGGGCGCTGTTGTCAACGCGGCCCAATTGCGACCGGGACAGGATGTTGTTGTCATCGGGGCCGGTGGTGTTGGCCTAAACGCCATTCAGGGCGCGCGCATTGCGGGCGCAAGGCGCATCGTTGCCGTCGACATGATCGAAGACAAGCTGGAAGTTGCCAAAGAGTTCGGAGCCACGCACGGCGTTCTGGCCAGCTTAGATGCCCCGTGGAAAGCCGCATACAAAGCTTTAGGCGGCCGCGGTGCGGATGCGGTGTTAGTCACCGTTGGTGCGATCCCAGCTTATGAACAGGCCACTCGATACCTAGGACCTGGGGGTAAGGCGATCATGATCGGGATGCCCCACTCTGGCGCCACGGCCAGTTATGAGCCAGTAATCATGGCGGCCGTAGGACAGGGATTGATCGGCTCCAAAATGGGTGACGTTGTCATTCAACGCGATATTCCTTGGATGATTGATCTCTATGAACAGGGGCGGTTGAAACTGGATGAGTTGATTTCAGGTCGATGGGAGCTGGATCAAATCAACGAAGCGATCGCAGATACCAAAACTGGCTCAGCCAAACGGAATGTGATCCTGTTCAATCGCTAATGGGAGCCAAGGCATCCCTTACCCACCCGGAGAATAGTCGATGAAGCTGCAAGATCTCGATGTCATTATCACCGCTCCCCCAGCCCCCGGTTGGGGCGGGCGATACTGGATCCTCGTTAAGGTAACCACTGATACAGGGATTACCGGTTGGGGTGAATGCTATGCCTCGTCCATCGGCCCCCAAACGATGACCCATGTTATTCGCGACGTGTTCGAACGGCATATGTTGGGCGAAAACCCCGAGAACATCGAACTGATGTTTCGGCGTGCCTATTCCAGCGGCTTTACTCAGCGTCCCGATTTAACCGTCATGGGTGCGTTTTCCGGGTTAGAAATCGCGTGCTGGGATATTTTGGGCAAAGACCGAAATCGCCCAGTCCATGCCTTGATCGGCGGCCGGATGAATGAGCGTATTCGGGCCTATACGTATCTGTACCCTCTGCCCCACCAAGATCTAGATACCTTTTGGACATCGCCGGAGCTGGCCGCTGAGAGCGCAACTGAGATGGTGCGTCGTGGGTATACTGCGGTGAAGTTCGATCCCGCCGGGCCCTACACAATGCGAGGCGGCCATATGCCCGCCATGTCAGACATTTCGATGTCGGTGGCCTTCTGCAAAGCCATTCGTGAAGCCGTCGGAGACAAGGCAGACCTGCTTTTCGGCACCCACGGCCAATTCAATACGGCCGGTGCTATCCGGTTGGGACAAGCCTTGGAGCCCTATTCTCCGCTCTGGTTCGAAGAACCCACCCCGCCAGACAACATCGAAGATATGGCGCGCGTTGCCCGCAATGTCCGTATCCCCGTTGCCACTGGCGAGCGTATGACAACCAAAACCGAATTCGGAGCCGTTCTGCGCGCCGAAGCGGCAGAAATCCTTCAGCCTGCGTTGGGTCGTGCCGGCGGGATATGGGAAATGAAAAAAGTGGCGGCCATCGCCGAACTGTTCAATGCACAGATGGCTCCACATCTCTATGCGGGTCCGGTTGAATGGGCGGCAAACATCCAGTTGGCCGCGTCCATTCCGAACATCCTGCTTTTGGAAACCATCGAAACACCTTTCCATGACGCTCTGATCAAGGGAACCATTCAAGTCGAAGATGGCTATGTCACACCTCCAGACGCCCCCGGTTTAGGGATAGAAGTCGACGAAGATTTAGCCCGCGCTCACCCTTACTTGGACAGTGGGCTTCACCTCGAAATGCAGGATGCACCATGTGACTACGTGAACGGGAATGCGTTTCAAGGTGGTGCGCCCGCCAAGGAGGGCTAGAAGTAGACAGGGAAATAGGGCATTATGGACGGAATAACGCATTCAGGACGAATAATGTGACGATCCAAGCCTCTCCAACACTCACGCCGGAAACCACCACAGACATGGCAGCGCGCGCCGCCGAAGCGGCCGCATATCTCAAGACACTGGCCCATGAAGGTCGGTTGATGATCCTGTGCCACCTCGGCACCGGTGAGAAGTCCGTGACTGAGCTGGAAAACTTGCTTGAAATTCGCCAAGCTGCGGTCAGCCAAATGTTGGCGCGTCTGCGCGATGAAGGGCTTGTTACAACGCGTCGAGATGGCAAGACTATCTATTATTCGCTGCTAGACCGGAACACCGAACAAGTGATTGGCCTCCTGTACCGGTTATTCTGCGAAGAACACTGAACTCTGCCAAAAAAACTCAAGAAACGCTCACCTCGGGCCTAAAAAACCCGAGGTCATCATGCGCACGCGCGCTCAATCATCAGCCCTAACAGTTTGGACCTGAACGCCTAAACCTTCGATTTCGAGCCGCACTTTATCACCCGGCTTCAGGTACTTCGGCGGCGTCATACCCATACCTACTCCCGGTGGTGTGCCTGTCGCGATGACATCGCCCGGATGCAGGGTCATCATTTCGCTCAGGTGGGCAATAATTTGAGCGATTGTGAAAATCATCTTATCGCTTGATCCGGTTTGCATTCGCTCGCCGTTTACATCGCATGTCAAACCTAGATTCTGCGGGTCGGAAATTTCGTCCTTGGTGACCAACCAAGGCCCGATTGGTCCAAAACTGTCGCAAGATTTCCCCTTGGTCCATTGGCCAGTGCGCTTGGTTTGGAAATCACGTTCAGACACATCGTTGATCACACAGTACCCAGCGACATGATCAAGTGCCGTGGCTTCGTTAACGTATTTTGCGGTCTTGCCGATCACGACCCCCAACTCCACCTCCCAATCGGTGGCAACAGATCCGCGCGGCAATAAGATATCATCATGCGGGCCAGAAATCGCCGAGTTGGCCTTGAGGAACAGAATAGGATGTTTCGGGATAGGCATACCTGCCTCTTCGGCGTGGTCCGAGTAATTCAATCCGATACACAGGAATTTTCCCACGCCGCCAACACAGGGAGCCAATCGCATCTCTCCCGGCACGATTGGCAATGCATCAACATCAACTCCGTCCAATGCCCCAGATGTCAGTGCAGCCCCATCAATATCAGGAACAACACTGGACAGCGCGCGCAGGGTTCCTGTTGCATCCAACACCCCTGGGTACACACTGTCTCCATCATAATAGCGCAGCAATTTCATCGCATATCCTTTTATGTTCAACCAGCAGTCAGTTCAGTTGGAAACATACCCAGACACAACCTGCAACAGCTTGAACGCAGTCGCTGCATCGTTTTCGACGACTGCCAAGAACTCTTCCTCTCCGATACGAAGACAAGTCAGTTCTTCTTCTGCGACCATGCTCAGGGCGCGCGGCTCTTTTCGGATCAATCCAAGTTCGCCAACCAAAGCCCCCGGTCCAACCTTGACGATCAGCTCATCATCTCCTTCGCCCTTGGGCAAATACAGCCCCGCCTCGCCCGAGATTAGAACATAGGCGCCATCGGTCGGTTCATCATCTTTCAAGAACACGGTTTCGCCGGCCTGCGCCGAATACCATCGTGCCCCAAACGCCAATAGCCGCAGCTGGCGACGGTCCAGCCCAGAGAACAAAGGCGTTTGTTCCAAAGCCCGCAACTTGCGCCCCAAATCAGCCGAAGCAACACTGTCTTCAGCAACGTCTTCGCGTAAATCTTCAGTGACAAGACGCCCCTGATCCAGCTCCAGAAAAACATCGAAAACTTCAGGCGATTGGAATTGATCGTTGAGATAAATCACAGTCGTATCAGGCAAAAGCAAACGCAAATTCTGATAGACCGCAATCTGGGTCTGCATATCGTAGCTGGCTAGAGCCTTGTCCAAGATCAGAACATCAGGCCGTTTGATCGTCGCGCGCGTAAAAGCCAGCGGCTCTGCAAAGATCGCAGGTAAGTTGGCCCCTCCCAACGCAATCGGAACGTCATAAATTAATTCAATCACCAAACTTTGCGCACCGTTCTCAACAAGCACATCGGTGATCAGCTTGCGCAATTCATCTGCTTTTGCACCACTGACTTCGCTCACTTTACCAAACAGTGCATTGTCCAAAACGTTCAAACCCGGCGCAAACTCACCCGCCGACAAAGGGGTAAATACGTTATCCAGACATCCCAGCAATTCGATTGAATGTCCCTGTCGAATTTCCAGAATCCGTTTTTTGAGCTCATCCGAAAAAGCTGGCCCGATCTGGTCCGCAGAAATGCGAAATGGCACCGCCAAAAGACTAGCAAGGTCCGCATCGTCCAATACTGTGGTCTCGTCAACGCGGGTTTTTTCGACCAGTTCAACGGCAGTTTCATACACCTTTACATCAAGTCCGAGCTTACGAAACAGTGGGTGATCCGTACCATCCAGCCCGAAAATCTGGCGTAGCATATCAATGACATCCTGCGTCAGGCGCACCAGCGTTTCATCAAGACCAAGATCGCGTAACTTGGCGAGGAACTCACTCTGTTTTGACAACAACTCCAACGTAAATGGCACCTTGGGGGTAGCAAACAACAGGTTTTCAGCCACAGGCAAAGCAGCATTGTAGGTTTCTGGATCAAAGAAATAGGCGTGCTGCGATAATCCAGCATCCTGTACGGCCTGTTGCACCTTTGGCCGCAATTCAATCAAACGGTCCGCCAGTTCGGGGTGATCAAGATATTCAAAGCTTTGCTCTGCGCCACGGCGGAATAAGGCCGCGCCCGACCCAAGCCCTTCGACCAAGCGCAACCACCAATCGCGAACCGCACCTGGTGTTTCGAACCCTGCTTGTTTTGGGTCAAACCAATCCGCATGAAAGGGGTCCGGGCTGTTTCCTGCGCGTTGGGCCTCGGCATAAAAGGCCGGCAATCGGGTTTCTCCCTGAGGCTGATAGCGCATCGGCATCATGACGTTATCGCCAAATGTACCCTGGAACATAACAGGGCGAGACGTCGCCAAGCCAACACGCGATGCCAGAACCGCCTGATGCAAGGTGGACAAATCCAATCCGGACAATGTGACCGTTCCACTCGAAGGCACAATTTCACGTGTGAGCAATTCGGACAGGGCGCGGCGATCTTCTTCGCTTGGGGCCTTGATCCCAATCACACCACCAGCGGGTAACGTCGCATTCAGCTCATCTAGAACCAGATTGCCATCCGAATCCCGCACCGAAACATGATCCAGAACAATGTCCCCATTCAGTCTTGGGCGCTCAGCTGGTTCTCCTTCGAACAGCTCAGCATCAACCATCCCCGGTGGCGCAAAGCGATCAAGAATCACTTCCCACCGCAGCGACATGTCTTGCGTTTGGTTGTAATAGGCCAACAGTTCTTTCCACGGGCTGGAGAGATCTTTGTACGCCGCCAAAGCCGCAACCAGCGCACCAAGGGACACAGCCCCTTGCAACACCAGATACCCACCGATCGAAAAGAAAAAAAACGGCGTCAGTTGCGAAATGAAGTTGTTGAGAAACTTCATAAAGAACTTTTTCTGGTAGATCTCAAACCGGATGTCGAACAGATGACCCAATTGATTTGTCACACTTGCCATTCGATACCGCCAACCGCCGTTGGCCCGTAGCGTCGAAGCACCCGCTGCACTTTCTCCGATCTGAGCAGCAAGGGTCCGGACTTCCTGGATTCGTTTTTTGTTCAGAAGATTGATCTGGCGTTGCAGCTTCGGGATTAACCAGGCCTGCAAAGGAATTAGGGCCACCGCCGCCAAGCCAAACCAGAAACTCTGCAGGAACAAGAAAGACAGAATCGTGATCATCTGACCGGCTTGCAGAACAGGTTGGCTGATAGCATCCCCCATCAAACCGCCCATTGGTTCGCTTTCGGCGGTCACCATCGACACCAGTTCGCCCTGACTGACACGTTCAAAGTAAGGTTGTGGGAACCGCAGAATACGTCCGATCAACATATACCGGAACCGGCGCAACATGCGTTCAGACAACACCCCTTTCATGGTGTTGATCCGCATTTTCATCAAACCATGCGCCAACACAGCAAGCAAAAACGCAACGCATAAAACGCCGAGGAATGTTACCTGATCGAAAACAAACCCGAAGGCTTCGATTGTGCTGCTTTGAGCTCCGATCGCATCGTTAATGATCCGCTTCGGTAACTCCAGCGTCAGATAGAGCAGAGGAAACAATGTCGTCGTGACCGCCAGCAATACCAACTGATCACGTTTCGAATACTTCCAGATAAAGCGAAAAAGAGTACGTTCTATGGGGCCAATCCCTAAACTTGAGCATGGCGAAAAAAACCGAAACGATATGTTAAAACCAAGATAGGAACCAGCCTATCGCGCTCAACCCCATTGGTGCAAATAGTATTCACAACAGAGACCGTTCTCGTACAATGTGAATTTGTTCATTTGCAGCCAAGCCTTGAACCGCTTAAGTTCTTACTAGGCAATCCCGAGGAGGTGCATGTTGCCCGTTTCGCTTGGCGCAGTTTTTATCTTGCTCGGTCTTTTTCAGGTCAAGCATATGTTTGCGGATTATTTCCTGCAAACACCCAAGATGCTATGTGGACGTGGCGAGTACTGGCATTTGGGTCGCGCGCAACATGCTGGTGTTCACGTTCTAGGTTCAATACTGGTCTTTATGATAGTGGGGGCACCGCCGCTTTTCGTAGCGATCATCGTCGCGTTGGAATGGATCGTCCATTTCCATATTGATTTCGGCAAAGCCAGCTATTCTGAAAAGAGAAAACTAAACCCCACCCAAGCCATTTTCTGGCGTGCTGCCGGATTTGATCAATGCTTACATCAACTTACATATATTGCGATGGCATGGCTCTGGGTCGTCTACGCGCACTAATTTCTCAGCGCGGCAAAAGCGGGGACCGGCTTTGCATACCCCTTTAGTGCAATCGGTTTGAGTGTTTCATAAATCACATCGTTCAAACGCGCAGCTGTCTGTGTGGCCTGATCGACCAAAACCTGCCCCGGTTCCGCCTTGCTGCACAAACGCGCTGATAGGTTGACCGTCGATCCCAGAACTGTGAAATCCATCCGCTCGCGGGCTCCCATCGCGCCCATCACCACCTCACCAGACGCCACCCCGATCCCAACATGCAGCCCATGTTCTGGATGGTGCTCCAACAAACCTGCCATGGCTTCGTTGATTTCAACCGAACAAGCCACAGCCCGCGCTTCCATGTTTTCGCCTTCGAAAACTGCAACCAAAGCGTCGCCAACAAATTTGTCGACATCCCCATGATGGGCCTCAACGATATCCGCTTGAACATCAAAGTACTGATTCAGCACCTCGATCACCACTTCAGGCGGAACACTTTCCGAAAATTCTGTATAGCCTCGAATGTCCGTGAAAATGACCGATACACGACGCCGTTCACCTCCGCGTTCCATGCCTTCTTGATCGGCGCGCTGGATGGCTGAAACCGTGCCGTGAGACACGAATTTCATCAATTCTATGCGCTCACCAAGGTGAGCAATCATTTCATTAAACCGTAATGCCAGGTCCCCAATTTCATCTCGTGTCCGAACGTTCTGGACTCGGGTGGCGAAATTACCCTCACCCACTTGTTTTGCGGCCTCACCAATCTTCAGAATGGGCCGCGTCAGGCGCTGCGCAAACAGAAACGCCCCCAGTGAGGCCAACACAAACCCAAACAGGCCCACGATCAGGATCTGGCGAGTGATCGCATTGACGACTGCATAGGCTTTGTCTTCGCGCAACTCGGTTATCACCGCCCATGGAAACCATTCAGGAAACGCATAAGCGCCCAATACAGCGATCCCATCAGGTCGAACATAAGGTTCCAGGGCGTCAGCTCGGGCGCTGGCCACAATCAGCGGCAATGTCGAAGCAACGATTTGGCGTCGTGTCAGCAATTCTGGTTTCTCTGCCAAAACCTGCCGCCCGCTTTGATCTACCACCGTGATTTCACCACGTTGCGCAAAAGGATGTCTCTGGACCATGTCGGCCAGCAAAGTCAGATCAATCTTTGCCGCCATCATGACCTGACGGCCTGCGATCCGTGTAGACAAAGGCAGGGCCAAGGTCGCGATCCAATCCCCTGTTGTATCCAATCGCGCGATGACTGGCCGTCCGAATTGCCCGGTTTCAGCAATAGCTTTGATCAAATCAGGCGAGGTCGAGAGTGCCGCCACCGGATCCGCTCCGGCATCGCGCAAACGTGCTGCAAACTGTTCGTTTGTCACCAAAATAGGTAAGTCAGAGCCTTCGATAGACAACTGCAAGGACACAACTTGCGGCAGTTCCTGCAGCCCCAATGTCAGCAACGAAATTTTTTGTGGAACCCCAAGATCCGAGCTGTCGACACCATTGCGAATGACCATCAACGGGGTCAGCCATCGCCCCTGAAACGTATTGTCAAACGACGTCCTCAACGCCGTTGCCACCGTCGTCAAATCTTCGTTTGCCGCACTTTTCAGCTCATCCCGTGTCAGGCGTGTCAGGTTTTGTGATACCAACACCAAAGGCCCCACGGCCAAAAGCACGGCAAAAACAAAGAACTTGAGGCGCAACGGGAATCTCATCCACACCAGCCTACCGGATTACCAACCGCCCGTCGTGTCAAATTCTCACCCGTCTTGGCCGCGTTCGAAGGCAGAAACCTTGGTGCTGTCATAGCTGATCCCACAGGACAAACCCGTTGCATCCTCTGCTTTGACAGTGACGGTATAATCTCCCGCACTTGCAAAGCGGTGGCGAACAACTGCGCCGCTGGCGGTTGCACCATCGTCAAAGTCCCAAGAGATGCGCACGCCTTGTCCGTCTGGATCAGTTACATCAATCGCTTCAAAGCGTTCCACGTCATGTGCAGCACCGATTTGGATGTTGCGATCCGCCCCAGCATCAACCACGGGTGGGGCATTCACCAAAACTCGGGCTGTATCGGTCCCGATGTTGCACCCTTGCGCTTGGCTATCGTCCCGGACATGCAGACTAACCATCAAATCCGCTGAGTTCTCAAAAATCCGTTCGACTCTTTGCCCTTCGAGCTGAACCCCATCGCTGAATTCCCAGACCCAGCTTTGCAGCGCACCGTCCAGATCCCCCGAAGCACTTGCATCAAAAACAACAGGCGTTCCCGGGCACACAACCCGGTCAGGTCCCGCCAAAGCTATCGGTTCTGCGTTCACACGGACATAGATTTCTTCGGACCGCCTGCTGCTCAGCAATGCGTCCCCATCGTCAAGCGAAGCGCGAACCGGAAACAGACCAGGACGGTCAAAGGCATGTGTTACGGTCGCCCCCTGGGCAGTGGCCCCATCGCCAAACAACCAATCAACTTGCGTATCCGCATCGGCCGCAACAGACCACGGCAACCCCACCCCAGGACAGACAGCCCCCGGAGAGACCAGACCCGCAACAGGCGCAGGATGCACCGTAATTTCATGCACGACACTGGCTGAACTATTGCCAACACCGGAATCGTCCTGTGCAGTCAAGGTCACCTCATAGGTTCCGGGTGTGTCAAACCGGTGAACCGTGGACACGGACGTGCCGGTTGATCCATCTCCAAACGCCCAGCCGAAATAGGTGATGGCCCCATCCTTATCGACCGACTTTCCTGCATCAAATCGGACGTCCTGTCCGACTGCGACGCGATCAGGCGCATCAATGACTGGTTCTGGGGCCGCATTCACCAAAACCTTGCGCCGGATTTCCAGCGCGTTGCACCCTTCGGTCCCGCCTGTCAGCTCTGCTTTGAGCGTCACAAAGTACTCTCCGGCGACGTCAAAGACATGGGTTACGTCTTGCCCAGTCGCTGTTTCGCCGTCCGAAAAGGACCAAGTCAGGCTTTGTAGCTTCGCCCCACCCAACTGTTCGATGTTTGCCGAAAATCCGGCTGGCCGCCCGACCGCCGCGCGCTCGGATCCGACAATCGATAGGCTCGGTGCAGCCACCACTTTTATATTTGCAACGTCGGAATCCAATGGGCTACAGGCCCCTTGTGCGTCCCCGGTGATGGTCAGTGTCACCGCATAATCCCCAGGCCGAGTGAAAATATGAACAGGTGTCGCACCACTGCCATTTCCCCCATCCCCAAAGGTCCACGCATAGGCATTCACAGCGCCATCCGCGTCCGTTGATTCAGACCCATCAAATCGCACCAGTTGGTTTGAGCACACCGTGCGATCTTCGCCAGCCGCTGCAATCGGCCCCTCACGGACCAATGCCGCGATCCTGTCAAGACTGGTGCCATGATCTGTACCCGATTCATTGCGAACACTAAGGGTTACTGGATAGATCCCCGGCAATTCATATGTCTTGGTTGGGTTGATCAAGTCTGAGCCCGTTTGGTCCCCAAAATCCCACTCATACAGCAGCAACCCTCCATCCGGGTCCGTGCTAGCCGACGCATCAAACAAGATCGGCTCTCCGGAACATACATCGCGATTACCCCCAGCATCTGCAACCGGGCGGGCTTTGATCGTCACCGTGGTGGCATCAACAGCCTGTGCATTGCTCAGACCGGTTCCATCATCCACACGGAGGGTAACCGGAAACACACCTGCGCGTGCATAGACATGTGTGACCTGTTCCCCAAACACTGGCGCAGATCCATCCCCGAAGTCCCACTGATGAATCAATGCATCTCCATCCGCGTCCTTCGACCCGGATGCATCAAAGCTGACATAAAGTCGGTCCGTCTCTATCGCCTCACCAGCAACGGCCACTGGCGGGTGGTTGACGCGAACAGTTAAATCATCACTGGCGGTGCCGTTCAGAACCCCGCTGTTGTCAGTAACAACCAGTTGCGCAGACCAGACACCGGGGCTGAGATAGGCGCGTTCAACCGTCATCGCATCCAACGGGGTTCCAAGATCATCAAACACCCACCGATAGCTGGCTAACTGCCCGTCTGGATCAAAACTGTGACCCGCATCGAATTCCAGTGTGTCCCCCGGTGCAATCAAGCGATCCGCTCCGGCCACCGCAACAGGCGGGGCATTGACCGAAATCAGAACCTCTGCTTCGTCCTCTAATGGGGTTCCTTGGAAGTTATCAGCGACCCGCAATCGGATACGATGCAATCCCGGCTCGCTCAAGCTGTGTGCCGCCCGTTGACCTGTCTGAGTCGTACCATCGGGGAACGTCCAAAGATATTGTGAAACCTCGCCATCAGGATCGACTGATGCACGCCCTGAAATAACAAACTCTTCGTCTGGTGCCACAACTTGCCCGGGCCCTGCATCTGCAATTGGTGCCGCATTGATCGTGACCAACATCGTATCACGGTCGACATTCAACGGCGCGCCACTGTCATCTCGCACACGCAACGCCACTGTGTAGACCCCCGCCCGCAAAAAGGCGTGCGTAACCTGCTGTCCCATCGCGGTTTTGCCATCGCCAAAGTCCCAGAGCCACTCAGTCACCGCGCCATCGGGATCCTGCGATTGCCCACCGTCGAACATGACCTCGCTTGTGCTGACCAATTGATCTGGCCCCGCATTGGCAACAGGTGCCGCATCGACCCGCACGACCATCGATACCGATTGAAGCGCTGTATCCGTGCCGCTGTCGTCTTCGACTGACAGGGTGACGGTAAATTCGCCCGGTTGTGTCCAGGCGTAATTGGCAACCGGCCCTTCACCGATGGCACCGTCGCCAAAGTCCCAGATATATGATAGGATTTGACCGTCGGCGTCGACTGATGCTGACCCATCCAATACGGCGACCTCAGACACGGAAATGGGACGCTCAGGGATGGTGAACGATGGAACTGGCGGCGCGTTGACTTGCACTCGCATCACGTCCGTGGCTTGATTGTTGGCAACACCGCTGTTGTCGATCACGGTCAGCCCAACCTGATAGGTGCCCGATTGGGCATATTGGTGCGTGACCGTCTGCCCTTCCAAGACCGTGCCATCGCCCATGTCCCAGCGCCATGTTTCAATTAGTCCATCCACATCGTAGCTGGCCCCACCCGAGGCAATGACGGATTGCCCCACAATCGCGCTCTGATCTGTTCCAGCCTCTGCAACCGGGGGGACATTCACAATCACGCGCCGAATTGCTGTTCCAAAATTACAAGGGTGCAGGCTGTTGTCTTGGACCCGCAACACCGCTCGGTATTGCCCAGGAGTGGTATAGGCATTTTGAGCCTGCGCTCCCTGAGCCTTGTTGCCATCGCCAAAGTTCCAGAGGTAGCCGGAAATCGGACTATCCGAAGCCTGTGATCCAGATCCGTCAAAATCTACAGGTTGTCCCGGTGCAACGATGATATCCCCCCCAGGTACAGCAACCGGCGCATTGCGCACATGCACCGGAACCGTCAACGCATCACCGCGTCCCGGGCGGTTTCCCGGCTCCAAAATTTCCAGTCGTGCCAAATAGCGCCCCGGCTCGGAATATCGATGTGCAATCACGGGCTCGGTCGAGGTCTGCCCATCACCGAAATCCCAAAGATGACCCAAGGGGCTTGCACCGGTTGAGGTGCTGGCATCAAACGCAACGGATCGGCAATCGGCCAACGGACGGCCAATCGCGATTGCCGTGGGGCGTGCAGGTGTTGGCGCACGACGGGGCGGCATACTCAGCGGTACCGGATTCCCATTTGCATCAAAAACAGCCAACGTAACATCATTGGGTGTTTCAAACCCACCTTCCAGACTAATCGCCAGATTAGTTTCAGAGGTTTCAACTGTATCAGACGTCCAAAAATCCTGTCCCGAAATCCGCAACCCAAGATCGGCGTAGTCCGTCACCAAGGCCAAGGTTCCATTTGCACCATCAAAACTTTGCACCTGCATTGGGCCATCTATGGTACGGGTGAACCAGACCTGTGTAGCTGCCTTGTTGGCGGACCAACGGACAGTTGGTCGATAGGCGAACATTTGCAACCCATCCGGGGCCCGACTACGGTCTCGTGAAAGGCTGACATCCAAGGAAAACCCATTGCCGTCGTTTCCTTTACTGCCTTGCACATCAATGCGGAAATAGGCGCGTCCGTCGATCACCTCACCTTGGCGAGATTTAACCACACCCAAAGTCACCCAGCGGCCATCGGTTTTCCGATCCGAACCATAGGCTTTTTCCTTGATCACCTTTCCCGGCTGCGTCACAGGATCATACGGAACAAGACGTGGTTCGCGGGCGCGGTCAGCAATCGGTTCAGGGCGCTCCGCCTGAGAGAAAGCTCCCTTCCCTCCGAACAAGCGAAACGTGGTTTCAGAGTCACCCGCCCCACCATAGGTAAAATCATCAGAGCCTCCGACTTCGGGATCGAACAGGCGCACGTAAACCCGATCTTTCAAGTCCGCAGGTACAGAAAAGAACACTTGTTCACGGCGGTCCACGTCCCCTTCACGACTCGGGGCTTTGGGGCCGTAAACCACTAAGATTCCGTCGGACACCAAGGTTTGCGCCTGAGCCCCCCCAAGAGACAAAGCGACTGCCAGCGTTACCGCTGCCCAAATCCGTATCATCCCCATGGTCGTCTCCTCCTTTACCGGTTTTGCGCCCGAAACCCGGCATCCATTATTCAAACGCAGCATTCCCTGCGTAATCTTCTATGATCAGTTCGATGACCTCTATCTCACCCGGTTCAGACGGCAGAACCGCCCGGCAAAGACCACTGTTGGAATCGCACCTCAGGAACCCATCACGCTCAACCCCATCGATCGACAACACGAAAGGTGCTGCCTGTCGCAAGCCAGAGACATCCTGTGCCTCAACCTCTAGTTCTATGGGGCCGGTATCGCCCTTCGGGCGGCGCACATCCACACTCAGAATTTCTGGTGGATCAATGTCGTAAAGGGTCGTTAATTTTGTGATTTGCACGTTTCCAACGGCGTCTGCAGCCACCAGTTCGAATTCATTTTCACCCGGCGACAGGGTGACGGAAAGGTTGAACCGGCCTTCGGACAGAGGCAAGGCCGTACCATTCAGGGTCAACAATACAGCGTCCCCTACAGAGCCTTGTACCTGCAACACCTCATCAGAGGTCGCCCGCGGAGGTGGTAAATCCAAGACCACCTCTGGCGCTATCTGATCCCGCAGGGCAAAGAACTTTAGATCCCCCTCAACGGTCCCACCCGGTGCCAGAACCTCGATCCGGTACACCTGTTCGCGCAGATCGACAGGAACCGTAAATGTCAAAAGACCCGAGGGTTTCGTTTGCGTGCGTACCACGATTTCACCCGTTTGGTCGCGTACCACGACTGTCGACTCTGCTGCTGTGGTTTCTGCCAATACAGACAAATGCTTGGACCGCGTTGCAAGCGCGTCCCCAACACGAGCAATGTCTCCATCCAACACGATTTCAATCGCTTTTGCGGGGCGATAAACCACCAAATGGCTGCGCGTGCTTTGGTTTCCGGCCGGGTCTGTCGCCATGACCGACACCGTGTTTTCCCCGGGCACCAATGCCACCGAGACCAGGAAGCTCCCATCAGTCCCGACCTCGACCGACTGGTCGTTAAGCATGAGTTGCGCATCCAGTTCGGTCGCGCCCAGAACTTCGACTGTAGGTTTGGTTTCGATTGTGCCAGTCGAGGGGGATAGCAACGTCAAAAACGGGGGGGTCGTATCAACGCGTAGGGTAAATACCTGCGGTGTGCTCCATTCCCCCGGCAACCCCAACTTATCCAGTGCCGCAACCCGCCAATGATACCGTGCAGGGGCCAGTTCTGCAGCTACAAATGCAGTCTCACGAATACCCCACTCGGAAACGTGCATCTGATTGAAACCAGCGTCGCTCGCAATTTCAAGCCAGTACCCTTCAGCCCCTTCGAACGTATCCCAACTTAGGTCGGCGCCCTTTGAATACAGGATCTCCCCCATCGTCGGCGCCACTAATCGGGGGCTTTGTAGTACGGCAGCACGCTGTGCCCCTTGCCCTGAAATCACAACGCCTTCGTTCTCGCCCAACAGGATCTTCTGACCACTCTGTTCGATCTCCAATCCGGGCGCGTCGTAATTTACAAACCGAGCTCCAGATTGGTCATTCTTGATCCAGAAATCCGCCGAGTTTGTAGTTGTCTCGATCCCCGGCACTTCGATCTCAAAGGTAGTTTTGTCGGACAATTGGTTGAGCAACGCGTAAAAATCGCCATTCGCCAACGACACTTTGGTCACTTCGCCCCCCGTCAACGGATCCGAGCGCATTCTTTGGATCGTCGCATTGGAGTTTGGGTTAAGCCGCAACCGGCTGAGATCACGAAATGTGATTTGCGTCGTGCTGGATGACAAAGTGCGCACTCGCTCAAATTCGATCAAGATGTCGTTTAAATCCCGCCCCGACCAACTCGGTTCTACGGGCGCGCGGCCTTCAACATCGCCTTGAACATCCGAAACCACCGCCTCGGCCGAGCGATCCCTTTGCGCAATTGAGATATCAAGCGCCTCTTTGGCGAAGTCTCTGGCCACCCCGGCATAGCTGACCACTTGCCGCCATTCGCCGATTTCCCGCTGCCGGACAGCCGCATCTCGATTTTCCAGAGCGTTGCCTATTTCATCTGGTGCAAAAATACGCGCACCTTCGGCATTGGCTTTCTGAATAGCGGTCAACGACGCTAACAACGCCGCATCCGCCGCAAACACTTGACGAACCGGCAATCGCAGTTCGGTACCTGGCGTTAAATCCGCCGGAGACGCGATATTGTTAAGCGCTAAGACAGCGGGCCACAGATCCGGGTCTTTCAAGTAGTTGCCGACAACCCCGCGCAACGTGTCCTGCTCGCCGAACTGCACCACTTGTAGCGGAGCGTTCATGGGATCCGTTTCGGCATGAGCAGTGGCCCAGAGCAACGGTATCGCCCCGAACACCCAACCCAACCGCAGAACAGCCGGTCGATGGCATTTATAAACTCTGGCCCTCAACATAACAGCGCCAATCCCAAAAACAGGTGTCAAAATAACAACGTTAACTATGTTCTGCTCCCCCCTTGGCGTGCTCAAGCAAAATCATTTTGAACACTGAGGAAAGCGAAAAAACTTGGCAAATGATAAGCCAAATTGTGAAAAATACAAACTCTGTCGCCAACTCAGAAACAACAGAGCAGGAGCTCGAACCTACAAACTGACAGGACGATTCCGTTTTAAGGTGCGCAGAACAACATTAGTTTGCGCGCTCGCAACGGCAGGGAGCCGAAAGAGAAACGCCTCCAAAAACTGGTTATATTCTGCCAAATCACGACACAGGACGCGCAGGTGATAATCAGCCTGCCCTGTCGTTGCATAACATTCCTGCACCTCTGGGCTAGTATCAAGAGCGCGAATGAATTCCACAATTTTGTCCGGGTCATGCCGAGTCAAATGCACGTGCACAATCGCCTCGAACCCCAACCCCATCTTGGTCGGGTTCACGACAGCGCCATAGCGTTCAATCACACCTGCCTCTTCCAGACTGCGCACGCGACGCCACAGGGCCGATGCAGACATGCCAACCTGATCGGCTAAATCTGCGTTAGAAAGTTGGCTGTCTTTCTGCAGGTACGTCAAAATGCGGAGATCGCGGTCATCTAGCTGCATGGATCGGACAAAACCTCCACAATAAGGTAAATATTGGTCACTTTACCCGAATTAGCCAAAAAATCCACGGCATTCGACACAATTCTTCAGGCTAGCTGGTTTATTCTCTCGTTCTCAGCCAGGAACAAACACAGGATCCCCGCCATGACCCGCCCAACTCCGGATTTCCGTACATATCAACTGGAAGACCGGTACCAGAACACGGATGGTCGGGTCTTCTTGACCGGAACGCAGGCCTTGGCGCGAATCATGATGGATCAAGCCAGACGAGATCGTGAGGCTGGACTGAACACTGCAGGGTTCATTTCGGGGTATCGCGGATCACCGCTCGGGGCTTTGGATCTGGAACTTTGGCGAGCCAAAGATCGGATCGAAAAAGACAACATCACATTCATGCCTGCCGTCAACGAAGACCTGGGCGCCACTGCCGTTCTAGGCGCGCAACAGGCAACACTTGATCCCCATTGCGAGCACGAAGGTGTGTTTGCCATGTGGTACGGCAAGGGTCCGGGCGTGGACCGTTCAGGCGACGCACTAAAACACGGAAACGCCTATGGCTCCGCCCCCAAGGGCGGGGTGCTGGTTGTCGCTGGCGATGATCATGGCTGTGTCAGCTCATCCATGCCGCACCAATCGGATGTGGCGTTTATGTCGTGGTTTATGCCGACCCTGAATCCCGCCTCAGTCGCGGAATATCTGGAATATGGTGAATACGGTCTGGCCTTATCCCGTTTTTCGGGCACTTGGGTTGGGTTCAAAGCTGTCAGCGAAACTGTGGAAAGCGCCCGATCCGTTGATCTGCGCCCGGATCGCACCTTTACATTACCCCAGATTGATTTGCCCGCCGGCGGCCTGCACGTCCGCTCGGCCGATTTGCCCAGCCCCGAGATCGAAATTCGCATGCAACACAAGTTGCGCGCCGTGCGGGCCTTCGCAGAGGCCAACCCAATCGACAAGCGTGTCTATGATCTGGACAAAGCTAAATTCGGTTTTGTCACCACCGGCAAGGGTCATCTTGATCTGATGGAAGCATTACGCTTGCTGGGTCTGGACGAAGCGAAATGTCGGGACCTGGGCATCGACATCTACAAGGTTGGCATGGTCTGGCCGCTGGCGCGCCGCAATGCCTTGCGCTTTGTAAAAGGCAAGGCCGAGGTGCTGGTGGTTGAAGAAAAACGCGGCATCATTGAATCCCAGTTCAAAGAATACTTTTATGACTGGCCCGGCGACAAACCCCACAAAATGGTTGGCAAGTACGACAGCCATGGCGAACCCCTGATCCCGTGGACAGGTGAGCTGAGCCCCCTGATATTGGCCCCTATAGTGGCGGCGCGACTGGATGCGTTTTTTCCCGAACAACGCCTGCCAGAAAAAGCCAAGGCTCTGACCGACACGCCCCCACAGTTGATCAATGTCGCAGGTGCCAACCGCACTCCTTATTTTTGCTCAGGCTGCCCGCATAATTCATCGACCAAAGTCCCCGAGGGGTCGACCGCAGCCAGCGGCATCGGGTGCCATGTAATGGCCAGTTGGATGGATCGCGAAACCGTTGGCTATGCCCAGATGGGCGGCGAAGGTGTTCCGCACGTCGTGGCCTCCAAATTCAACGGTGGCAAACACATCTTTCAAAACCTTGGCGAGGGGACGTGGTACCATTCCGGCAGTTTGGCGATCCGTCAGGCGGTCGCCGCCAAGACCAACATCACCTACAAGATCCTCTACAACGACGCCGTTGCAATGACGGGCGGCCAACCGGTGGATGGCCCGGTCAGTGTCACCGGAATTGCCCAAACCTGCCGTGCCGAAGGCGTGGATCGCATCGCCTTAGTCTCAGACGACGTGAGCAAATTCAGCAAAAGTCATTTCCCTGCTGACACCTCGTTTCATGATCGCACCGAATTGGATACCGTCCAACGCGAGCTGCGCGATATTCCGGGTGTTACGGTTCTGATCTACGAACAGACCTGCGCAACTGAAAAACGCCGTCGCCGCAAACGGGGCACACTCGAAGACCCAAATCGCTTTGCCTATATTAACGATCTAGTCTGCGAAGGCTGCGGAGATTGTTCGTTAGAAAGCAACTGCCTGAGCGTCGAACCGCGTGAAACCCCATTGGGGCGCAAGCGCAAAATCAACCTTAGCTCTTGTAACAAAGACTTCTCATGCCTGAACGGATTCTGTCCCAGCTTTGTCACCATCGAAGGGGGCAAACGACGCAAGCGCGCTGTACAGCTGGACATCGAAACCGTCGAGGCCGGACTGCCCACCCCTGAGTTTCCACCACTCACGGAGCCCTTTGACCTGTTAGTCACAGGGGTGGGCGGCACGGGCGTTGTCACCGTTGGCGCATTGATCACAATGGCCGCGCATCTTGAGGGCAAAGGATCCTCGGTGCTGGACTTCACCGGGTTTGCCCAGAAATTTGGGACTGTCCTAAGCTATATCCGCCTAAGCACGTCCCCCGAAACCTTGAACCAAGTCCGCATTGATCACAGCGCTGCAGATGCGGTAATTGGCTGTGACATCGTCGTCAGCTCGGCGCCCAAGGCGTCGGTTCATTATCGCAAGGGCACCAAGGTCGTGTTGAATCGCGCTGAAATGCCTACTGGGGACTTGGTATTGCGTCGTGATGCACAGCTAAAAGTCGATGCCCGAGAGGCTGAAATCGGACACGTTGTCGGCCCTGACCACGTCGCAGGTTTCGATGCAAATGCAGCAGCAGAAACGCTGTTGGGGGATGCCGTGTTCGCCAACGTGATGATGTTGGGGTTTGCATGGCAAAAGGGGCTGGTTCCTGTATCCGGTCTTGCGTTGAACCAAGCAATTCTGTTGAACGGTGTTGCGATTGAAAAGAACCGTCTAGCTTTTGCTGTGGGTCGGGCTTTGGCCGTCGATCCAACGCGTTTGCAGGGCTTTACAGATCCCGTGACGACAGAAGAGACGCTAGAGCAGATGATTGCCCGTCGTGTTACGTTTCTGACTGAGTATCAAGACGCAACCTATGCGCAGCAGTTTAGTGATCGTATCACGACCTTGCGGACCAACACATCAGACGACCTTACGTGGATCGCCGCGCGCAATTTGTTCAAGTTGATGGCCTACAAAGATGAGTTCGAGGTCGCGCGGTTGATGACTGCAGATGCATTTGCATCAGAGTTGTCAGAGCAGTTCGAAGGCGACTTCACTGTCAAATATCACATGGCGCCCCCCTTGCTGAACACCGGAAAAGACACCCGAGGACGCCCGATGAAACGTGCCTTTGGCACATGGCTTCGCCCAGTACTTGGTGCGCTGAGCAAGGCGAAATCCTTGCGCGGCACCGCCCTGAATCCCTTTGGGTTTCACAGCGAAGCCCGGATGCATCGCGACACGCTGCGCTGGTACGAAGATCTGTTAGATCAAGCAGGCAAGGACTACGACACAAAGACCAATGCAAAGTGGACCACAGCCCTATCTGTCGCGGATGACATCCGAGGCTATGGACCCGTGCGTGAAACGGCGATCATAGCCGCCCGTGACGCAGCGCAGGCGACCTTGACTTAACCCAGAACAGAAAAGCTGCTTTCTTCATTTATCGGGCGTTTGCGGGAATAGAACCCAACGTCGATGCTGCGCCCGATATACGGTAGGTCAAATTGCAAGGGTGTGGTGTCGTGATCTGCCCCACCTTCGCAATAGTTGATCAAAGCGGTCATCATCTTCCCTGCTATTGGTGCGTTCTTATATTGGTTCCCACTGGTGCCGCACGCCATATAATACCCCGGCAAACTGGACTTGTCATAGATCGGGATCCAATCCGTCGATGCATCATAAAGATCAACAACACCCCGCGTTTTAGACGGTATGCCCAAACTCGGCACGCGCTGCGCATACCGCATCGCCTGTGTCGTCCACTGGTCCGTGAAATCAGGGTTATAATCGATGTCTGTTTCGCACCACTGATGGGGATCACATTCTGGGTCTTCTGATCCGATCAAAATATGATTGCCGTGTTCAGGGCGTGCATAAAGCGCGATATCGCTATCTGAAATGATCGTGCCTTGCTCTTCAAAATCAAACCCTTCTGGGGCTGGCACATGTACCACTTCCTGACGAAGGGGGCGCGTCTGAATTGTCATATCTTCCAAAACCCCAGCCATTGTATTGATCTGCGCCGATCCGGGGCCCGCCACGTTGATGACGACTGACGCCGTGATCTCTTCACCACTTGTCAGCTTCACGCCGGAGACGCGACCGTCAGCCTGCAGAATTTCAGAAACCTCTGCCCCGGTGCGCACTTGGGCACCATGTTGACGTGCCGCATCCATCAGATTTTGCGCACTCAGCGCCGGGTCGGTGACATAGCCCGCTTGAGGCCAAAACACCGCACCGCTCATCTGGGCCCCATTAGGTTGACCAAATTCAGGGTCTTCTAAACGCTTTGCCGGTGCAAAACTCTCCATTGCATAGATTGGTAACCGCTCTTGGATCTTCTCCCGGCTCCACTCTTCATATTCGCAGCCCAACGCCGCACTGTTGTCCATGTGATTTTTCATAAACCCGTTGGCTTCGGTTTTCATCACCAAGCAACCGGTCTGTTTGAACTTCGCCAAGTTGGCATCTGCTGGCAGCCCCAGATATGCAGCCCAATCACGCCAATAATGATACCCTTCCCACGCAAAAACAGTGCCATCAAAAGTCGAATAGTGCATTCGAATAATCGCACAGGAACCCGCTGTTGATCCATGACCGACCTGCTTATTCCGATCCAAAGACAGTGTTTTCCACCCTGCCTTGGACATCTCAAACGCAATGGCAGCCCCGATCACGCCAGTCCCAATGATTATCGCGTCAGGCTTACTCATATGCTCTCCTCCCAAAAGCTTTTGGCATAGGTACCAAATTCTTCAATCTCAGCGGGTTGCGCTTCGACTCCGGTAAACACCAGCAAATAGTGCGGCAACAATTGGAGACGGAATTCAACAGGCTCATTCAACTGCGCCAAATCATATCCAATCTGCATATAGTAGAGCACACGCGCCCGGGTGACCGCCTCGATCTGGGCGTATCCAAACCTTGCGAACATCGCGGTCAGTGCCTCGGTTCGGCGCGCATCGGATTGATCCAGAATGCGCCGAACCTTGCCAGATCTGCGCGCCCAATCACGCACTGCGAAATCCAAAGCAGTATCGAACAAACGCGGATTAACCACACAGCGATGCACGTTGCACACCGCCGCAGTAATCGTCTCCGCCTCCGTTTCGGATTGTTGGATCAACGCCGCAGTGTTCGTCGCCTGCCACCGCGCAAGCAGCGCATCCAACAGTTCCTGACGTGATTTGAAATACCAATAGAACGAAGACCGCGACACAGCCATACGTGCTGCAAGGTTCAGCACCTTGACCTGATCCACCCCATCAGAAATCAACACATCCATCGCCACATTCAACCAATCGTCACGCGTAACCTTGATATTTCCGGTCAGCGGCTCGGCCTTGGGGTCATCCCGGTGCAGAACTGGTTTCGTATTCATCTTCACACTCTCAACTCTCTGGCGCCGCACCGCCCTGTTCGGTGCGCCGTGCTATGAAATCCCGCAGTCCATCGATCCTGTCCGGATCATGTGACGGGGCTTCGAAATTATCCACGATGTTTCGCCAGATACCTGTCGCGCGATTGTCAGCATCCACCGCCCCGCGCTCTGTCCATGTGCCAAAGTTGGACCAGTCCCCAACCAAGGGTTCATAAAACTGGGTCTGATAGCGCTCCATCGTGTGACTCGCGCCAAAGAAGTGCCCCGACGGCTGTACTTCTCGCAACGCATCCAGTGCGATATCAGCATCAGTTGCAGGTGTACCAGCACACAGCTCGGCCACCATCTGCAACACCTCCAGATCTGTTATGATCTTTTCGTAGGACACGGTCAGACCACCCTCAAGCCACCCAGCCGAATGGATCACCACCGAAGCCCCGGCCATCAGACACCCCCAAAGACCAAACTGGCTTTCATTGGCGGCCTGAGCATCGTTAATGTTGGCTGCACTTCCCCCGGCACAACGCCAAGGCAACCCAAGACGGCGCGCCAGTTGTCCCGCTACCAGCGAAGCGGTGAAATGCTCCGGTGTACCAAAAGCGGGCGCGCCGGATTTCATATCCACATTGCTGGTAAAAGTACCGTAACACGTTGGTGCCCCGGATTTGGCAAGCTGTGTCAGGGTGATCGCGGCCAACGCCTCGGCGTGGGACAAAGTCATCGCCCCGGCCACCGTAATCGGTGCCATCGCCCCCATCAACGTAAACGGTGTAATGATCGACACCTGTCCAGCGCGTGCGAAGTCGATCAATCCCTGCGCCATTGGCATATCAATCACCCGCGGTGAGTTGGTGTTGATGATCGTGTAGCAATGCGGTGTGGCGTGAAATTCATCATCCGAGGTGCCGCGAAAGTCGCGGATCATCTCGAATCCGTCCATTACCTGCGGTGTCCCGCGCGAATAGATAAACGGCACCTTATCGCTTTGCGTCAGTACCGTCTGGGTCATCGCGTAATGACGCAAGTGCATAGGAATGTCTTGGGCTTCGACCAAAGGTGGCACCATCTGCAGCACATCAAAATGCTGCGTGAGCTGTACCATCTCACGAAAATCGCTGAGGCTGCCGGGCCGCCTGCCCCGCTCCAAATCCGTCGCATGGGGCGCCCCCGCCCCCGGCTGAAACACAAGATTTCCCAACTCTAGCGTGATATCGCGCGCACGTACCGCACCCCGGATCGGTATGGATTTGGGTGCCGACGCGACTGCTGCCTCGACCATATCCCGCCCGATGAATACCATTTCATCATCGACCCGGGCACCACCTGCTTTGAATAGCGCGCGCGCTTCGGGCAACAGGACCTTGATGCCGATCTCTTCCAACACTGTGAGGGAGGCCTGGTGCAACGCCTCGATCCGGTCCTCGCTAAAGGCATTCATCGGAGGAAAGGGATTCCGCAGGTTGTGATAATCCACCTTGCGCTGCTCTGCTGGTGCACCTGTACGGGCGCGACGTCCCCGCCTGCTCATGCTCGCATCGCTTTACCCTGAGGGTCATAAGGAGATGGTGCAATAACGGTCGCCGTACGCTCAGTGCCAACTACGTGCACAGTCAACTCTGCACCCTCGCCCGCTTGGTCCCGGTTCACCAAGGCCATCGCAAGAGATTTCCCTGTGCTATGGCCAAACCCGCCCGAGGTCACAAAGCCAACCTTTTCGTCGCCCGCCCATACAGGTTCATACCCGCTGGCATCCGCATCCGTTGCGTCAATTTCCAGCGTGACCTGGATCTGTGCCGGGCCATTACCATCGCGTTCTGCCACTGCGGCTGATTTTCCAACAAAGTCCTTATCCCAATCGATCCACCGGTCCATTCCGGTCATGCCCGGGGTATAGCCTTGGGTGAATTCAGTGGACCAAATGCCAAACGATTTTTCCAACCGTGTCGACAGCATTGCGTTGAACCCACATTCGCGGATCCCCTCACCTGCCCCGGCCTCTAACAACATGCGACGTAGGGCAATGTGATCCCCGTACCGACAGTTAATTTCGTACCCTTTTTCACCGGTTACAGACATACGGGCCACTTTGGTGCGGATCATGCCAATATCGAACTCCCCACATCCCATGAATTTGAGGTGCGAAATATCCTGTTCTGCCAGCTTTTCGATCACCTGTTGTGATTTCGGTCCAACCAGACCAAACCCGCAAATCTCTTCGCCCAGATCCCGAACCGTTACACCGTCCTGCATATGGTCGTTGAACCATCGCATATGCCAGGCGCGCAGATAATAGCTGCCCATGATCCACCACGTTCCATCCCCCCAATTGAGAACGGTCAGATCCCCTTTGAGCTTGCCACCTTCGCTCAACATCGGGGCCAGTTTCGCACGCCGCGGCCCGGGGAGTTTGCTGGCCATAATCTCATCCAGCCACCCTTTGGCATTTTCTCCGCTAACCTCGAACCGGGAAAATCCGGTGATGTCCAACAGGCCAACACCATTGCGGATCACACGACATTCTTCGGCGACGATATCAAACGCATTGGATCTCTTAAGAGAGGGCCTCTCTTCAAACCCTTGCGGGGCAAAATACAATGGCACCTCAAGATCCCAGCTAGTGCCCCATTTGCACCCCGCAACCGTCATCGCGTCATGCGCCGGTGCCATTTTCAAAGGGCGCCCTGCTGGCAATTGTTCGTTAGGATAGGTCATAACGAACCGACGCGAATAAAATTGACCCGTCGTTTCGCGGATATAGCGTTTGTTCTGCGCAAAATCGCCGTATCGCGCAACATCCATACCATAGACATCCGCTTCTGGTTCTCCATAGATCATCCATTCTGCCAGCGATTTGCCGACACCGCCGCCCTGCAAAAACCCGGCCATCACCGCGCAGGCGGTCCAATACCCGCGCTTGCCCGGCACAGGTCCAACCAGTGGATTACCATCTGGTGAAAACGTGAACGCCCCGTTGACCCATGTTTTCACGCCCACGTTTTGCAAATCTGGATAGCGTTCGAACCCAAGCGTGAGCTCTTTTTCGATCCGGTCCGTGTCTTCCTGAAACAGCTCCATTCCATAATTCCAAGGGGCACCATCCATGGCCCAATGTTCATGATCGACCTCATAAATCCCCAGCAACAGCCCCTTTTGATCCTGCCGCATATAGGTGAAGCCTTCGAGGTCCACGGTCATGGGCACCTCGAAATCCAATTTCTCCAATGCAGGAATCGTATCCGAGACCAAATAGTGATGTTTGAGCGGTGAAACTGGTAGCTCAACCCCGGCCATTCGACCCAGTTGCTTGGCCCAAAGCCCGCCTGCGTTTACGACATGCTCGCAGGTGACCGTGCCTTTTTCAGTTACGACCTGCCACCCGTCCGCTGTCTGATGCAATTCCAGAACCTGATTGTGCTCAACCACTGTCGCGCCATGTTTTTTGGCAGCACCCGCATAGGCATGAACGGTTCCAGTAGTGTCGACATAGCCTTCGCGATCGGCCCACATGCCCCCCAACATGCCCTTGGTCGACATGATAGGGTTCAACTCTCCGGCCTCTTCTGGGGTGACCAGTCGGCAGTCTTCAATCCCGATGGATTGGAACACCCGGTAGGCGGATTGCAACCATTCCCACCGATCTGGGGTGCCGGCCATCGTCAGGCCACCGGTCATATGCAGACCAATGTTCTGGCCGCTCTCTTTTTCGATTTCTGGCAGCAGATCGATTGTATAGGCCTGCAGTGCCGCAATGTTGGGGTCTGCGTTCAACGCATGAATACCGCCTGCCGCGTGCCAACTGGACCCGGCGGTCAGCACGGACCGCTCTATCAGGCACACATCTTTCCAGCCCATTTTGGCCAAATGATACAGAACCGAAGCGCCAACAACGCCCCCGCCAATAACCACAACACGATAATGAGATTTCATCCGACCCTCCCCGGAACATGTTGTTTGGCACGCTAGGCGCACTGTTCACATCTGTCTAGACAATTCTGTACATTACTAAGCACGCCCTTATTTGCCTCGTTGCCGGAGGCTTGGTACGCTCCAAGCACCGCCTCATTATTTAGGAGGACCCGATGGCTCCCCGATTTTTATGGGTATCCGCATTCCAGATTTTCGTAGCTGGTTGTTTTGGTGTCGAAAAATACGGCACCGCAGACTTTTACGACCATGAAATCCACAGCGACCGTGAAATCAAAGTCATAATGCCCGCAAACGCACCCTATATTTCTGAACAATTCCGCTCAGATGAAGACAAGGTTCATCAAGGTATCGATATCTGGGGGAAGCGTGGCACTCTGATCCTGGCGTCAGCACCTGGGCGCGTTATCAAAAGCTACTCGGAACCGATCTATGGCAACCGAGTCGTCATCGACCATGGCCGATCACCCGAAGGCGATGAATTGTACACAGTGCACAAACATCTCGACAAACGGATGGTCAACGTTGGGGACGTTGTTCAGCGCGGTCAACAAATCGGAACAATGGGCGATACTGGCGCTTTGGGGGTTCTGGTGCATCTACACTTTGAAACAATGCGTCTGTCTAAGACCAAAGGAGAGATCTACTACGATCCGCACTTGGTTTGGATGGATGGCATTGGCCGTGTCACATGTTTCGACAAAAACAAACGCTACCCGGATACGCCCTTTCGCACGACGTATCCGGTGGTTTGCAAGTAACTCTTACAACTGCGCGCTGGGGCGCGCTTGAATGGCATCATACCAGGCTTGCGTTGCGCTATGGCCCTCGGGAATGCGCATCTTGATAACGCGAGCAAAATCCAAGAACACAAAGGTTGAGATGTCAGCCAGCGTAAAATGATCACAAGCCACGAACGGACTTTCTTGCAGACGCTCTTCGAGCACATCAAAGAACTTGCGTGCACGATCAGTCCCTCGGACGGCGAGCTCAGGCAATTGGGGATAATTTACAGGCCCCGGAATTGCACGGTCCTTGAAGGCTGGATTAGAATTGCGCAAAGCCTCAGCGATCGGCAGGCCACCCTGCTGTTCGGCTATTGAATTCCACATTAGCACCAACCCCTTTTCGTCAGAGGTTCGCCCCATCAATGGAGGTTCCGGGAACTGAGCTTCGAGATAAGCAGCAATGCCAAGGTTTTCCGTCAGAACTGTTCCTTCGTCCGTGACCAGAACCGGTACGGTTGCACGTGGATTTACCGCCATGAACCTTGCATCCAACTGCTCCCCCTTTGCGATCGAGATATCTTTGGTTTCGATCACGATCCCTTTTTCTGCAATGAACATCCGGGCGCGGCGCGGATTGGGGGCGGTAGAACAGTCGTAGAACAGCATGCTTGTCTCTCTTACGTTGCGATGACGCTACGATAGACAGCCCGAGGCCAGTGCCACCAGCCCCGCAGTTTGTGACCCTGCGGCAGACAAGTCAGGACAAAGCTGCACAAAGCGCGCGTGCGATCACCCGCTCTTCGTCCGTGGGGATCACCAAAACGGGCGTATCGCCCTCACTAATAACCCCAGAGCTGCTATCGTTGGCCTCAACATTCAGCACAAGACCCAAGAACTCCATTCCGTCCAGAACCTGTGCCCGTATCGGTGCGGCGTGTTCGCCAATACCGCCACAGAACACCAAGGCATCCAATCCACCCAGAATGGCCGCCATAGCGCCCAGCTCTCGTCGAATGCGGAAAACATAGTAATCAATCGCTTCTTTGGCTCGCGGATCTTCGCTGGCTAGCAGCGTTCGCATGTCATGGCTGATCTCAGACAGCCCCAGCAATCCGCTTTTCTTGTACAGAATATGGGTAATCGCCTCGACCCCGTGGCCCTGCTCCATCAGGTAGAGCAAAACCCCCGGATCCAGCTGACCACAGCGGGTGCCCATCGGCAGGCCATCAAGGGCAGAAAACCCCATAGTTGACCCGATGCTTTGCCCATCTTTCACGGCACACATCGACGCCCCATTGCCGAGGTGCGCAATCACAACCCGCCCTTTGGCAAGCTCAGGATAGTCGTTCTGCAACTTGCCTGTGACATAGTCATAGGACAATCCGTGGAATCCGTATCGACGAACACCTTTTTCATAAAACCGGCGTGGCAGCGCAAAGGCATCGTTTACAAACGGATGCCCTTGATGGAACGAAGTATCAAAACACCCGATTTGCGGCGCCTCTGGAAAGGCGTCTTGGGCGGCGCGCACTGCCGCAATGTTGTGAGGTTGATGCAAAGGGGCAAGCGGAACAAACGCCTCGAGCTGGCGCAACACCTCTTCGGTCAACTCCACCGGGCCAACAAAAGTTTTTCCGCCATGAACAATGCGATGACCGACCCCTGAAACCGGGAGTCCCTTCAAGACCGGAATTATCGCTTTTAGAATCGCACGAACCCCAGCGGCATGATCGGCTGGTCCAATCTCGATCACTTGCTCTTCCGAACTGTCCGTCGCGTCCAGTATCAACCGCGCCACCGGACCGAGGTTTTCCACCTGCCCCAGCTGCAAAAGCTCTGGCTCGTGTGCAGCCAAATAGACACCGAATTTGATCGAAGAACTGCCCGCGTTCAGCGTAAGAATTCCGCTCATAATACACCTCTTTTGCTTGCCCAGATTGTACGTAGGACCGGCGACAGGGGTATGACACTGGCGCGGGTACCGCAGCCTTTAACGTCGATAGATAAAGCAACGGCCTTCGACCACACCCTCGGGCAACGGCAATTCTGTAAGGGTTTCGAAATACATCCGGTCACTGGACACCATAAGACCGCCCTCGGCCAACAGTGGTTCAATCAACGGAGACACAAACCGGGCAAACACATCGTTCTTTTCCCGGTTATGACCGCCCAGATCCGCATGAATCAAACTGGCCGTTGGGCCAAAGCGTTCCACAGAAGCAGGCAGTGTTTCGCGCACATCACCCAGAATCAGCATTTCATCGGCAGGCGTCGAATCAGGATGCGATGCCACAGCGCGCTCAAACACGAAAATATCACGGCCAGAAATACGCTGGCGCATGTGGTGATAAGTGCGCCCATTCCCCAGGCCAAGTTCAAAAACCGGCCCAGTCATGTCAGCTGTTTGCGCTATGGCGAAATCCAGACTGGCACGCTGAGACACCATGCGATCAATGAACAGATCTAGTCGGCTGATGTCTTGGCTCATGGCAAACTCTCCTTTGCGACGACGGCCGGTATGGCCGCGAATATGCCTGTCATGCCAAATCCCAGTGCGCTTGTGTAGCCACAGTTAATGTAATTCTCCCTGTTTCGTGACGTTTAGTCCCAAAATCGTGTTTGACGAGTCGGGTCTGTCCAAGCGATGGTAACGTACAAAGATTAGGGGGTATTGAAATATAATGTCGCGTTTTGGCCAATCGGGTGGATCACCTGAATGACCCCTTTGTTGTCTGTCGAGAATCTGAGCATTGGGTTTGGGGATGCCGAGCCGGTCGTCCAGAACGTAAATTTTGAGGTAGCGCCCGGTGAAACGCTGGCTTTGGTTGGCGAATCTGGTTCGGGTAAAACCGTTACCTGCCGGGCGGT
Organism: Phaeobacter sp. NW0010-22; assembly: GCF_040365955.1. Classification (NCBI taxonomy): domain Bacteria; kingdom Pseudomonadati; phylum Pseudomonadota; class Alphaproteobacteria; order Rhodobacterales; family Roseobacteraceae; genus Phaeobacter; species Phaeobacter sp. NW0010-22. Next base: position 82,681 of record NZ_BAABWT010000003.1, read on the forward strand.
TTTGCGCATTCTGCCACGCATCGCACGCATTGCCACTGGTCGGATCACCCTGAATGGGGGTGAGGCTCCTTTAACCCTTACAGAACTCAGCGAACGCAAAATGCGAGATATTCGCGGCGATCGGGTTTCGATGATCTTTCAGGAACCGATGCGTTCGCTGTCACCACTGCACAAAATTGGCAATCAGGTCAGCGAAGTGTTGTGGCTTCATCGCGGGATGTCGGAAAAAGAAGCCAAGCGAGAAGTTCTGCAAACGTTTGATCGCGTTGGGTTTCCGGACCCTGAACGTGCCTACGGATCTTATCCCTTTGAATTGTCGGGTGGGATGCGCCAGCGCGCTATGATCGCCATGGCTATGGTGTCCAAACCTGATCTATTGATTGCTGACGAACCCACCACCGCATTGGATGTCACCACACAAGCGCAGGTTTTGGGGCTAATCAAAGAGTTGCAACAGGAAATCGGCATGGCGCTGATCCTGGTGACCCATGATTTGGGCGTTGTGGCGAATATGGCCGAAAAGGTCGTCGTCATGCACAAAGGCCGCGTGATGGAAAGCGGCTCTGCCGCTGACGTACTGCGCGCACCTGCTCATCCTTATACGCAACAACTGTTCGACGCTGCCCCCGCCATCCCGGATCGGGCTGCCGTTGGCCTGCCTATGCCGGGCGATGATCTGATCCTCGAGATGAAGAACGTCTCAAAAACCTATACGATGCGCGCTGGGTCGGCTTGGAAGCCCGAAGTCAAAATTCACGCATGTCGGGGCGTCGATCTGAAACTCGCACGTGGTAAAACGCTGGCCATCGTAGGGGAAAGTGGATCAGGCAAAACTACCGCGGCCCGGATTGCGCTTGGCGCCGAATTGCCAGACCCCGGTGGCGAAGTGCTGTTTCGGCCATCCGGGGACGAGCAACAGATCGCTGTTCATCAAATGACACGTGCTGCACGCACCGCGTTTCAACGCGAAGCGCAAATGGTCTTTCAGGATCCCTACAGTTCACTCAGCCCTCGCATGCGGGTTTTAGATGCGATGACCGAGCCACTTGAGATCCATAAAATCGGGTCAACTTCTGAACAGCGTGACAAAGCAGCAGAAATGCTGCAACGGGTTGGGCTGAATTCGGACATGCTAAAACGGTTTCCACACGCCTTTTCTGGCGGCCAACGTCAGCGCCTGTCCATTGCACGCGCTATGATGTTGGACCCCTCACTGCTGGTGTGTGATGAACCGACGTCGGCACTGGACGTATCTGTCCAAGAACAAATTCTAACGCTGCTTGAAGAGATTCAGGAACGCCTGAACCTCAGCTATCTGTTCATTTCACATGATTTGGCAGTGGTTGCGCGAATCGCAGACGAAGTCGCGGTCATGCGACAAGGTCTTGTGATTGAACAGGCACCGCCAGAAACACTTTTTTATAACCCCCAACATCCCTACACCAAAGCGCTGATCGCGGCGCAGCCGGAACCGGATATCGATCGCCCCATCGACCTTAAACTGGTTGCTCAAGGGGCCGGCTCTCCGGATAATTGGAGCGAAGCCTTTCGCTTCTCTGACACCGTGATACCCTCGCTTATCGAATTGGAACCTGGTCATAAGGTGCGTCGCCATGTTTGAGACATCCCGCAAATCCCTTTCGCTTGCGGCCTCGCTGTTGCTGAGCGCACTCTCTCCAGCATGGGCGGAGGGCATTCCACCACTGCAGGAAAGTACCTTTTGGCAAGCTGAAGTTGATGCTGGCGACCTTCCCCCGGTTCAGGAACGAATTCCTGATCAACCTATTATTGTTGACCTCGAAGCACGTGGTCGCGAGCTTGGGACCCCCGGCGGAACGCTCAACACCATGGTCACCCGCTCGAAGGACATCCGCCAGATGGTTGTCTATGGCTATGCCCGTCTGGTAATTTACGATGAAAACTATCAACTCGTTCCAGACCTTCTTGCCTCCTTTGAAAACGAAGACAACAAGACCTTCACGCTAAGACTGCGTGAGGGGCATAAATGGTCAGACGGATCTCCGTTTACCTCCGCTGATTTCGAATATTGGTGGAAGGATGTCACCAATCACGAAATGCTCAGCCCATCAGGTCCACCTGATTTCCTGCGTGTTGGGGGTGAACTGCCCGAAGTATCATTCCCAGACCCTCTGACAGTGGTTTATTCTTGGTCCAAGCCCAACCCGAACTTTTTACAGTCGCTGGCGCAAGCGCGACCCCCTTTCATCTATCGCCCGTCTGAGTTTCTAAAGCAGTATCACGGGGATTATGCGGATCCTGCGCAACTGGCGGAAGAAGTCGAAGACACCCGCGTCAAAAGCTGGGCCGCTTTGCACAACAAACGCGATAATATGTACAAGTTCGACAATCACGAGCTCCCCACATTGCAGCCTTGGTTAAATGCGAGTTCAGGTAAGAAAATTCGCCATAACTTTGTACGTAACCCTTACTATCACCGTGTCGACACCAATGGTGTTCAGTTGCCCTATATCGACATTGTCCAAATGGAAATCGTCGCACCAGGTTTAGTCGCGGCAAAATCCAATGCAGGTCAATCCGATCTTCAGGGACGCGGCCTTGATTTCCGCGACGTGTCTATTCTAAAAAAGGGTGAGGCGGATGGCGATTACAAAACCCGTCTTTGGCAAACCGGCGTTGCATCACAGATTGCGATTTATCCAAACCTGAACTTTGCCGATGACGTGTGGCGCGAGGTTTTGCGCGACGTCCGTGTTCGGCGCGCACTGTCTTTGGGGATCGATCGCGACACCATCAACAAAGCACTCTATTTCAAATTGGCCAAGCCGGGGTCTATGACGGTGTTGCCGACCTCTCCGTTTTTTGAGCAGGAAAACCGGGATGCGTGGGCTGCCTATGATCCAAAGGCGGCCAATGCTCTGTTGGATGAAGCCGGGTTGACTAAACGAAATGCCAACGGGATTCGATTGCTGCCTGATGGGCGCCCTATGGAAGTCGTGATTGAAACCGCCGGCGAACGCCAAGAAGTCGAAAACGCGCTTCAAATCGTGACGGACACCTGGCGCGATATTGGTGTGAAACTGGTCATGCGCCCTTTGGACCGCGACATCCTGCGCAACCGTGTTTATTCTGGAAATTCAATGGCCTCGGTCTGGTTTGGGTGGGATAACGGAATTCCACAATCCTATACCTCGCCCGGCTACCTGGCCCCAACAGACCAAGTTTTTCTCGCATGGCCCAAATGGGGACAGCACTTTCAAACCAATGGTGCCGCCGGTGAAGCCCCCGATGTTCCAGAAGCTCAGCGCTTGTTAGAGCTACTGAAGATTTGGGAAAACGCGACCACCGATGCGGAGCGCGAAACCGCTTGGCGTGAGATGCTGGCAATTCATGCGGATCAGCTGTTTGGCATTGGAATGCTCGCAGAAGCACCGCAGCCAATTGTTGTTTCGAGCCGGATGCGCAATGTCCCGCAAAAGGCTCTCTGGGCTTGGGAACCCGGTGCACATTTCGGGATTCACCGCCCCGACGAATTTTTTGTTGCCGACTAACGAGGACCGCGAGACATGAGCATACTGCGCTACGCGATCTATCGCTTCATGACCATGCTGCTGACGCTGCTGGTCGTGTCGGCGCTAGTTTTTGTCATCATCAACCTACCGCCCGGCGATTATCTGAGCAACCAGATCGCTGAACTGCGCGCATCGGGTCAATCAGCGGGCGTCGCCAAGGCCGAGTTTCTGCGAAAAGAATACGCGTTGGATCGTCCACTTTACCAACAATACCTGATCTGGATTGGCTTCATTCCCGGACCACAGGGGTTTTCCGGCCTGCTACAAGGCGACTTTGGATGGTCCTTTGAATTTGATCGACCGGTGGCGGAAATTGTCGGTGAGAGCCTTTGGCTTACGGTCTTAGTCAATGTCGCAGCGGTTCTCTTCGTCTATATGATTGCCTTGCCCTTGGGAGTTCTCGCCGCCGCGCGCTCGCGAACATGGGTCGACTATACCTCTGCATTTGTCGGTTATCTGGGCCTTGCTACACCAAACTTTCTGCTCGCGCTGATCATGTTCTACTATGGGCACAAATACTTTGATCTGCCGATTGGTGGTCTGATGGATCCTCGGTTCGAAGGCGAACCGATGACGTTTGAAAAGATGAACTCAATCCTGATCCACCTGATCGTACCCACCTTTGTGATCGGGACTTCGGGCGCCGCTGCCATGATGCAACGCTTGCGCGCGAACCTGCTCGATGAGCTTGGAAAACCTTATGTTGAAACAGCAATTGCCAAAGGCATGGCGCCGTCGCGCATGTTGACGAAATACCCCCTGCGTATGGCCTTCAACCCGTTTGTTGCTGACATCGGGAACCTTCTGCCATCTATGGTGTCCGGGTCTGTTCTAGTGTCGGTTGTTCTTGGTCTCCAGACGATTGGGCCAACTTTGCTCACGGCCCTTAAAACCCAAGACCAATTTCTGTCAGCCTTTGTTCTGATGTTTGTGGCGCTGCTAACGCTGATGGGCACTATGATTTCTGATGTTCTGTTGGTCTTGCTTGACCCACGCATTCGCTACGAAGGACGTGAGACATGACCCATCTTCCCGACGGTCGCTATGTCGACGACGCCCCGTATGACCCTCAAGCTTCTATTCAGCAGCTTGAGCGCCGCGATTTGGATGCGCCAAATTGGATTTTGATTTGGCGGAAATTCAAAACTCACAAATTGGGCCTGATATCCGGCATCTTCTTGTTGCTCTGCTATTTGATGTTGCCGTTTGCCGGCTTTTTGTCGCCATACACCCCAAACGAGCGTCAATCAGATCACCTGTATGCCCCACCCCAGTCAGTGCAATGGTTCCACGAAGGTGAATTTGTCGGGCCTTTCATCTACCCAATCACTGCCGAAGCTGATCTTGAGACGTTTCAGTGGAAGTTTGTGCCGGACACGGACACCCCGTTACCTATTCGTTTCTTTTGCGAGGCAGGCGAATACAACCTCGCCGGCCTGATCCCTAGCGACACGCACCTGTTCTGCGCCCCCGAAGGCGCGACACTGTTTCTGTGGGGGTCTGACCGTCTAGGGCGCGATGTATTCAGCCGCATCATGTATGGGGCTCAGCTGTCACTGACAGTGGGTCTGATCGGGATCTCTGTCTCGTTCTTCCTTGGTATCATCCTTGGCTCCATGGCGGGTTATTTTGGCGGTAAGTTGGATTGGTTTATCAACCGGATCATTGAAATCCTGCGGTCCCTGCCTGAATTGCCGCTCTGGCTGGCTCTTTCTGCTGCAGTCCCATCCAACTGGGGCCCGGTTTCCGTGTTTTTTATCATCTCAGTTATTCTTGGTATTCTAGACTGGCCCGGTCTCGCCCGTGCGGTACGCGCCAAATTCCTTTCGCTTCGCGAAGAAGAATATGTACGCGCGGCCGAAATGATGGGTGCGAGCTCAGGCCGGGTGATCCGCAAACACCTCTTGCCGAACTTTATGAGCCACCTGATCGCGTCTGCCACCCTATCGATTCCTGCGATGATCCTTGGAGAAACCGCGCTTAGCTTCCTTGGTCTTGGCCTGCGCGCACCTGCTGTAAGTTGGGGTGTCATGCTCAATGACGCACAGAACCTCGCCTCGATCGAGATCTACCCTTGGACCGCCATCCCGATGCTCCCGATTATCGTCATCGTTCTGGCATTCAATTTCCTCGGCGATGGCCTGCGCGACAGTCTGGACCCATATCAGCAGTAAGGCGCAAGATTGATATTTTCGCACAGATAGAAACGAAAAGGGGAGGCCACGCACAGCGGCCTCCCCTTTGTTTTTCCGACACCTCAAATCGGAGCGGCCTCCCGAGCGCAGCGAGGCTACACCCAACCCTAAGAAGTGCCCTTTCAGAGGCGCTCCGAAGGGGCGGGGCCCCCCGAAAACTAGATCATACAGTATCAGTCGTGGCTGCCACCGGGGCCAATATCGTCCAAATAGTCTTCGTCGATTGCCGCCTGCGCAGCACCTGTGACAGCTTCCCGCTGCTGGGGCGTCAAGTCAGCTTCTTTCTTTCCATCCGCCAATCGGACCGTCACTTCGCGGTGAGCAAAGTGGATACCTTCTTGAGCAAACAGCTCGCGAATGTCTTGATACACGCGCTTTCGAACCAACCATTGATCCCCGGGTTTGGTCATGAACTTGACTCGGATGATCATCGCTGAGTCCTGCATTTCAATAACACCCTGCGATTTGAGTGGTTGAATGAAGTTTTCACCGATCACTGGGTCATGCAGCAGTTCTTTGCCAAGGTTCTTGATCAACTTTCGAACCTTTTCCACATCCGTATCATAGGTCACGCGGAGCGGCAGTTTCATAATCACCCAATCACGGGAAAAGTTGGTCAACACTTTGATTTCGCCAAACGGGATCGTGTTCAACGCCCCAAGGTGGTGGCGCAACTGGAAAGACCGGACCGAGATCTTTTCAACGGTCCCTTTCACATCTCCGATGTCGATATACTCCCCTTTCCGGAACGCATCATCCAAAAGGAAAAACGCACCCGAGAAAATGTCCCTGACCAGGGTTTGCGAGCCAAAACCAACAGCCAGACCGACCACACCAGCACCCGCGAACAGAGGGCTGACATTTATCCCCATTTCCATCAAAGCAATCAGAACAATCGATACGACGACCACGGCCAGAATGGCACCACGGAACAACGGCAACAGCGTCGCCAAACGGCTTGCACTTGTGCCGCCCCCTTCGTCGCCCAACTCGCCCTCTTCTACATCGTCGGTCTCTTCTGCAATCTTGCTATCGATCCAGATGCGAAAGAAATGAAACACAATATAGCCGATGAACACAATTACCATCACATCCAGCGCGCGCTCAAATGGCAGATCCTCAGCCCACTCCACATCCGGATTGAGGATCGCCAACAATGCATAAGCCCCGACCACAAAGGCCAATATACCTGCAACGCGTCGGGCTAAATCTTCAAAGGTATTGATGTAGCCATTATGCACGGGCGCGGGCTTGCGATGCTCGGTTTCTTCGGCTTCAGCCAGCGCGAGCTCTTCATTGATCAGCTGCACTTTGCGAGTGCGATCAAAATAGCGCTCGAGCAGATAGTTCAGTGCACCATAGGCCACCACGACCGACATGAAGATACCATAAGTCCCCACCACCAGCGGGATCGGTGTCGGGTTCTCAAGCACCAGATCAAGCGCCAACGAAAACCAGCTAAAGCCAACGTAAGCGATGACAGCAGGGGCCCAAGCATAAGACACAAACCGCAGAATCCAGGACACTTGTTCCGGGGTCTGCCCGCCACGGATGGCCGACGAAATGGCTCGGGCGTTGAACACAACCATCAGGCAGTTCCCCAACACGCCAACAGCAGTCAACACTCCGTACACCATCGCATAGACATTGTAGTTCAGGCCGAAATCAGCGACCCAGGTCGCAAACAAGACCGCAGAAATATCATAGGTCGCCAGCACAGAGGCCCAAATGTATATCCGTTTTGCTTCCTTGTCGGTGAACGGGGGCAACCTGTATTGGCTGAGGAACGGTGACAGTACCATGCGCCAAAGATCCGAAACGGTGCGCGCTAAGAAAAAGCCGGTGAAAATTGCAGTGACCGTAAATTGGATCGATACATCCTCGGCAGTGCCGAAAATAGCACGCCCAATGATTGCTGCAAAAAGCATCGCAAACAGCGTACCACCGATACCAATAACAAAGCGAAGTACGAGAAACGGCATCTTATCCCGGTATCCCACCGGGTTTTCCATAATCCGCGACACCACATATTTTCGCGCAACACGCTTGCCGTAGATTTCAACCGACAGCCAACGACCGATCAAAAGCAAAACAATATTAACCACAAATACCCAAAGATAGGTTGTGATTTCCCCATCGGGACTGGTCTGTCGCAGAATGTACTGAACTTCGAAAATCGAATAAGGCAGCGCCTGCAATCGGGAATTAAGCGCTTTGACGAATTCGTCGAATTCAGATTGCGCCCGCATCAATTGAGACGCATCGCCCATTGGATCTTTGGGATCAGCGGCGTTTTCGCCACTTGCCTTGGTCTCTGCCGACACCAATTTTCCAGTGCTATCAATGACGATGACACTTGCACCCGCTTCTGTTGCCTCACGTATTGCGGTGGCTAAATCCCCTTCGGAAGTGGTAGCTGTCTCTGCTGTTTTCGCCCCATAGCCGGGAATCAATGCCGATTGAGCCTCTGCACTGGATGCAAAAGACATCAACAGCACCCCGAGTGTCAGAACAGCGCGTAAAAGAAGTTGCATCATGTACAGCAGGCTTTCATTCTTTAAAGATCGTCGAAACTTACAGGAGGTACCCGGTTGGTTCAAACAACCCGCTACCACAATTTCGCGAGTGTAGCACATGGCCCACTCTGCCCTCTCGCCGCATCTGTCAAAATCGTGTTTTCAAACGGGTCCAATTTCAATACTAGAGTTACAATAGATGCCTTGAAAATTCATGGTGAAACGATCTGAGACGACGACGACAACTTGGCCACGGACATAACAATACCGAAGCAGAGTGTAGAGAGTGAGATGAGAAGCAAAGCTGCAGGATATCCTGTTCCGATTGCGATCGGCTTACAAATACACCTCCGGCATGCGCCGGCTCACGACATGACGTCTGATGACCAAACATCGGACAACGTATGTGTCGCGTCTTTCCGTGTTCAAACAAGGCACTTTGGCGGTTTTCGAAATTCAATGCAGGGTCACCCATGACGAAAGACATGAAGGATCGCCCCGTTGGTGCAGAACCTCGGGCCCCGCGCGTTATGCTTTACAGCCACGACACATTTGGGTTGGGCCATTTACGACGATCCCGGGCACTGGCCAGTGCCATCACGCAAGCTGATCCCTCAGCGTCTGCGTTGATCTTGACTGGGTCGCCCGTTGCCGGACGGTTCACCTTTCCACGTCGGGTGGATCATGTCCGACTGCCCGGCGTGACCAAGCGCAGCGACGGAAGCTATGCCTCTCAAACCATCGGGATGGGAATCGATGAGGTCACGGATTTACGTTCTGGGATTATTCGCACGACCGCGCAGCAATACGATCCTGACATTCTGATTGTCGACAAAGAGCCCACAGGGTTTCGAGGTGAATTGTTGCCGACACTGGAAATGTTGCAAGACTGCGGACGATCCAAGCTGATCTTGGGCCTACGTGACGTTCTGGATGAGCCCGAAGTTCTGGCAACCGAATGGGCCCGCAAAGGCGCGGTTGAAGCAACCGAAAAGTTCTACGATGAAATTTGGGTCTATGGCATGAAGTCGATCTATGATCCGACTGCTGGCCTACCTCTCAGCATAGAAACCCAAGCCCGCATGCATTGGACAGGATATTTGCGCCGCGACTTGGGGCCAATTGGCACCTCGCCCGAGGTCCCCTATATCCTGATCACCCCGGGCGGCGGTGGCGATGGCAAAGCCATGGTCAACCTGGTCTTGTCCGCCTATGAGCAAGACCCCAACCTATCACCCCGCGCTGTCCTTGTTTATGGGCCCTTCCTGTCCGGTGAATTACGTGCTGATTTCGAAGAACGCGTCGAAGCCCTGAATGGCCGTGTAACTGCCGTTGGTTTTGAATCGCAAATCGAAACCCTATTTGCCGGTGCCCAAGGTGTAGTCTGCATGGGTGGGTACAATACCTTTTGCGAAGTTCTGTCTTTTGACAAACGCGCCGTAATTGTCCCCCGCACTGTACCGCGCCTCGAACAGTGGCTGCGGGCCTCGCGTGCGGAAAAACTGGGGCTTGTGCGCATGCTGGACGAAAACCGTGATGGGTTAACACCCGAAGCGATGATCCGGGCCATCCGCAACCTGAGTAATCAGCCTCTTCCCTCACAGGCAATGACAGATGGCTTGCTGGACGGATTGGACTATGTCACCGAACGGGTCGACACCCTTTTGCAAACTAATGCCGAACAGGCCGCTCAATGACTCAGAACACCCCGGCGTTGGCCATTGTCGTCAAGGGATGGCCACGGCTATCAGAAACATTCATCGCCCAAGAGCTAGTAGCGCTGGAAGAGGCCGGTCACAATTTTGAGATCTGGTCGCTGCGGTATCCTACGGACAAAAAACGCCACCCACTGCATGATCGCCTCAAGGCGCGGGTGCGTTATTTGCCCGAATACCTGCACGAAGACCCGGCCCGCGTTTGGGCCGCGCGTGAAATTGCGCAACGCCTACCCGGGTATCGCGAAGCCTATCGCATCTGGCGTCAGGATTTGGCTCGCGATCGGAACCTGAACCGCATCCGTCGTTTTGGGCAGGCCTGCGTTCTGGCTGGAGAATTACCGGCAGACACTCATGGGCTGTACGCACATTTCATGCACACGCCTTCATCCGTTGCACGCTATGCCGCGATCATGCGGGATTTGCCGTGGAGCTTTTCAGCACACGCCAAAGATATCTGGACCTCACCTGAATGGGAAAAGCGCGAAAAGCTGCAGGCCGACACCTATGGGGCGGAATTTGGCGCTACGTGCACCGCCTTTGGGGCCGCGCATTTGCGTGAGATGTCAGATGATCCAGCAAGGGTGGATTTGATCTATCATGGGCTGGATCTGACGCGGTTCCCAGCGCCGCCGCAAAGAGGTCCAGCAGATTTGCGTAAGCCAGCGGATCCATTTCACATGGTTTCGGTTGGACGTTTGGTTGAGAAAAAGGGCTTTGACAAATTGATCGATGCCTTTGCCCAATTGCCGTCAACTTTGAATTGGCGTTGGACCCATATCGGAGGGGGGGGCTTAAAGGGCACCCTGACCGCGCAAGCCGTTTCCGCCGGTGTTGCAGATCGCATTACATGGCGCGGAGCCTGTGACCAACCCGAAGTGATTTCGGCCATGCGCGAAGCCGATCTGTTTGTCCTGCCCAGCCGAATTGCAGCAGATGGAGACCGCGATGGCCTGCCAAACGTTCTGATGGAAGCAGCCTCTCAATTGCTGCCAATCCTATCGACACCAGTGTCCGCCATTCCTGAATTCATTGACACAGGCATCCACGGCACCCTGAGCGAGGATGATCCTGCAGCGTTGGCAAAAGCCATCACCGTGATAGCAGCCAATCCGGCCCAGACACAGTCCATGGCACATGCTGCCCGCACTCGATTGACCCAAGAATTTGGGATGAACCCGGGCATTGCACGATTGTCCAAGCGCTTGCACGATCTCTGCCAGCCCATCAACTCATGACCCGCGTCGCTTTTTACGCGCCGATGAAATCGCCGTCTAACGCGGTTCCCTCGGGAGATCGGGAAATGGCGCGGAATCTGATATCCGCGATCAAGTTGAATGGGGCGGTGGTCGACCTTGTTTCAGATCTGCGGATCTATGACAAAACCGGCGATCCCCAAGTACAGACCCAGTTGAGTCAAGCCGCGCAGGCAGAGGTAGAGCGCCTCATTCAAAACCTGCCCCACGACACGCAGCTTTGGGTGACATATCACAATTACTACAAGGCTCCGGATCTGGTCGGCCCTGCAGTTTGTCGCGCTTTGGCCATTCCCTATGTTCAGATCGAAAGCACGCGAGCGCACAGCCGCCTAACCGGCCCTTGGGCTGATTTTGCGCAGGCAGCGCATAAAGCCTGTGATGCAGCCGACGCTATCTATTATCTAACGGCAAATGACCTGATCACTCTGCAACGAGAAAAGACTCATCATCAAACGTTGGCACACTTGCCCCCCTTCCTGCCATATCGAAACCTTCCTGCAGCTTCGAATTTGAGGGGCCCAATGTTGAGCGTTGGAATGATGCGTCATGGGGATAAACTGGCCTCTTATCACATCATCGCGAAGACTCTTCATCATCTGACCGGATCATGGAAACTTGACATTGCGGGCGATGGACCCGCACGCGCAGAGGTCGAACAGATGATGGCCCCGTTTGGCGATCGTGTTCGGTTTCTGGGGCAACTGGACAGAGAGACACTTCAAGCGATTTACGGTCAAGCCAGTCTGTTTCTATGGCCGGGTGTGAACGAAGCCTTTGGCATGGTCTATCTTGAGGCCCAAGCCGCAGGCATTCCCGTTATCGCGCAAGACCGCCCCGGCGTGCGCGATGTGGTTCTTACCCCTGATGCTCCTCAACCCGAAGAGGGCTCACAAGCGTTGGCTGCGCAAGTTATGACCCTTGTGAATGACCCAGTGAAACGCAAACATCTTGGTGAAACCGCCCGGCACGGCATTGCCCAATCGCATCTCATTGGCGCAACATCTAAACTGTTCTGGGCCACGGCCACCCCTCTGTTAAAGGAAATCTGATGCCACGTCTTGCCTTGATCCGCCATGGCCATACAGAATGGAACCGCGCGGGCCGTATTCAGGGACGCAGCGATATTCCGCTGGATGACGCCGCACGCAAAGAGCTTTCTGAGTTTGCCCTACCAGCGCCTTGGGACTCTGCCGATCTGTGGGCCAGTCCCCTGCACCGTGCCCGCGAAACCGCCGAAATCATCGCTGGCAGAGCCCCCAAAACGGCCCCGGAACTGATAGAAATGAACTGGGGCGATTGGGAAGGGCTGCGCGGTGTCGATCTGGTCGAGCAACCAGACAGCGGGTTCCGCCACATCGAAGATTGGGGGTGGGATTATCGCCCTCTCAATGGCGAAAGCCCAGCCGAGGTATGGGACCGGATTGAACCTTGGGTCAAAGGGATCACAACAGACACCATCGCGGTCTGTCACATTGGCATCATGCGCATGATATTGGCCAAAGCTTGCGGCTGGAATTTTTCCGGTCCTGCCCCGTTTCGGATCAAGCGCAACCGGTTGTTTGTAGTTGATCTGCCCGATATGCGGCCTTGGCCGGACCCTGTCCGCCTGATAAAGCGGGCTTCCCTCGCATGAAAGTTATGATTGCAGTGACCCATCTGTTGGGCACGGGGCATCTGAGCCGGGCGTTAACCCTGGGTCGTGCCTTTGCTGCAAAGGGTCATCAGGTGCAAATTCTATCAGGTGGGATGCCTGTTCCACAACTCGATCACAGTGGCGTCGATCTTATCCCTCTTTCCCCGCTGCGATCTGATGGGGTAAATTTCACCCGCCTTTTGACGGATGATGGAGATGTCGCATCGTCAGACTATTTGGCTAAGCGCGTAGAGGCCGCAGTCATTGCGCTAAATCGCTTTGCCCCAGATGTGTTGATAACTGAGCTGTTCCCCTTTGGCCGCCGGGTCTTGCGGTCCGAATTTCTGGCCCTGTTAAAAGCCGCGTGTGCCCTGCCGGTCAAACCCCTAATTGCCGCCTCAATCCGTGACATCCTTGCGCCGCCTTCAAAACCTAAAAAAGCCGAACAAACGGATACGATCATTGTAGATCACTATGATGTCGTTCTGGTTCATTCTGATCCCCAGACCACCCGGTTGGAGGCAAGTTGGCCCGTTTCAAATCAACTGGCCTCCAAAATACAATACACAGGTTACGTCGCCCCCCATGAGGCGGGTCCACATCCAACCGGAGCCGGAGCGAACGAAATATTGGTCAGCGCCGGAGGCGGATCAGTAGGCCAAAGCATTTTTCGCACGGCCATCGAGGCCGCCCGAAAAACCACCAACCGGCGCTGGCGCTTGTTGGTTGGGGGACAGGACGCACCCGTGCTCATACCCCAGCTGTTACAATTGGCGCAGGGAATGCCAGTAGAGATTGAATCCGCCCGGCCAGATTTTCGCCAAATGTTAACCCATGCAGAGGCGTCCGTTAGCATGTGTGGGTATAATACCACCTTGGATTTGCTACAGGCCAAAACCCCTGCAGTAATAATCCCCTTTGATGATGGTGGAGAGGTTGAACAAACGCTGCGCGCTGATAGCTTGACCCACCTATCCGGCTTCGAAGTTGTTTATAGTTCAAACCTTACACCTGATGCTCTGCTCAGCGCTTTAGACAAAACCATCCAAGCGCCCCGACGGGATGCAGCCACGCTGAACTTTGCAGGTGCAGCTCAGACTGTGCAGATCGTGCAAGACCTGAAAGAGATCGCCCTATGAATGTAGATTGGGCTCCATTAGATCAAGAATTGGCCCATTGGCATAGCGCGGGTATGGTTTTGCCAATTTGGTGGCGGGACGATGATGCCATCGAACCGACGCCAGAATTGAACCGTTTGTCTGAGCTTTCAGTGGCCCTGGGTCTGCCTGTTCATATTGCTGTTATCCCGGCCACTGCTACGCCAGAACTCGCCACGTATTTCGCGACCCGCCCCCATCTGATCCCGGTCGTCCATGGCTGGGCCCACCAAAACCACGCCCCAACGGATCAAAAAAAAGCCGAAGTCGGAGCACATCGACCTGCCCCCGCTGTTTTGGACGAAATCAAACGTGGCACGACACGCATGCGCGAGCTGTTTGGCCTCGCTTTGCGCCCGATGTTTGTACCACCTTGGAACCGGATTGCACCCGAAGTGCGCGATGGGTTGCCCCAATTGGGTTTCAAGATTCTCTCAACCGCCACACCCAGAAAACAAGAAAATGCCGCCCCCGGATTGGAACAGGTCAACACCCACCTTGATCCCATCCACTGGCGTGACACGCGCAGCCTTGTTCCTGCCACCCGTTTGATCGAACAGACCGTACAGCTGCTGAAAGACCGCCGAGAAGGGCGAGCAGACGCCAGCGAACCCTTTGGCCTGTTGACCCACCACCTTGTTCATGATGAACAGATTTGGACATTTACACGTGATTTTGTGACCCGCCTGATGGCTGGGCCGATTCAGGTTTGGATCATGCCCGCAGCAGAAGATGAATAAGGAATTCACCAGATGAGCCGACTGGATTCAATGCTCCGCCGATTGACGGCACAACGGGACGGCCTGAGCTGGGCCGCCCAACAGATAGCTGATACGCCCGGCGATGTTTTGGACATGGGATTGGGTAACGGACGCACGTATGACCACTTGCGGGAAATCCTGCCTGATCGTCGGATTTGGGTGATGGATCGCGTCCTGCAATGCCACCCGTCTTGCATCCCCCCTGCAGAGGATTTTCTGCAAGGCGAAGCTGAACCCATGCTTTCAGAATTGGTTAAACGCGGCGCTCGCATCGCGTTGGCGCACTATGATTTTGGCTCTGGTATCAAGGCAGACGACGTTAAAGAATCCGCGCGCCTCAGCCCGATGATTGCCGCTGCGATGCAACCCGGCGCGCTGATCATTTCAGGCCAGCCGCTCGTTGGATTTCAGCAGATCGCTGGTCCGGAGACCATCGCCCCGGACCGCTATTTATTCTATCGCGCCTAAATCAGGCGATGTGCTGACCACGCGACCACACAGCCCGCAGGGCCGGAACCCCGGCCCGCATCCGAAACCGCAACACATCTGCGCGCGCGCCGATCCGCAGTTCACCCCGATCCGACAGGCCAACAGCTTGGGCCGGTGCAAGGGTCGCGGTTCGGATGCCCCGCGCCATATCCCCCCAAAGTTCCCCCGCTTTCACGGCAGACAACAAAAGCGCCGAGGGCACATAATCTGATGATATTATGTCGAGCAGATCCAGCTCTGCCAACTCACGTGCAGCCACATTGCCAGAATGTGATCCACCGCGGATCAGATTTGGTGCGCCCATCATTACCTGAATGCCGTGCTCATGACAGGCCTGAGCCGCCTCAACAGTCGTTGGAAATTCAGCCAGTTTGATCCCGTGTGCCGCCGATGTTGCCACTTGGTCTGCTGTGGTATCATCATGGCTTGCCAGAACGGCCCCATAGCGTTGCGCAGCCTTAACGGTTTCAACCTCGTGCAAATCGCCATACTGCGCGCGCAATCCTTTCAATTGCGCGACATGCTGTACAAAGTCCTCTTCGCTCATGGCATGTTTCCCCCGGACATAGGCCTCGAGCTTATTAATGTCCCTGAATTGGCGTTGCCCGGGCGTGTGGTCCATCAACGAAACAATGCCCACGCGATCATCACCACCGAATTCGGCGATCTCATCAACTAAGGTTTCGGAGCAAACTTCAGCGCGCAGATGCAGGAAATGACTGATTTTGAGAGCATCTGCAGCGCACAACTCTAAGAGTTCACTAGCAAGGTTTCGTGCGTATTTAGAATACCGGGCTCGTCCAGACGGGATTGATCCAACCCGCATCGCATCAAAAACGGTTGTGATACCTGTTCCCGCCAACTCTGCATCATGCGCGATAATAGCTGCGGCATGGGGCCAGTCGACTTTGGGACGCGGTTGGATATGGCGTTCTAGATTGTCGGTGTGCAGCTCTACCAGACCTGGGGTTACAAAATCACCTTCGCAGTCGCGGGCCCCCTCAGGCACAGTGCCGCCATCGGCAATATCGGTGATGGTTCCATCTACGATCCGAATGCTACCGCGACGGGTCTCATTGGATAAAACAAGGGTGGCATTGGCAAGGATCAACTCTTCTGTCATCGGAACTTCACATGGTTTGAGCTATTGGGAAGGCCACGACATAGGAGGCCAATGTGACATTTACGCGATACGCGCTCTACTTTGCGCCGCCCACTGGGGCGGACTGGACTAAATTCGGGGCGTCCTGGCTGGGCTGGGACATGGAAACCGGCACGCAGGTTGCGCATCCGTTGCTGGATGATCTGCCCGTCGCCGAGATCACCGACACGCCACGCAAATACGGGTTGCACGGGACGATGAAACCGCCTTTTCGACTGGCCAAGGGACAGACGGTTGAAGACCTGAAACAAGGCTGTAGCGATCTGGCCGCTAGAACCGCCCCCGTTCATTTGCAGGGATTGGAGTTGGCCCAGCTCGGCAAATTTCTGGCCCTGCGCCCAATCGGAGAAATCGCACTGCTTAGCGATTTGGCGGCGGAGTGCGTGCGGGCCTTGGATCGATTTCGCGCTCCTGCACCACAAGCCGAACTGGAGAAACGCCGCGCCAAAGGGTTGAGCCCCGCGCAAGAGGCAAATCTGGTGCAGTGGGGCTATCCCTACGTGATGGAGAACTTTAAGTTCCACATCACCCTGACGGGTCGTTTGGAAAAGTCGCTGTTGCCCCACGTGTTGACGACGCTGGACACATATCTGACGCCTGTCCTTCCGATACCGTTTGAAGTGAACGACCTGGCGTTGATGGGCGAGGATGCCGAGGGACGGTTTCATCTGATTCAACGCTATCCCCTCACCGGTTCAAGCTGAGCTAAGATTGCGTCTACTGTTAGATCCAAAGGCCCGTCGTTGTTGATTTCAACAACACGGGTCAACCCCTCTGGCAGAGTCACGGATCGGGCCAACCGCTTGGCTTGATCAGCCGGGGTTTCGCGGCCCCGGTTTGCAACGCGGTCCGCCAGAACTTTGGGGTCAGCGGTCAGCGAAATCACAATGAAGTCGCCAAAGGCGCCTTCGGCCTTTTTCAACACATTTCGGGACAAGTTTACCAAAACGGCCCGTGCGTGCTGACGCTGCTGGGAAATCGCAACAGATATCCCATAGTTCAATCCATGCGCAGACCAGCTGAGCACAAATTCGCCCCGGTCCTGCATCGCATCAAATTCAGAGACCGTCGCACGGACGAAATCTTCGCCCTCTTCGCCTTTGGGCCTAGTAATGACACGCCGCGCAGGTTGAATATTCGGATCCCGCGTCGTCAGCGCCGCCATGACGCTGTCTTTACCAACCCCCGACGGGCCGACAATCGCGATGACTGGCGCAAGGCTCATGCTGCCATCTCCGGTGTAAAAACAGAAACGTCAATTTCGCGGTCACAAACCCGTTCACGGGCCTCAACATCATGGAAAATACCCACGATGGCAGCGCCCTGCGCCTTGGCTTCCTCTATCAACGACAGCACAGTGGCGCGATTGGTGGCATCCAGGCTGGCGGTCGGTTCATCCAACAACATAGCTGGGTATTCATACGCAAACCCGCGCGCAATGTTCACACGCTGCTGCTCTCCGCCGGAAAAAGTGGTTGGCGACAACGACCAGAGCCGTTTGGGGATATTCAACCGGCTCAATAGATCCGCCGCCTTGTCCAAGGCGGCTTCCTTTTCGACGCCCACCGCCAACAACGGATCCGCCACAACCTCTAACGTCGGCACCCGAGGTACCACTCGTAAAAACTGGCTCACGTATCCAAGCGTCTCACGACGCAGTGCAAGGATTTCGCGCGGTTCCGCTTGTGCCACATCTAAATCGCCAACCATCACCCGGCCCGACGCCGCTAGATAGTTGCCGTAGATCACCCGCATCAGCGTCGATTTCCCGGCACCCGAAGCCCCGGTCAGGGCCACGCATTCGCCGGGTTTGACACGCAGCGATGCGCCTGCCATCACCGGAATAACCGCACTACCTTGATTATGCAGGGTAAAGCTCTTGCTTACGTTTTCGAGTTCAATCATTTCTCTCGCCTCTCAAACTTGCAGCACGCTGGAAACCAGCAATTGGGTGTAGGCATGTTGTGGATCGTCCAAAACCTGATCAGTCAGGCCCGCCTCGACCACATGGCCGTCTTTCATCACCATCAGCCGGTCTGCTAACAGGCGGACAACCGCCAGATCATGGGTCACGATGATCGCACTCAGCCCCATTTCACGAACCAGCCCGCGCAGCAGATCCAACAAACGCGCCTGAACGGACACATCCAAGCCCCCAGTCGGTTCATCCATGAAAACCAACCGGGGGCCCGTCACCAGATTGCGCGCGATTTGCAGGCGTTGCTGCATACCCCCAGAAAAAGCGGTGGGGCGATCATCAACGCGGTTTTCGTTGATCTCGACCCGCCCCAACCAGTCGATCGCCTTGTCCCGGATATCGCCGTAATGACGATCGCCAACGGCCATCAACCGCTCACCAATATTGCCCCCGGCACTGACAGACATGCGCAGGCCGTCACGGGCATGTTGATGTACAAAAGCCCAATCTGTCCGGCCCAGCATCCGCCGCTCTGGCTCTGACATGGTCAGCGTGTCGACCGGCCCATCTGCGCGGGTATCAAACACCACCTGACCGGCGTCCGCTTCCAGATGACCGGCAAGACAGTTCAGCAAGGTCGATTTACCCGACCCGCTTTCACCGACAATTCCCATCACTTCGCCGGGGAAAAGGTCAAAACTCACATCTGTGCATCCAATCCGCGCGCCATAACGCTTTTCGATACCTTGAACTTGCAACAACGGGGTCATGCCGCGTCCTCCGTACCCAATTCGGTGCCCAATCGACCCACATGACCTGCCGCGCGGCGGGACCGGCAATAATCCGTGTCTGAACAGACAAACATTCGATTACCCGCATCATCCAAAATCACTTCGTCCAGATAGCTGTCTTCGGCGGCACACAAATCACAGGGATGGTCTGCCTTACTAGCTTCGAAGGGATAGTCTTCGAAGTCCAGGCTCACGACCTTGGTATGAGGGGGCACTGCGTAAATCCGTTGCTCGCGCCCTGCGCCAAAAAGCTGAATAGCAGACATTTCCAATTTCGGATTGTCGAATTTCGGGATTGGCGATGGGTCCATCACATAGCGATCAGACACCATAACAGGATAGGCATACGCCGTCGCGATATCGCCGTGCTGGCTTATATCTTCGTACAGTTTCACATGCATCAGCCCGTATTCTTCTAGGCTGTGCATCTTGCGTGTTTCGGTCTCGCGCGGCTCTAAGAACCGCAGCGGTTCCGGGATCGGCACTTGATAGACCAGGATCTGATCCTCGTTCAGCTCTGCTTCGGGAATTCTGTGCCGCGTTTGAATCACGGTCGCTTTTTCGGTTTCCTCCGTCACAGCAACCCCAGCGGTGTTTTCAAAGAACTTCCGAATGGACACGGCATTGGTGGTGTCATCCGCGCCTTGGTCGATCACCTTAAAGGTATCGTCTGGCGTCAGGGTCGCGGCAGAGACCTGCACGCCGCCCGTGCCCCAACCATACGGCATCGGCATCTCGCGGCTGGCAAACGGCACTTGATAGCCCGGCACAGCCAACCCTTTTAATATCGCCCGACGGATCATCCGCTTGGTCTGTTCGTCCAGATAGGCAAAGTTATAATCACTCATTCCGCAGCCTCCTGCGCGGTAAATTCGCCCTGAAGCCGCTCTTCGGCTTCGCGACGCAGTTTGCGCACCAGTTCCAATTCGGACTGAAAATCGACGTAGTGGGGCAATTTGATGTGCTCGAGGAACCCAGTGGCCTGAATGTTATCCGAATGGCTCAGAACAAATTCTTCGTCCTGCGCGGCCGCTCCCAGATTGTCTTCGCCCAGTTCTTTCCATCGCAGGGCACGATCAACCAATGCCATAGCAATGGATTTGCGTTCCGATTGACCAAACACCAAACCGTATCCACGGGTAAACTGCGGCGGTTCTGTTTTGGACCCTTGGAATTGGTTCACCGTTTCACATTCGGTCAACTCCAACTCACCAATCTCAATCGCGAAACCCAGTTCTGGAATTTCCATTTCGACAGGCACTTTACCGATCCGCAACTCACCCACAAAGGCATGGTTGCGCGCGTAACCGCGTTGAGTCGAATAGGCCATGCCAAGGATGAACCCTTCGTCCCCGCGCGTCAGAGATTGCAGGCGTAAGGCGCGGTTTGATGGAAACTCCATCGGCTCGCGTGTCAGATCCCCCGGAACGGCATCACTGTCCGGCTCACGCTGAATGATGTCCTCGCCTTGCAGAAATTCGGTGATATGTGGAGTCGGGCCGCAACGGGGCGCGCCGGTTTCGACTGGCACGACCTCTCCTTCGGCGGCCAGTTTGAAATCCAAAAGACGATGGGTGTAGTCAAACGTCGGGCCCAATACTTGACCGCCAGGCGCGTCCTTGAACGTGGCCGAGATCCGACGATCGCAAGCCATTCCCCCGGTATCCACCGGCAAAGTCGCCCCAAAGCGCGGCAGGGTTGTGCGATATGCACGAATTAGAAAAATCGCCTCGATAAGATCCCCACGAGATTGCTTGATCGCCAACGCAGCCAGGTCCGGGTCAAACAGCGACCCTTCGGCCATAACACGGTTGACCGCGAGGCTCAGTTGCTCACGGATTTGCGCGACGCTGAGTTCCGCGACCGAGGTGTCACCCCGGCGCTCTTCGGCCAGCCAAGCGTGTGCATTATCGATAGCTTTTTCACCACCTTTGACAGCGACATACATATCTTAGCCCCCTACCGAAATTTGCGTACTGCGCGGCAGGGCCGCAACCTGTGTGCCGTTGGTAAAGAAGAAATCAATGCCCAAAGGGTAGAGCTGAGCATTCGCCTGCATCGTCGGGATATCGGGCAAGGACAAATGCGCCGCCTCTTTGATACCGGGGCCGGTCAACGTGACCTCACAGTTTGCTTCCGCGTCACCATCGACGATCAGTGTGGCCGAGCGATCCGGATATTCTGCAGTGCCGATGCGGTAAGTGCTGAGCGGACACAGCGCCGCCCACGTGCCAATCGCAAAATCTGCCTCAGATGCGCTGACCAACGGAGCACCGGTGTGAAATGTAAGCCATTGGCGGACATCTGCGGTGTTAGCACCGCCCGCCAGGTGCACACCCGTTTCCGGGTCACACAGGGTCAGAAGCAAGGTTGCCGCCGCTTCGGACAAAGGTGCCGGTGCCTGAGCTCCAGTTAATTCGCGAGTTTCGCCGGGACGCGCCATGACGGTCATTGCTGCACGAAACGCATGGGCCGCATCAGTTGGGGCGTTCTGAAACCCACCTGAAAACTGAGTGGTTTGTACCGACATCAATCCTCTCCTCGAACCATAGTAAAGAATTCCACCTTGGTGGCAGCAGCTTTGGCTGCACGGTTCTGTTTGGTGGTTCGAATTTGCGCTGCCAACGGGTCCAGGACTTGCGACTGCACGTGCTCCGCAGCGTCCGTCTGCATCAACGCATCAATCAATGCCGCCGCTTCGACCTTGGGTTTGGAGCGACCCTGGACATACCCATGACCGACGGTGCCATCCGACAACACAAGCGAACATCGCGTGACGGTCATTTCTCCGAGGTTAAACGGAGCCCCTGAACCGCCCATGCGGCCGCGCACCATGGCACCGCCAACCTCGGGGGCTCTCAACCATTCGAACGACGGACGGTCCGCCACTGCATTCCAAAGCGACATCATCGCGGCTTCGGGGGCCGAGGCCATCAGGCTCAACCACTCCTTGCGCGCGTTGCCGGTGTTTTTCATATCATCTGCCATAATAGCCTCTTGGCGAAGTTGTCTACAACAACTATACAACTAGACAAATCATAGCCCTCAGCTGGGCCTCACGCAATCCTCTGACTTGTGAAGTTTTGATGACATGAGCCGAACACCCGTCTGGAAATCCATCGCTGTGGCGCTGACTGCGGATATTGCTGAAGGCCGCTATGCCAGCGGAGACCGCTTGCCCACCGAATCTCAGCTGGCAGCCACACATGGCGTGAACCGCCACACAGTACGGCGCGCATTGGCTGACATGTCAGAGCAAGGGCTGGTCCATGCCCGGCGTGGCGCTGGGGTGTTCGTGACGGCTCGGCCAACGGACTACCCCATCGGCAAACGGGTGCGATATCACCAGAATATTTCTGCGAATGGTAAAATCCCGGGTAAGAAAATTCTGACCCTGAACACCCGGGCTGCAGATGCTCAAGAAGCCGAAGCATTAGGTTTAGTTCAAGGGGATCCCGTGCATGTTTACGACGGGCTCTCTCTTGCCGATGGTCAACCGATTGCTGTCTTCCAAAGTATTTTTCCCGCTGACCGGTTTCCAAACATGCTGGACGCTTTACAAAAAACGCATTCAGTGACCAAAGCCCTGCAACTGATTGGGATACCCGATTACACCCGCGAATGGACTCGTTTGACCGCCCGGCAGGCAAGTCCTACCCAAGCCTTGCATCTGCGCATTTCTGAAGGCGCGCCCGTGTTGCAATCCACAGGTCTCAATGTAGATCCCCAAGGCAATCCAGTTGAATATGGGCGAACTTGGTTTGCCGGGGATCATGTGACGCTCACGCTCGGAAGCGAGTAGTACAGCAGCCAATTCTCCAGCCCGTCGTCGATGTTCCTAACGGAACACCTCCTCCCGTTGGGCGTAGCAGCGCGCTGCCAAGCGGAGATCGGCAAAGCCGATGTATCCTATAGACGCGGGAGATCTTTGTACTCGCAGAACAGATCAGCCGTATTTTTCGAGAAACGCTTCGGCGCGCAATGCCCTAAAATCAGGGAGCGCTGCACGCAATTGGGTATGATCCCAATCCCACCAGGCCAGATCTATCATCCGCTCCGCAACACTTTCTGCGTACCGTCGTCGGATCACTTGCGCAGTCACGCCTGCGACAATCGTATAGGGCGCCACGTCTTTGGTAACAATCGCGCCCGAGGCCACAACCGCGCCATGTCCTATCTTCACCTCGGGCTTGATGATCGCCGCATGGCCAATCCATGTGTCGTGCCCGATCCACGCCTGACGCCCGGTTCTGTGGGCAAACCAATCGGCATCATGATCCGCATCCGCCCAGTAATCACCAGACCGATAGTGGAAATGATGCAGTGATGCTTTCTCCATAGGATGATCCGTTGCCCCAATGCGCGTGAAGCTGGCGATGTTTGCAAACTTCCCAATCTCGGCGTTGGCAATATCGCAGGTCCGATCACAATAGGAATAATCCCCAAAAGTAGAATTTGCGATCCGGCTACCCGCGCCGATTTCCACATAGGCGCCAAATGAACTCTCGCTGATTTGGCAATCAGAGTGCACAAAGGGTGCGTCGGCCTTAAGCCTCGGTTTGGTCATATCTTGATCTTTCTGTTCGTGTTGAAACCCAAAAAGAAGTTTGGAGCACGGGCACACTCCAGTGGCTCCAAACACTTGTTTTTGTATGCGGTTCAAGATGCGCTTTAGGGCAGGACAAACGCCTTTGCCTTGGAAACTACCTTGCGTTTGCGCGCTTTCTTTTCCGCGTGCCCGATCAAGCGTCGCCGCAACCAGCCCGAGAACCAATCCATGAACATTACCATCAGAATGATCAACACTATGTAATAGGCGACCTCTTCCCAATCCTTTTGTGTGATGATTGCCTGCGTCAGCAACAGGCCAATCCCACCGCCCGTAATTGCGCCGATAACCGTCGCACTGCGGGTGTTGGATTCAAGGAAATAGAGCAACTGACTCAGCAAAATTGGGGTAATCTGCGGGATCACACCAAACCGATACCGCTGCGCCGCGCTGGCCCCGGTCGATTGCACCCCTTCGATTTGTTTCTCGTCCACATTTTCCAAAGCTTCAGAGAATATTTTGCCAAAGGTCCCCGTATCCGTCACCAAAATCGCTAATGCACCAGTCAGCGGCCCCGGACCAAAGGCACGAGATAAAACTACGGTCCAAATCAACGCATCCACACCGCGCACGAAATCAAACAGGCGACGCGTGACAAAGGTAATCGACCGCAGAGGCGAGAAATTTCGGGCTGCAAGAAAGGCCAGTGGCAACGCCACCATCCCAGCTCCAAGCGTACCCAAAAACGCCATCAGGATCGTTTCAAAGATGGCCCAGGCCACATCCTGATGCCGCCACATTTTGTTGGTCCAGAAATCCTGCCAGATCGCCCCCGCTTCGCCATCAAAGGCCAGCCCCATCAATTCGGTCGGTGATTTGCCATGATAGGGACTGTCGAGCGTGAACCAGAACAGCTCCCATCCAGTGAAATAGCGGAACACTTCGGATCGGTTGCGGGTCACTGTCAATCGACCTGCATCGGTAGTAATCGCCAAACGGTTCTTGGACAGGTTGATCCACTCTGGCACCACTTCTGTCGGTAGTTCAGCTTGAACCCCCTGACGACGGTTCGGGGTCGCCTTGATCACACCATATCCGGGCACTTCATAGGTGATCGTTTTAGGGCCAAAGGTCACGATATGACCATCTTCCAGATCGATCACCGTCGTTTCACCCAATTCAACCCATTCAGGTGACATGCCCTCGGGATAGGCTCCTTTACGCTCTCCCTCGATGGCAACTGTGACTGCGGCGTTGCGATTGTCACGGGTCACATGGGTTTTGTAGCTGTAACTGTCAGCGACAAGCGTCTTGCCGTTCTTCCAGTTGGCTTTGCCGTAAAGATCCAGAACACCAAAAGCAAAGAACACATATGTCAGGTAAGCCAACACAAGCAGTGGCAACCCAAAGTTCAGCATCCGTTTTCGTGTGAACAAACGGTCCGCCTCGGCCTTCAACATCTCGGTGGTCAGGTTTGTATCAAAGGTGGTCATGCTGTTGCTCCCTTTTCGGTGCCGTGGGTCAAGCGGTCGCGTAAGATACCTGAAAGCTGATCTACGATGACAATGGTCAAAAACAGCAGGATAAAGATGGCCGCCGCTTCGTCGTAGCGCCCCTGCCCCCAAGACATCGCATTGCGCAGCTCGTATCCAATGCCCCCTGCACCAACAAAGCCAAGGATCGCCGAAGCGCGGATGTTGATCTCAAACCGCAACAAAGCATAGCTGACATAGTTCGGTCCAACCTGAGGGATCACCCCCAAATACATCTTTTGGCCCCACGTGGCCCCGACAGACTCGAGCCCCTCAACAGGCTTGAGAGAGGCATTTTCGTTCACTTCCGAAAACAGTTTTCCCAATGCGCCCGCCGTATGAATAGCAATCGCGATCATTGCAGGTACAGGTCCGCCCCCCAAAATGAAGATCAGGACCAAGGCGATCACAATTTCAGGAATTGCACGGCAAATATCACTTATCCGCCGAAATAGTGGGATCATCACCGGCCATGGCGCCATACCGCGTGTTGCTAGCAAAGATAAAAACGTTCCTGCAACCGTGCCGATCAAAGTAGACGCAGCGGCAATATTCAATGTCTCGATAAGCGCAGGAAAAAACGTCACCAGATGCGCAGGCAACTGGGCCACTTTTTCCCAAGCCTCGCTTAGCACTTCGTTAGGATAGTCAAGCACCCGATGCCAACCATCTACAAACGACCCGGCATTGCGCGCATCAGCGGTGCGAAATCCTGCAACCATCAGGCTAACGAAAAGGATCAGGAGAATACCACCATAGACCCGTTTGCGCTGAGTCAGCGCGGTATAATTGTCGCGGATCTGCGCGACGGATTGGGACCCTGCGGTTAGGTCTGTCATTGGAATGCTCCCGTCAAAAAAACGGGGCCCGGCAAGTGGTGCCAGACCCCGCGGTTTCGGTGCTAAAATCAGTTGGACTTCAATTTGCGTGCTTCGATAATAACTTCGTAAGCATCATGACCAATTGGCTGAACACCTTTGGCCTCGCCTGACAGCACGCCGTAGGCGCAATCAGGGTCCATCGACGGCAGCGATGCCATCAGAGCTGTGAATTTGACTTTGACGTCTGCAGGCAATGATTTGCGCAGAACAATCGGGCCTTCGGGAATGGGTTTGGACTGCCAGATCTGTACCAGATCATTCATGTCAACCAGCCCTGCATCAACTGCGCGGCGCAGCGCGCCCGAGTTATAGCCGTCTTCCCAATCGCCCAGACCATCGGCCCATGTTACGCCGCCATCAAAATCACCATTGTTGACGCCAACGATGGTCTGTTCATGACCACCCGAAAATTTGACTTCGCCAAAGTAATCACCCGAGGTCATCGTTGCGCCGGTCTCTTCGGGGATCTCAATGGAAGGGATCAGGAAACCTGAGGTCGAGTTCGGGTCGCCAAAACCAAAGGTCTTGCCCTTCATGTCCTCGAGCGAGGTGATACCGCTGTCTTTGCGGGCAAAGCCAACCGAGTAATAGCCGTAACCACCGTCGTTGTTAACCTTGACCAAAATCGGCTCAACCGCTTCGGGATCTGACAAATAGGTCTTGGCGTAGCCGCTTGCACCCAACCATGCCATATCCAACGTGCCGCCCAGCAGGCCCTGGATCACACCGTTGTAGTCAGCTGGTGCAAACAATTTGGTTGGAACGCCCAACAGCTCTTCGGTTTTGGCGCGTAAACACTCATTGTTGTTCATGCGGTCTTGGGCGTTTTCCCCACCCAGAAGGCCGATGCGGAATTCTTTGATGTCTTCGGCCATGACCGGGCTGGTCAGAGCAGTGGTGGCCACAATGGCAGCGATCAGTTTTTTCATCTTATTGTCTCCGGTTAAGTACGCCCGACCCCCCATCGGGCCCGGGTGATGAAAGGGATTGAATTAGACGTGTGCTTTGGCTTCCATACGCTCGGCGCGAATGGTGGCATCCAAAGTTTCGATTTCTGTCGATGTTGCCGCCTCGGAAAAGGTGGCGTCAGCGCCATAGATTTCACGAGCAACGCCTGTGGTCAGTTGCTCTGGCAAGCCATCGAATACGATCCGCCCGTCGCGCATACCGACCACGCGATCACAATAGCGGCGCGCTGTGTCTAAAGTGTGCAAGTTGGCAATGACCGTACGCCCGTCCTCTTCATGAATGCGGCGCAGGGCCTCCATCACGGTCTGAGCGTTCATTGGATCGAGCGAGGCAATGGGTTCATCCGCTAGAATAATCTTTGGATCCTGCATCAGAGCCCGCGCAATCGCGACACGCTGTTGCTGCCCACCTGACAGAGCCTCGGCTCGTTTGGGGGCATGTTCCGCAATCCCAAGGCGGTCCAGAATATCGATGGCACGGTGAATGTCGGCCATCGGGAACAGGTTGAACATAGTCGCAAAGGTCGACCGCTGGTTCAGCGTGCCATGCAAGACATTGCTGACCACATCCATGCGCGGCACAAGGTTGAACTGCTGAAAAATCATCGCGCAATCTGCCTGCCAAGCGTGCTTGGCCTTGCCTGTCAGATTGGTCACATCGCGATCTTTGAACAGTATGCGGCCTTCGCTCGCATCCGTCAGTCGGTTGATCATTCGTAAAAGGGTGGATTTCCCCGCGCCCGACCGGCCAATAATGCCAATCATGCAGGGCTTATCCACGTCCAGCGTCGCGGTATCCACCGCTACGTTGTCGCCAAAGCGTTTGGTCAGTTTGTCAATTCGCAGCACGTGCCACCCCCGATTTCGTTAAGACGGGGAATTAGGGCCGGGATTCAAAACTTGTGTGTCAGGGCGGTGAAAGTTTTGTAACGCGCTCTTTTTAAGGATGGCCGGCGAAAAAGGTGGGTCGGCGAGCCGATCCCTGCGCCTCTTACATCGCCTACCCCCCACTATCGCTAGAACAGGAATGGATGTATACGCCTGCCGACTCTCTCTCAATCAGGTGCTGCCATGACCTTTGACCGCAAGATCAAGATCGCCCCCTCCATCCTCTCTGCTGATTTCGCCAACTTTGGCGCAGAATGCGAAGCCATCGAAGCGCAGGGCGCCGATTGGGTCCACGTGGACGTGATGGATGGGCATTTCGTTCCCAACATCACCTTTGGTCCCGCGACCTGTGCCGCGATCCGTCCACATATCAAAGGGGTGATGGACGTTCACCTGATGATCGCGCCGGTTGATCCCTATATCGAAGCCTTTGCCAAAGCAGGCGCTGACGTTATCACCGCGCACGTCGAAGCCGGGCCGCACGTCCACCGCACCCTGCAAGCGATCCGAGCCGCCGGAGCCAAGGCAGGGATCGCACTGAACCCCGGCACGCCTGCTTCTGCGATTGAGCCTTTGCTCGACATGATTGATCTGGTCTGCGTTATGACCGTTAATCCAGGTTTTGGCGGCCAGAAATTCATTCACAGCCAGATCAAAAAGGTTGAGCAACTGCGCGCCCTGATTGGCGAGCGCCCGATTCACATCGAGATTGATGGCGGCGTCGATCCAACCACAGCACCCTTAGTCGCCAAAGCTGGCGCGGATGTTCTTGTGGCGGGTTCAGCCGTATTCAAAGGCGGGTCAGTCACAAACCCTAACGTTTATGGCGACAACATCAAAGCCATCCGCGCAGCCGCACAGGGCGTCTGGGCCTAATCGAAAGCTGCACATGACAGCGGGCAACTCTCCCGCCCGTCATCAATCTTTTAACAAAGATCTCTTCCCGTTGGGCGTAAAGGAAGCTCGGCAAGGCCGGGGTTCCGCGGGCGCGGGAGCCATTCGACCGATATCAGTTCAATTGGTCCGCAAAAAAATCCAACAATTTGTGTTTCAGGATTTTACCAGTTGGTGCTGCGGGCAATTCCTTTGCAACGATTATCTGACTTGGGCGTTTGTACCCAGCAAGGCGCTGCGCCACAAAGGCACGCAACTCTTCTACATTCGGGGCGTCATCGGGCGCCACTTGGACAAACCCAACCACTTTTTCATCCCCCTGCACCACTTTGCCGATCACAGCAGACTGAATCACTTGAGGGTGATCATTCAAAGCGGCCTCAACTTCAGGTGGATACACATTGAACCCACCGTGGATGATCAATTCCTTACAACGCCCCGCAATATGCAAGTGACCACGGTCATCCATCCGTCCCAGATCCCCGGTTCGCAACCAGCCTTCGCCATCAAGCGCCTTGGCTGTTTCCTCTGGATTACGGTAATATCCCTTCATCACATGGGGCCCACGCGTTTGTACCTCACCGACCTGATCGCCACCACCCTCAACAGCTTGATCAAGCCGTATCTCAACACCGGGCAATGGCGGGCCAACGGATATATCAGGATCACCCAGCACGTTATCAGAAGCGCAAACTCCTGCTGTACTTTCCGTCAGCCCATAGCCATTCTGGATCGCAACACCATAAAAAGCCTCTGCTTTGCGCTTCCACGCGGGATCCAATGGCGCTGCCCCAGATGAAGTGTAGCGTAAGACGCTCTGAGGCAGGTGATCAAACCCTTGTTCCTTGGCATATTGCATCAACAATGCATGCATCTGTGGCACCGCAGAAAAAAGTGTTACGCCATCATTCAGCTGCTCATATAGCCGCGCCGCTGAAAATCGCGCCTCAAGACGCACCAGTGCCCCGGCATAGGTCGCAGCCGTAACGACCGAGGCCAAACCAAATACGTGGGTGATTGGCAACACGCCGTAGACAACATCATCCTGTGTCATCCCGCGTAGCTCAGCCGACGTCCGTCCGCCAAACCGCACATTTTCATGAGTCAACATCACGCCCTTTGGCGTACCTGTCGTGCCTGTGGTGAACAACATGACGGCCACATCGGCAAGCATTTGATCTGGTGCACTGTCAAAGGGCGTCGCCAATTGCATCGCCCCAAAAGATCCGGAAATCCCACGCGCCTGCATCCGTTCCCCGTGGTTAACCGCATCCCCTGATGCCGCAGACGTAAACAATACAGCCGCCGGTTTTGAATGGGCCAGAATACGGTCCAACTCTACCGCAGTCTGACGTGCATTCACCGGAATGACACAGGCCCCAAGACGCGAGCACGCAAACAGACTGGCAATTGCCGCGGCACAGTTTTCAGCGACGATCACCACACGATCACATGGCTGCACCCCCGCTTCCAAAAGCATGTCCTTTAGCGCATCAATCGCTTTTTCCAGCTTGGCGTACGTCCAATCCGCCCCGCCATCATCGGTGAACGCCCGCGCATCCGGTCGTGATGCAATCTGCACCCCTAGGTAGTCATGCCATTTTGCCATCCAATCAACCCTCCCAGCTGTTTGGCCCCCGGTTCAGAAACTGGGGTTACGTTTCTCCAGAAATGCCGCGATACCTTCGGCGGCTTCATCTCCACCAGCAGCATGCGCCATTGCATCACGTTCGGCGTCCAACTGTGCCGCCTCGCTCGCCTCATAGGCCTGCGCCACCAAGCCGCGAATGGCACCCTGCGCCTTGCGCGGCCCTTGCGCTATTCGATCTGCCAATTTGTGTGCGGCTGCATCAACCTCTCCGACAGGCACCACAGCGTTTACCACGCCCAGCGTCTCCATCCGCTCGGCGGAAACGGGACGTGCCAACACACACATTTCCATAGCTAGGGCACGCGGAACCATTCGTGACAAAGCCGATGTAAGCCCGCCATCCGGAACCAAACCCGCTTTGACGTAGGCAGCAGTGAATTTGACCCCTTCAGCGGCAACAATCAGATCACAGGCCAGTGCCAAGGACAGCCCAGCCCCTGCCGCACCGCCTTCGACCGCGGCGATCACTGGTACGGGGCACGTTCGGATGAGACGAACCAGTTCGTGCAGCTCATCCACCTTGGCACGTCGCTTTTCTTCGGTTAGTTTGCGCCGCTCGATCAGAACATTCAGATCACCGCCCGCACAGAAAAAACCACCCTCAGAGGTTAGAATAACTGCGCGAACGCGTTCTTGTTCTGCTAGCGCCATCGCTTCGTGAATGGCCACATAAAGATCTGGCGACAACGCCCCCCGCCGCGCGCTGTTCATATTTACGATCACCAGTCGATCGCCTTGGTCATCAACGCGTGCCAGCATCATTTCACCTTTGAGTGGCGCTTGAACACGCCCGTTGCCGTTGCAATCAAGGTTCCATCTTGGTGATGCATTTCACCATTGACGTAACACAGGTTGCGCCCACCACCTGCAGGCTTCCCCGTGGCAATGACACGTCCTTCGCGCACTGCACCGATATAATTGGTGTTCAACGAAACCGTCAAAACCAGCGGGTGTTCCACCCTGTCAAAATAGGCCGAAGCAGTGTTGCCACAGGCCACATCCAGTATCATGGCGATAATACCGCCATGCAAAATACCATGGGAATTCAAATGTCCCGGTGCCAGATCCAAATAGCACTTGGCGTGCCCTGTTTCTGTACACAGCTCAATCTCAAATCCAGTGGCGTTTTGACAGCCCGACCGTTTGATTGTCGGGCTGTCGGTTTCAGGCTGCGCTGAGGTCAATAAACCGCTCCAGGTGATAATCTGCATCTCCGAAACGGTGATCGGTCATCACGATGCGCTTGGCAATATGGGCCAGTTCGTATTCCTGTGTCATGGCGATACCACCATGCATCTGAATGGACTCTTCTGCCACCAAACGACCCACCCGAGCCATCAGGTTACGTGCCGCAGCGATTTGCAAATCGCGGTCCGTGCTTTCCAGATTACCAGCTGCATTAGTCACCGCAGACCGCGCCTGTTCCAGCTCAATCAACAGATCCGAATAACGATGGGCCAGCGCTTGGAACGTGCCAATTGGGCGGCCAAACTGTTTACGAGTGACAAGGTATTCGCGTGTCAGTTCCGTCGCAGTTTCCATAGCGCCCATCGTTTCGGCTGCCAGCGCCACATTGGCCCGAGCAACTGTATCAACAAGCGCCCCATAACCGGCCCCCGCCGCGCCCAAACGCGCAGAAACAGGCAACCGCACATCATCCAGCATGACCTCGGCAGCGCGTCCACCGCTCATCATGGCATACCCCTGAAGCGTCAGACCGGTCGTCCCCGCAGGCACCAAAAACAGCGAAATCCCATCCTTATCAAACGCCCCGCCACCTTCGCGAGCGGACACAATCAGATATCCGGCTGCCTCGGCATTGATCACAACCGCTTTGCGGCCATTCAAGACAATCTCGTCTCCATCGACCTTGGCCGTGGCTTCAACCCGGCTCAGATCATAACGGCTGGCTGGTTCGCCATGCGCCAAGGCAAGATGCAGACCACCCGCGATCACATCATCAATCAGTGCGGTTTGCGAGGCATTACCCAATGCAGTGATCAGCCCCCCCCCTAACACGGCCGTGTCCAGAAACGGCTCCACCACGCCAGCCCGGCCCAGTTCTTCGAACACGGTTGCGATATCAAAACCAGCGCCGCCAAAACCGCCCTGCTCTTCTGTGAATAGTGCGCCAATGACGCCCAATTCAGCCAGTTCGTTCCAGATTTCGGTGCTTATGCCAGCGTCGCTCTCAATGATCTCGTTGCGCGCTGTTGTGGTATATCGGTCCGACAGAAACCGGCGCAGCGTGTCTTGCAGCATTTGCCGCTCTTCGGTCAGGTCAAAATTCATGGCTCACCCTCCCATCTTTACTTTGGCAATAATGCCGCGCTGGATCTCGTTAGAGCCTCCAAAGATCGACAATTTGCGATTGTTGAAATACTGCGCCGAAACAGGTCCGGCATAATCGGGGCCAATCGGATCGTTGTCTCCCTCAACCGTTTCAGAGGCAAACGGCATCGCATAGGGTCCAACTGCTCGACGCATCATATCGTTGATCTCCTGCCGGATAATCGTGCCTTTGACTTTCAACATCGAGCTTTCAACACCCGGTGCCTGTCCTGCCGACGCTTGCGAAATAATCCGCAAATTCGTCGTCGACATCGCCATCAGATCAATTTCGACCTGTGCAATGCGCGCGGCAAATAGTGGGTTCTCGATCAGAGGGCGTCCGTTGGCCGTTTCAACCCGTGCCACACGCTTCAACGCATCCAGACCTGCGCGGCTAAAGCCAACACCGGCGATCCCAGTGCGTTCGTGGGTCAGCAGATACTTGGCATAGGTCCAGCCCT
Source organism: Phaeobacter sp. NW0010-22 (assembly GCF_040365955.1). Taxonomy (NCBI): domain Bacteria; kingdom Pseudomonadati; phylum Pseudomonadota; class Alphaproteobacteria; order Rhodobacterales; family Roseobacteraceae; genus Phaeobacter; species Phaeobacter sp. NW0010-22. Next base: position 115,983 of record NZ_BAABWT010000003.1, read on the forward strand.
TGTTTTCCTCACCCACTAGATTTTCGACAGGCACTCGAACATTGTCAAAAAAGACCTCATTCACCTCAGGCGTACCATCCAGCAAAACAATCGGGCGCACTTCGATGCCCGGTGTGTTCATATCGATCAACAGGAATGAAATGCCTTCCTGCTGCTTGGCATCTGGATCCGTCCGGACCAGACAGAAAATCCAATCGGCGTATTGCCCCAAAGTGGTCCAGGTCTTTTGACCGTTAACCACGTAATTATCGCCATCCCGCACGGCCTTGGTTTTTAAAGAGGCTAGATCAGACCCCGCTCCAGGCTCAGAATATCCCTGACACCACCAATCGGTGCCATCCAGAATACGTGGCAGATAGTGGTCCTGTTGTTCTTTGGATCCGAATTTGTGCAGAACAGGTCCCAGCATCGACAGCCCAAACGGGACAATCCGTGGCGCATAGGCTGCGGCGCATTCATCATCAAAGATGTGGCGCTGCACAGCGTTCCATTCGGCACCCCCAAATTCCTTTGGCCAACTGTACGACAACCATCCCTGATTGTTCAGAATAGAGTGCCAAAGCTCATGCCCCTCTTTGCCAAGGTTCTCGCCCCGGCGCACCTTGTCCGACATATCTTTAGGCAGCTTTTCAGCGAGGAACGCTCGCACCTCGTCCCGAAAGGCTAACTCCTCGGCGGTATAACTCAAATCCATCTCATACTCTTTTCTTCATATCCGATCTCAATTGCGCGCCCGCCCGTCGCTCCGCGTCGGGCAGCGCCTATCTGGCCCTCGATGGGTCAGATAGGCGCCCCTGCGGTCAATAAATTTCGAACAGGCCAGCCGCGCCCATGCCGCCACCGATACACATAGTGACAACGCCCAACTTGGCGCCTCGGCGTTTGCCTTCACGCATAATGTGTCCGACCATCCGTGCGCCCGTCATGCCAAAGGGATGACCAATTGCGATTGATCCACCATTCACGTTGCACTTTTCGTCATCAATCCCCAACCGATTGCGGCTGTACAGAGCTTGTGATGCAAAGGCCTCGTTCAGTTCCCACAGGTCGATGTCATCCACGGTCAGCCCGTGACGTTCCAACAAACGCGGCACAGCAAAGACAGGACCGATGCCCATTTCATCGGGTTCACATCCGGCTACGGCAAAGCCTTTGAAAGCCCCCATCGGTTCGATGTTGCGCTTTTCAGCTTCGACGCTGTCCATCATCACAACAGCCGCAGCGCCATCGCTCAGCTGACTAGCATTACCTGCAGTGATAAAGTTGCCCTCACCCCGGACAGGAGCCAAACCGGACAGACCTTCCAACGTCGTGGTTGGACGGTTGCATTCATCGCGATCCACCAGCGACTCCTTCATCGAGATCTCGCCAGTTTCCTTGTCCTTGACCGCCATCATCGCCTTCATCGGCACGATCTCATCGTCGAATTTTCCAGCAGCCTGCGCCGCTGCGATCCGCTGTTGTGAGCGCAGACCATAAGCATCTTGCTCTTCGCGCGTGATTCCATAACGTTCCGCCACGATATCGGCGGTTTCGATCATGGTCATGTAAACTGCCGGCTTATGCTCTTTGAGCCAAGCTTCAGCGGCATGGCGTGCTTTGGGCTGGACCATCGAAATGCTTTCGACCCCTCCGGCCACCATTGGCCCGGTGCCCTCGCAGGTGATCGCATTGGCCGCAAGCGCGACGGTTTGCAACCCCGACGAACAAAACCGATTTACTGTCATGCCGGACGCGGTGATCGGCAGACCTGCGCGCAAGCCGATCTGGCGCGCAATATTGCCACCGGTTTCGCCCTCGGGCGTACCGCAGCCGATGATGCAATCCTCAACCTCGCTTGGGTCGATGCCCGCACGTTCGACCGCCGCCTGCACGGCATGGCCGCCCATCGTTGCACCATGGGTCATGTTGAACGACCCTCGGAAAGATTTCGCCAAACCCGTGCGGGCAGCGGATACAATTACAGCTTGTTTCATCATGCGGTTTCCTTGTTCAGATCATCAAATGTGCGGCCTTCAGCCACCAGTTTTTCCAAAAGCGGTGCAGGTTGCCAGAAATAACCGTCTTCCTTGGCCCAGTCCTGCATTTCGCTCAGCAAGCTAGGCAGACCGACCATGTCGGCCCATTTCAGCGGCCCACCGCGATAGCGCGGAAACCCGTATCCATAGAGCAGTGTAACATCCACATCGAGCGGGCGGTGCGCGATGCCCTCGCCCACCACCTTTGCAGCCTCGTTCACCATGGCAGCCATATACCTGCGTACGATTTCGTCGTCGCTTAAGTCCCGCGGGGTCAAACCTTGGGCGGCCCGGTCTGCTTCGATCAGCGACATCACATCCGGGTTAGGCACCCCAGCACGTTTGCCTGCCTGATAGACGTAATAGCCTGTACCGGTTTTCTGCCCAAAATGTCCGTCTTCACACAGTTTGTCCGCATAGGTGAAATCACGTGCACGCGGATCGACACCCTCAGCGCGTTTTCGTTTGCGCACGGCCCAACCGATATCCAACCCCGCCAGATCCGCAACAGCATAAGGCCCCATTGCAAATCCAAAATCAGTCAGAGCCTTGTCTATCTGATACGGGGTGGCCCCATCCAAAATCATATGGTCCGCACAAGTGCGATAAGTCGACAGAATGCGATTACCGATGAAACCGTCACACACGCCGGCGCGAACAGATGTCTTTTTCAACCGATTGCCCAACGCAAAGCCCGTGGCCACCACATCGGCGGCCGTCTTGTCTGCGACAACAACTTCCAACAGCTTCATGACATGAGCCGGTGAAAAGAAGTGCAACCCAATCACGTCTGCTGGTCGTTTCGTACATGCGGCGATTTCGTTGATATCTAGGTACGATGTGTTCGACGCCAGAATGGCACCCGGCTTGCACACGGCATCCAATTGCGTGAACACCTGCTTCTTGACGCCCATGTCTTCGAACACGGCCTCGATCACCAGATCGACATCACCGAGCGCTGCGTAATCTGTGGCCAAGGTCAAGGCTTTGGTTGTCAAATCCTCAAACTGGGCTTGGCTGAGTTTGCCTCGCTTCAACGCGCCGCCCAGATTGCCTTCGATCCTGCCGCGCGCGGCTTCGGCAGCCTCGGCCGTCATTTCCAGCATCACCACAGACAGACCCGACAACAACGCAGCCGTTGCGATGCCAGCCCCCATGGTTCCGCCACCGATCACACCGACGGCATTCAGGTTTCGCGGTGCTACACCTTTCAGTTCAGGCAATTTACCAACCGCTCGTTCCGAAAAGAACGCATGGATCATGCCTTGGCGCTGATCCGAGGCCATAAGCTCCATGAACAGCTCGCGTTCGCGCTTCATGCCTTCCTCAAATGGCAACTCGCAACATGCCTGAACCCCACGAACGGCCAAAGCTGGAGCAATCTGACCCCGGCCCTTTTGCAGTACCATGTTGTAAAGCGCATCGAAATCGACGGCCTCTGGAGCAGGCATTTCACTGATAGCGCGCCGTTCAGCACCGCTATCCAACAACTCTTGAGCATAGGCCAGACCAACCTCGCGGGGCGTTCCTTCGACGACGCGATCCAGAATTCCCATCGCCAGTGCTTCTTTCGCACCGATCTGCCGCCCAGAGGTGATCACATCAACAGCTGCATCCACCCCCACCAAACGGGGCAGACGCTGTGTCCCACCGGCGCCCGGCATCACACCAATCAAAACCTCTGGCAGGCCAACGCGCGCAGTCGGAACCGCGATGCGAAAATGCGAACCTAAGGCGATTTCCAAACCTCCGCCCAAAGCTGTGCCATGCAAGGCGGATACCACGATCAACGGCGAGGCCTCAATCCGGGTGCAGACATCCGGCAAAAACGGCTGGGTTGGGGGTTTGCCAAATTCACGAATATCTGCGCCCGCGAAATAAGTTTTCCCTTCTCCATAAATCAGCACAGCTTTGGCGCCATCGGCTTCGGCCCGGGCGATCCCGTCCACCAATCCGTTGCGCACATCATGCCCCAAGGCATTCACCGGCGGATTATTCGCCGCAAGAATGGCGATATCGCCGACGCGTTCGTACCCAATGGCTTCTGACATTTGGCCGCTCCTCCTATATTCTTCCCAATGAAGCGCCTTTCTATAAGCTGGCGACTCATCGGCCTCTTAGGGCAAAGTCTAACTGCAGAGTTGCACTTGGCACCTGCCTTGCTCTTGGAACCTCACGTCAAATGTCTGTATGGCTTCCCGAGGCAAGCAAGACTTCCCCCTCACTATTTCACGATGCGGAACATCCTTCCGCAACGTATGCAGGTTGGGCCGTGCCCCCAGCAAGATCAAGGGAGTTTCCCGCGAACGGACGTAGGGTTCCAAAACAGATTGCCCCGCCCTCAGCAGACGACGATCTACAGGCCCCGCCTCAAAAAGAAACATTTCCTCGACAGATTTGCAAAAAACGCACGGCGGGTATTCTGCAAAAGGGCTAGCTCATGCTGCACATGCAGCATAAATCCATTTCAATTCGAAAACCGTAGCGGAAAGTCCATCCAATGGCACATACAACAGCAAACACCACTTCAATTCCAGCTGTCTTTGGCGTTGTGGCCGATATCTTCTCTGGCATCTTTGGCGCACTTTTTCAGCTAAACGAAGCCAGCGCCAAAGTCCGCAAAATCGAAGCTCTGTCAGCGCTCAGCGATGCAGATCTCAGCGCACGCGGCGTGGACCGTGCCGACATTATCCGTCGGGTTATGACCGACACACTTTAACAACTCGGCCAATGCAATGACTGCACTGGCCGCTTTTGTCATTTTGGGCCTTTGGATTGGCTGAGTTCCCTTGACGGAGCCAGCAAAGCAGCGCAGCACTATGGGCATCTTGCCCCTAGGTCACAGCCCTGCTTTTGACCCCCTTCAAAGGACCCCCAAATGGCCGATACATTTGACGAAGACCTATTTCTCAAAGGTCTAGAACAGCGCAAAGCTACGCTGGGCGCTGAATATGTCGAAAACAATCTTGCCGCCGCAGATGAGTTTACCCGCCCCTTTCAAGAGGCCATGACCGCATGGTGTTGGGGATTTGGCTGGGGCGATGATGTGATCGAACCCAAAACCCGATCCATGATGAATCTGGCCATGCTCGGGGCCTTGGGCAAGATGCATGAGTGGGAGATCCACTGTCGCGGCGCACTGAACAACGGCGTCACCAAAGATGAGATCCGTGCCATTATCCACGTCATTGGCATCTACTGTGGTGTACCACAGTCGTTAGAATGTTTCCGCGTGGCCCGTAAGGTTCTGGAAGAAGCTGGTCAGCTCTAACCCTCGGAAAAGCTGTAACTTTGGGAACCCGTCTACTTTGTCAGGCGGGTTTTCTGTTATTCTCATCTAACTGTCAGACCCGACAATATGTTACCGATTTTTTTCAAGTTCACTTTTTGTGTTACATTTTTCTTGCCGCGAATCATAATCACACGTATTACCCGACCATACGGTCACCTTTAGTGGCACAGGGATTTGGAGAATACGAAGCATGGATGCTTTCATCTGCGACGCACAACGGACCCCAATCGGACGCTACGGCGGCGCATTATCGTCGATCCGAACCGATGATCTGGCAGCGCTGCCAATTGCTGCGCTCAAGGCGCGTAACCCCGATGTGGATTGGACCGCAATTGACGATGTCATTTACGGTGACGCCAACCAAGCCGGTGAAAGCAACCGCAACGTGGCCCGAATGGCTGCCCTGTTGGCTGGACTGCCAATCGAAGTTCCCGGCACCACTGTTAACCGATTGTGTGCCTCGGGCATGGATGCGGTTGGTATGGCATCGCGCGGTATTAAAGCTGGTGACTATGACATGGTTATCGCAGGTGGCGTCGAAAGCATGAGCCGCGCGCCATTTGTGATGCCCAAAGCCACAAGCGCCTTTACCCGTGCCAATGCCGTTTACGACACCACCATTGGGTGGCGTTTTGTGAACAAGAAGATGCACGAGATGTATGGCACCGACTCCATGCCACAAACGGCGGATAACGTTGCCGAAGATTACAATATCGACCGTGCCGACCAGGATGCGTTTGCTGCCAATTCGCAGGCCCGTTGGGCCGCTGCCCACGAGGCCGGATTATTCAAAGACGAAATCACACCCGTCACCATCTCACAGCGCAAGGGTGACGCGATCATCGTTGACACGGATGAGCATCCCCGCCCCGGCACTGGTGCGGATAAGCTGGCGAAACTCAAAGGTGTGAATGGCCCCGACAAAACCGTCACCGCGGGCAACGCCTCGGGTGTGAATGACGGGGCTGCCGCCATTCTGCTGGCAAACGAGACCGCTGCGGCCAAGAACAACCTGACGCCGATGGCCCGGGTGGTCGGAATGTCAGTCGCAGGGGTCGCGCCGCGCGTCATGGGGATTGGCCCGGTTCCTGCCAGCCAAAAGGTTCTGGCGCGTGCAGGACTTACCATCGACCAGATGGATGTGATAGAATTGAACGAAGCCTTTGCGTCTCAAGGTCTGGCGACACTTCGCGCCCTTGGCGTGGCGGATGATGCCCCCCATGTTAATCCCAACGGGGGTGCCATTGCGATTGGTCACCCGCTGGGCATGTCCGGCGCGCGGCTCGTGATGACCGCCGCCTATCAATTACAACGCACCGGTGGGCGCTATGCGCTGTGCACCATGTGCGTCGGAGTTGGTCAGGGTGCCGCCCTGATCTTGGAACGCGTCTGAGCCTGAGGAGAGCCAAGATGTATGCACAAATGATCAAGACCGCCTCAACCGGAGTTAAGTCCGACGAGGACATGTCCGACCTCGAGCGCCAGTTTCAGGCGCGTATCGACGCCGGTGAAAAAATTGAGCCCAAGGATTGGATGCCCGAAGACTATCGCGCCACCCTGATCCGCCAAATGGGTCAACACGCGCACTCTGAAATCGTCGGGACCCTTCCCGAAGGCAACTGGGTCACCCGTGCGCCGACACTGGAGCGCAAGGCGATCCTGTTGGCCAAGGTCCAGGACGAAGCAGGCCATGGTCTGTACCTGTACTGCGCTGCCGAAACATTGGGTGTTACCCGCGATGAAATCACCGAAATGCTGCTGGATGGCCGCATGAAGTATTCGTCGATCTTCAACTACCCCTCGCTGAACTGGGCCGACATCGGCGCAATCGGCTGGTTGGTTGATGGTGCTGCGATCATGAATCAGGTGCCGCTGCAGCGGACATCTTATGGCCCTTACAGCCGCGCCATGGTGCGGATCTGTAAAGAGGAAAGCTTTCACCAACGTCAAGGCTATGATGCCATCCGCGCCTGTGCCGAAGGCACTGATGCGCAGAAAAAGATGGCTCAGGACGCTTTGAACCGGTTCTGGTATCCGTCGCTGATGATGTTTGGTCCCCCGGATTCAGACTCGGTCCACTCTGCTCAGTCGATGGCGTGGAAAATCAAGATCAACACCAACGACGAACTGCGTCAGAAATTCGTCGACCAGACCGTGCCACAGGCTGAATATCTGGGCCTGACGGTTCCAGATGAGAACCTGAAATGGAACGACGAAACCGGTCAATATGACTTTAGTCAGCCTGATTGGGGCGAGTTCTTTGATGTGGTCAAAGGCAATGGCCCCTGCAACGTCGACCGTCTGGCCGATCGCAACAAGGCCTGGGACGATGGTGCTTGGGTACGCGACGGTATGATGGCCCACGCCCGCAAAAAAGCAGCAGCCAAAATCGCGGCCGAGTAATCCGCGCTTAAACGAATGAAATCCGCAGCGCGAGGCATCCGGTTTAGCCACCGGTTTCTACACCCGCGCCTAGCCAGGAGGAGAACTGAGCTATGAACAACGAATGGCCCCTTTGGGAAGTCTTTATCCGCGGTCAGCATGGCATGAGCCACCGTCACGTCGGTTCGCTGCACGCCACTGACGCCGAAATGGCGATCAAAAATGCCCGCGACGTCTACACCCGTCGTAACGAAGGCGTATCGATCTGGGTGGTCGAAGCCGTGAACATTACGGCCAGCTCACCCAGCGACAAAGGCCCGATGTACGAACCATCAGAAAGCAAAGTCTACCGTCACCCCACCTTCTTCGACATCCCCGACGAAGTGGGGGCGATGTAATGACCCAGCAGGAGGCTCTGTTTCAATTTCTGCTCAGGATGGGGGACAACACCCTGATCCTCGGACATCGGACATCGGAATGGTGCGGCGTTGCCCCCGTTCTGGAAGAAGATATCGCGCTGGCCAACACGGCGCTCGATTTCATCGGTCAGACACAATTCTGGCTGGGTTATGCCGGCGAAGTCGAAGGCAAAGGCCAAGACGCCGACCGCCTCGCGTTTCACCGCGATGCTTGGGATTTCCGCAATCTACTTTTGTGTGAAATGCCCATCGGCGATTTCGGCCAGACAATCATGCGTCAGTTCTTGTTTGATGCCTGGCATTCGATCTATATCGCGCGCCTGCTCAAAAGCAGCGATCTGCGTGTGGCAGAGATTGCCGAGAAAGCCAGCAAAGAGGTCGCCTATCACCTCGAACGCTCGGCCGACACAGTTGTCGCGTTGGGGGATGGAACCGAAGAAAGCCATTCCCGGATGCAAAAGGCGCTGGATTATCTCTATCCTTACGTAGGCGAGATGTTCCTGGCCGATGATGTAGACGCCGCGATGGTTTCTGCTGGCATCGCCCCCGATCCTACTGCCCTGCGCGACGAATATGACGCGCTGGTGCAAAAGGTTCTAGACGAAGCCACGCTGACCGTGCCCGGCAACCGCTTTGCCCAAAAAGGGGGCAAAAACGGCGCCATGCACACCGAACATCTGGGTCACCTGCTGTGTTCCATGCAGTGGCTGCAGCGTGTCTATCCTGACGGCAACTGGTAAGCATCATGGACCAGCCAACCGTCAAACAGGTTTGGGAATGGCTAGATGCCGTTCCCGACCCCGAGATCCCTGTGATCTCGCTCGTCGATCTGGGCATCATCCGGGACGTCGCGTGGGAAGAGGACACGCTGACGGTCACGGTGACGCCCACCTATTCGGGTTGCCCCGCCACATCGATCATCAATCTGGATATCGAGACCGCCCTGCGCGATCACGGTATCAAAAAAGTGGAACTGAAACGCCAGCTGAGCCCGGCGTGGACCACAGATTGGCTGACCGACCGCGGCAAAGCCCGGTTAGAAGAATACGGTATCGCGCCGCCCCAACCTGCAGGCGGACCCGAGCGGTGTCCACATTGTGGCAGCAAGAACGTGCAAAAGGTTAGCCAGTTCGGCTCGACCCCCTGCAAGGCGCATTGGCGCTGCACTGACTGCCTGGAACCGTTCGATTATTTCAAATGCATCTGAACTTCAGATAAAAGGAGACGCCCGATGGCACGCTTTCACGACCTGACCGTCACGTCACTGCACAAAACCATCCGCGACGCCGTCGTGGTGACACTGCAACCCGTCAACGGCGCTGCGACAGAATTCGATTTCACCCAAGGCCAGTATCTGACCTTTCGCCACGAATTTGACGGCGAAGAGCTGCGCCGTTCGTACTCCATCTGCGCTGGCAAAGACGATGGTGTACTGCAAGTTGGTATCAAACGCGTCGATGGCGGTGCCTTTTCGACATGGGCCAACCAAGACCTGAAGGTTGGCGATACAATTCAGGCGATGCCACCCATGGGTGGGTTCTTTACAGCGCTCAATGCGGATGCAGACAAACAGTACCTCGGTTTTGCCGGCGGGTCAGGTGTCACACCTGTTTTGTCGATCCTGAAAACCACGCTGGCACGTGAACCTAAATCGCGTTTTACTCTGGTTTATGCCAACAAAGGCGTGAACTCGATCATGTTCCGCGAGGAACTGGAAGATCTCAAGAACCTCTATATGGGTCGTCTGAATATCATCCATATTCTTGAATCAGATGCGCAAGACATTGACCTGTTCACCGGTTTGGTTACCCAAGAAAAATGCGCCCAGCTGTTCAAACATTGGATCGACATAAAGTCCGTCGACACTGCGTTTATCTGTGGCCCCGAACCCATGATGCTAGGCATCGCCGCTGCCCTGCGCGATCACGGGCTGGACGACAGCCAGATCAAGTTCGAACTGTTCGCCAGCGCGCAACCCGGTCGGGCCAAACGTAAGGTCGTTTCAGGTGATGCCGCCAGCAGTGCCAATCAGACCAAAGCCGCGATCACCATGGATGGGTCAACCCAGACCATCACTATGCCCAAAGACCTGTCGATCCTCGATGCAGCGCTCGAAAATGCGATGGATGCACCTTACGCCTGCAAAGCAGGAGTTTGTTCAACATGTCGCTGTAAGGTGATCGAGGGCGAGGTCGAAATGGTCGCGAACCATGCGCTGGAAGACTACGAAGTCGAAAAGGGCTATGTTCTGTCGTGCCAGGCCTTCCCGCTGACGGATTCCGTCACCGTTGATTTTGACCAGTAAGGGAGAGGGACCATGGCAGAAGAAATGACAATCGAAAACTACCTGGCTGCAGGTGGCGTTCTGACCAACCCGACCAACGTTCCACCACGCTATCGTGCTGAACTCATGAAATTGATGGCCACGTTTGTGGACAGTGAACTGGCGGGAGCCGCCGGGTTTGCAGACGTGATCAACTCCGGCCCCGGCATCAAAGAGCGCATCGCCGCCGCCAAAATCGTGCTCGAAAAGACCGATAACGCAGACAAAGTGCTGCGCATCATGGGTGATTTTGGCGCTGATGCGGATCGTTATGCGAACAATCATCCCTGGACCGCGCGTCTGGAGCGGGACGCAGATATCGGAACCTCGCGCAGCGATCATGACATGCGATTGGCGGTATTCAACTATCCGCTTCAGGGTTGGGTTGATTCCGTAGCCATGAACCTGCTGATGAGCCGCGCTGTGGTCATTCAATTGACCGAGTTCTCTATGATCTCATATCAGCCGCTCGCCGAAGCCTTCCGCACAATAACCCCAATCGAAACACGTCACGCTGAATTGGCCGCGGAAGGGACGATCAAACTGATCGAAGAGGATCAAGCTGACGCGCTGCAAGCCTCTGTCAATTACTGGTGGCCACGCGTTGCGGCCAGCTTTGGCTCTACATCATCGACCAAAGCAGGCGCACTCAAGGAAATGGGCCTACGCAAATCCACCAACGCGGAACTCAAAACGCGCTGGCAAGCCGAGGCGACCACTCTACTGGAAAGCTTGGGACTGCATCGCCCCTAAAACAAGTGCTCCCGCCCGTCGTCAAAGCCCCGGGTGGGGCATCTCCTCCCGTTGGGCCCAGCAAGCGCGGCGACGCCGCGCTTGCTGGGCCTCTCGCCGTCCGCAGGACGCAAGGCCATAGGCCGCGCAGTTTGCACACACATACAATTTTGTTTGAAGATTGACCGCGGCCAAGGGACAGTTACAAGCCCCGCACCCCGTGCAGTGTCAGCTTGGAAACCACCGCAGCATAGTCTTCACGTGCGTCAGGGCCTGCCCCGGCATTCCACATGTAGTACCAGTTCAGCATGCCAAAGACTGACATCGTCGCCGCGCGTAGCTTGTCCGCGTTATTGCCAAATACATCCGGGGCAATTTCAGCAATGATACCATTCAGAAATTCAACCATATCACGCTGATATCCACGCAGCACCTTTTGCTGCTCTTCCGGCAAAGCAGACATGCCACTGGTTTGCACCCGGTGCTCGTCATCGACGCCTTGATAGGCCAACAGAATCTCAGCAATCACCTTGTGCAAACGCTCTTCTGCATTCAATCCTTCGATCTGAATACCGCAGATCAGATCCCGCAATTCGCGCAAGTAGATTTCAAGGATGTCATACAGGATGGCATCCTTGCTGTCATAATAGTGATAGATATTCGCCTTGGAGATCCCGCACTCTCGCGCTAGCTGCGTCATCGACGCCCGATCAAACCCCTCGCGCGCAAACACGCGCGCGGCGGATTTCAAGATCTGAGCACGCTTTTGATCGTGGTCTTTTGCAATCGTGCGGGCCAATTCTTATTCCTTGTCTCGATTATCGATGACGCGTTGCGCCTTGCCTTCAGAACGGGCAACCTCACCCGGGTCCCCCACCACGATTTCCGTCGAAACACCGACCATATCCTTGATCCGCTTGCTCAACATCCGCGCCGATGCTGTTTTGCTCAGCTCATCAGCGGCATCCGAGTTTGCCTCAACATAAACGCGCAGCGCATCCATACGGCCAGATTTGTAGAGTTCAATCTGGAAATGCGGCGAAAGACCGCCCGTCGCCATCAATTGCTCTTCGATCTGGGTTGGGAACACATTTACACCACGCAGGATGATCATGTCATCTGACCGGCCGGTAATTTTCTCCATCCGTCGCATAGAACGCGCAGTTCCCGGCAATAGGCGGGTCAGATCCCGGGTGCGATAGCGGATCATTGGCAAACCTTCTTTGGTTAGCGTGGTAAATACCAACTCACCCATCTCGCCATCTGGAACCACTTCGCCAGTCTTGGGGTCAATGATTTCAGGATAGAAATGGTCCTCCCAAACGTGCAGGCCATCTTTGGTTTCAACACATTCATTGGCCACACCGGGCCCCATAATTTCCGACAGGCCATAGATATCAACCGCATGCATATCGAAGGCCTTTTCGACCTCTAAACGCATGGCATTGGTCCAAGGTTCCGCGCCAAACACACCAACCGACAAAGAACTGTCGCGTGGATCCAGCCCCTGTTTGTGGAACTCTTCGAGGATGTTGAGCATATAAGACGGGGTCACCATGATGCCGTCAGGCTTGAAATCGTTGATCAGGCCAACCTGCTTCTTCGTCTGGCCACCACCCATGGGCACAACAGTCGCGCCCAGACGTTCGATGCCGTAATGGGCACCCAAACCGCCAGTAAACAGACCATAGCCATAGGCGTTGTGAACCATATTGCCCCGGCGCAGGCCCGAGGCGCGCAGCGAACGCGCCAACAGATCAGCCCAATTGTTGATATCCCCTTCGGTATAGCCAACCACAGTAGCCTTACCGGTAGTCCCAGACGAGGCATGCAACCGAATGATCTGCTCGCGCGGAACCGCAAACAGGCCAAACGGATAATTGTCGCGCAGGTCGTTCTTGTAGGTGAACGGGAACTTGGACAGGTCCGCCAAAGATTTCAGATCATCCGGATGTATACCCGCCTCATCGAACCGCTGCTTATACATCGGCACATTGTCATAGGCATGGCGCAACGACCATTTCATGCGCTCAAGTTGGGTCGCGCGGATCTCGTCGATCGAGGCAACCTCGATCGGGTCAAGGTCGGCCTTGTTTGGGGTCAAATCTTTCATGGGTTCCTCCTCGGCTCAGGACTCGTCGAACAGAGAGCCCTTGATCGCGCGGGAAAATCCCCGAAATTCCGCGATCTTATGGCCGTCCTGATTGGTTACTGTCACATCGTAAATTCCGCTGCGCCCGGTCAGGCTCAGCTCGGTCGCTTTGGCAATCAACCGGTCGCCCAACTGTCCCGGCGCGACAAAGCTGATCACATTGTGCTGTGCCACGGTCGACTGGTTACGGCTATTGCAGGCGAACGCAAAGGCGCTGTCAGCCAGCATAAAGGTCACCCCACCGTGGCAAATAGCATGGCCATTGCAATGATGTGCGGCGACTGTCATTTCCAGCGTCGCGGTCGCCTCATCAATATGGGTGATTTCCATCCCCGCCCATTGCGAGGCCTGATCCCCATCCCACATCGCCTGCGCGGCGCGTTCTGCACGTTCCTTTGGGGTCATGGTCATTTGCCCTGAAATTTGGGTGCGCGTTTTTCCAAAAACGACGAAACGCCTTCGGCGTAATCTGCGCTTTCGCCACAGGTTTTCATCGCGTCGGCCTCCATTTCCAGATGATCCTCCAACGTGTCCACCGCCGCGGCCTGAATGCACTGTTTCGTCAGGCCTAAACCCAATGTCGGGCCATCAGCCAGCTTGGCGGTCAGCGCACGTGCCTCGTCCATCAGCTGATCGTCAGCAATCGCTTTCCAGATCAGCCCCCAGTCCTCGGCCTGTTTCGCGGGCAACGGCTGCGCGGTAAGTGCCAATCCTTTGGCGCGTGCCTCACCCAATAGGCGCGGCAAATGCCATGATCCACCGGTATCAGGGATCAAGCCAACTTTTGAAAACGACTGAATAAACTTGGCGCTTTCAGCAGCCAACACCATGTCACAGGCCAGCGCCACATTGACCCCAGCCCCGGCAGCAACCCCGTTCACCGCACAAATGACCGGGAAATCAAGTGACCGGATCAGGTTGACCAGAGGGGCATAAAATGTGCGGACAGTTTTTGACAAATCGGGCGGGCCACCCATCTTGGACGGATCACGATCACCCAGATCCTGCCCCGCACAGAACCCACGTCCGGCCCCGGTCAACAGCACCGCCCGAGCGCCATTATCGCGGGCCCCTTCCAGAGTCGCACGCAATGCATAATGCATCTCATCATTAAAACTATTCAGGCGATCAGGACGGTTCAGGGTGATTTCAACCCAATTTCCATGATCTTGCGCAAGAATCGTATCACTCATGTCAGACCCGCTTTTCATATGTTTCGACAAAACTGTTGCATTAACCGAACGGTTGGTCAATAAATTTCTTGAATATGACGAATCTCCGATACGAGGGCACGGATATGACCGCCAGCACAGTTGTGAACGTAACACGGGAAGGCGATATCGCATGGGTCGAAATCGACAATCCGCGGGTCAATGCAACCTCAACAGCGGTCCGCGCCGGGCTGGCACAGGCCGTGACCCAGGTGCAGGGCGCACGCGTCGCAATCCTGACCTGCGCCGGGCGCACCTTTGTTGCGGGCGGTGACATGTCCGAGTTTGATCGCCCCGCAGAAGAGCCCCACCTGCCCGACGTAGTGCAGATGCTGGAAGACAGCGAAACGCCCTTTATCGCTGCCATGCACGGTACAGTTCTGGGCGGCGGGTTTGAAATCGCAATGGGTTGCGCTTGGCGCATTGCGGTCGAAGGCACCAAATTTGGTCTGCCCGAAGTCAACGTAGGCCTGATCCCCGGGGCCGGTGGCACACAGCGGGCCCCTCGCTTGCTTGGCATGTCAGCCGCCATTGATCTGGCATGCTCTGGCAAAATCATTCCCGCAACACAGATGCTGCAACTCGGTGGCATTGATCAGATCGCAAGCGGGGACCTTGCAGAAGCCGCGCGCGCCTTTGCCACCACCCTGCCTCAGCGCCCCATCAAAATCCGCGACCGCACGGTTGCTGCCTTGGATGCCGAGGCCTACGCCGCCGCTGAAACCGCGCTAAAGAAACGTTCCAAGGGCCAGCAATCGCCCCTGTTAAACCTTGAAGCCTTGCAATGGGCTGCCCTACCCTTTGCCGAAGGGCAGCCAAAGGAACGCGCCCGCCATCTTGAGCTGCGCAAATCCACCGAAAGCCAGGCGCTGCGCTATGCATTTTTCGCCGAACGCGCCGTCAGCAAACCCAAGGCCATCGACGGCATCGCCCCACGCGGTCTGAACCATGTCGCCATCGTTGGCGGTGGTTTGATGGGCGCGGGGATCGCCATGGCCTGCCTGACAGGGGGCCTGACCGTCACCGTGATTGAACGCAATGCTGAGGAAGCGGCCAGCGCGCAGGCCCGAGTTGCAGGGTTGATCGAAGGCGGCGTAAAGCGGGGTAAAATATCGCCAGCCAAGCAGGCAGAGATGATCCAGCGCCTGATCACCACCGACACCTACGCCGATGCCGCTCAAGTCGATTTGGCGCTTGAGGCGGTGTTCGAAGATCTGGATGTCAAACGCACAGTGTTCCAGCAATTGGCCGCTGTGGTGTCTAAGGATGCTATCCTTGCCACCAACACCTCTTACCTTGATCCAACACTGATCTTTGACGGCATCCCTAATCTGTCCCGCTGTGTCGGGCTGCACTTTTTCAGCCCCGCCCATGTGATGAAATTGTTGGAAATCGTCAAAACCCCGGACACCGCGCCCGATGTTCTGGCCACCGGCTTTGCTCTTGGCAAGCGCTTGCGCAAGGTCTCGGTCCTGTCGGGCATTTGCGACGGGTTCATTGGCAACCGTATGTTGGCCGCTTACCGGCGCGAGGCAGAATACCTGCTGGCCGACGGTGCCCTACCACACGAGGTCGATGCTGCCGCACGCGGTGCGGGTTTGCCCATGGGGCCGTTTGAGCTGCAGGACCTGACCGGATTGCAAATCGCTTGGGCCAACCGCAAACGCCAAGCCGCCACCCGTGACCCGAACGAACGCTACGAACGCATTGCCGACACGCTGTGTGAAATGGATCGCTTGGGCCAGCGCGCGGGCAAAGGCTGGTACACCTATGCTGAGGGCAACCGCACACCACAAAGGGATCCCGAGGTGGACAAATTGATCCTCCAATACTCGGCAGATCGCGGCATCACCCGCCGTGCATACTCAACACAGGAAATCGCCGATCGCCTGATCGCCGTGCTCGCCAATGAGGGCGCACGCATCGTCGCCGAAGGCATCGCCGAGCGGGCAGAAGACGTGGATATGGTCAAGCTTCACGGCTATGGCTTTCCACGCTGGCGCGGTGGACCGATGCATCTTGCAGGTCAATTAGGGCAGGAAAAAATTAACGGAATCATGAAGTTGGTGTCTGATGAGAGCCCAAACTCCTGGGTAATCGCAGAGCCTGCAGCCTGATGAAATAAGATCAAGCCGACGGTTGATAGTTACAAAACCAACCATTAACCGACATCAACAATACCATTTTTGAGGGAGGAAACCCAATGGTGAAAATGATTAAACTGACCACTCTGCTGGCCTCAGCAGCCCTGGCCGTAACAGGTGTCGCAGCCTTTGCCGCGGATCACACACTGACGATTTCCAGCTGGGCGCCACCCACCCACGGAATCAACGCCAAAATGTGGCCCAAATTCGTTGAAATGGTCGAAGAGGCTACAGACGGCAAAGTCACCGCCGAACTGAAATTGGGCATTGCCCCTCCTCCCGCACAGATGGACTTGATCCAAGATGGCGCGGCTGATGCTTCGATCATCTTCCACGGCTACCAGCCCGGTCGTTTCGTCACCACCAAGCTGATCGAACTGCCCGGCTACGAAGGGTCTGCCGAAGCCGCTTCGGTTGCTTACTGGCGCGCATACGAAAAGTTTCTGTCCAAAGCCAACGAGCACCGCGGCGTCAAGCTGATCGCCCTGCACACGCACGGTCCCGCTCAGCTGCACTCGAATGCAGCCGTAACTGACATGAGCCAGATTTCTGGTCTCAAAGTACGCATCCCCGGCGGCGTTGGCGGCGATGTAGGTTCTGCGCTGGGTGCCACGGGCATTAAAGTTCCTGCGCCTAAAGTGTACGAAACACTGGCATCAAACGCAGCCGACGGTGTTGTGATGCCAATGGAATCGCGCAAAGGCTTTAAACTGACCGAAGTTGCCAAGAACGTGTACGAAGTTCCCGGTGGCCTGTATCGTGGCTCCTTCGCCTTCATCATGAACGAAGACACTTTTGCCGATCTGCCTGCCGATCTTCAGGCCGCGCTGGACGACAAAGTGTTCGGTGAGCCCCTGAGCCGCGAAATCGGCAAGATCTGGGACGAGATCGACGCCATTGGCCGTGAAGCAACCACCGCGACCGACGGCAACGCGATCAACGCCGCCTCTGCTGCGGATCTGGACAAATTCAACGCCATCGCAGCTGACGTGCGCACCAAGGTCATCGCCGAAGTGTCCGACGCCGGTATCGATGCGCAGGCCGCGTACGACCAGATCAAAGCCGACATGGCCGCGAACTAAGTTCTGATCGACTATCGGGGCCGCCCATCTGTGGTGGCCCCTTTCACCCCGATCTGCCAATCCCCCGTGGGAGGAGCCCGCATGACCCCCCTGATCCACCTCATCCGCCGCGCCAGCGCCCTGCCCGTTTTCGTGGCCTGCGCTGCGCTGTTCGCTCTGATGGTGATGACATTCTGCGACGTCATCCTACGATCCGTTTTCAATTCCCCGATCGAAGCCGCTACTGAGCTCACCCGCATTCTTATGGCTATTCTGGTGTTTTCCGTCATGCCAATCATTTCCGTGAGCGATGGCCATATCGCGGTCGACTTGACCGATGGAATTTTCCACCGCTTGCGTCTCAGCCGTTTGCGTGACGGAATCCTTTACGTTGTCAGCGGCATTCTGTTGTTCTGGCCGATCCAGCGCATCTGGATCTTGGCCGAGCGCGCCCGCGACTATGGTGATGTTACCGAATACCTTTCGATCCCGACATATTACATTGGCTGGTTCATTACCGTGTCTCTGGCGATCACCGCCATTGCCATGATCATCACCGGCCTCCTTCACCTTTTTGCCCCTAAATTGCTGTCGGAGTCCGCACAATGACCGCCGCCCTTATTGGTTTCGCCCTTGTTCTGGTGCTTGTGCTTGTGCGCATGCCCATCGTTTTTGCCATGGGCCTCGTCGGCACGCTGGGCTTCGCCTACGAACGCGGCGGCTCGATCTTTTCGGAGCGCGGCCTCAAGGCGGCGATGTCGATGGTCGGGCGCCAAACCATGGATACCGCGCAGGATTACGGCCTGTCGGTCGTGCCCTTGTTCATCCTGATGGGTCTGTTTGTGAACAAAGGTGGCATGGCAAAAGAACTGTACGCCGTTTCCAATGCCTTTCTTGGCCACATGCGCGGTGGTATCGCGATGGCAACCGTCGCGGCCTGTGGTGGCTTTTCGGCCATCTGTGGATCATCACTGGCAACAGCGGCGACCATGTCCAAGGTCGCAATGCCGGAAATGCGCCGTTATGGTTACTCCGATGAACTGTCGACCGCATCCATCGCGGCTGGCGGCACGCTCGGCATCCTGATCCCGCCTTCGGTGATCTTGGTGATTTATGGCCTGCTGACCGAGACATCTATTGGCAAGCTGTTCATGGCGGGCGTTCTGCCCGGCATTCTGGGCATCCTGTTCTATCTCTTCGCAGTCCGCTGGACCGTCTGGCGCAATCCAGAATCCGGCCCCGCCGGTGAACGCGCAGGATGGGGTGAACGCGTTAAGGCACTTGGCTCTGTCTGGGCTGTGCTGTTGTTGTTCTTCCTCGTCATCGGCGGCCTGTACGGTGCGTTTGATTTCGAACCGCTGAACCTGACTTTCTCCCCGACCGAGGCCGCAGGCATGGGCGCTGCTGGTGCCTTTTTGATTGCTCTGTTCCGAGGCGGGCTGACCGTTGGCGGCATTTTTGAGGTTCTCAAAGAGACCTCTTTCACCGCCGCGTCACTGTTTGCCGTCCTGATCGGAGCACAGGTGTTTTCAAACTTCATCAACCTGGCAGGCTTGCCCGAGGCCTTGATCGCCATGGTCACAGCCTACGAAGTACCACCCTTTGCGGTGATCCTGATGATCCTCGGCATCTATATCATCCTTGGATGTGTCTTTGAATCGCTGTCGATGCTGCTGCTGACCGTGCCTATCTTCTTCCCGCTGGTCACCTCATTGGGCTATGACCCGATCTGGTTCGGTATTGTGGTTGTGGTGGTGACCGAAATCTCGCTCATTACCCCCCCGGTTGGATTGAACGTGTTCATCCTGAAAGGGGTTGTTGGAGATGTTTCAACCGCTACCATCTTTAGGGGTGTAACCCCCTTCTGGATCGCCGACATCTTCCGATTGGCGTTGATTGTACTGGTTCCCTGGGTGGTTCTGGTTCTGCCAAATTACTTTGGCTCCCTTGGGCATTGACACAGACATTCGGCCGGAGCGACCCCCTCGCTCCGGCCGATTTCGTAAGAGCATCAACTTTTTTGCATCAAAATAATTGACCGATCAGTCGGTCAATAATATCATACCTCCAACCGGGCGCACATTTGCCTGACTCGAAACAGGAGAGGTCCCATGACCCTACAACAGATTTCCAGCTTTGCAGCCGGTGAATGGATCACCCCAGATGCAGGCGCCCGCACCATCGCCTCCGCCATCACAGGCGAAGCCTTTGCCACAGCAGGCAACAGCTCACTCGATGTGCAGGGCATGTTGGATTACGCCCGCACAGTGGGTGGCCCCGCCCTGCGCAAAATGACATTCCATGAGCGCGCCAAGATGATCAAAGCACTGGCCAACGCTTTGGGTGCGCAGAAACAAGCGCTCTACGATCTCAGCTTTAACACCGGCGCGATTCAAAGCGATCACATGATCGATATCGACGGCGGCATCGGCACCATGTTTGTGTTTGCCTCCAAAGGACGTCGTGAAATGCCCGATGGCCACGTCTATCTGGACGGCGATCTGGAACAACTCAGCCGCAATGGCACTTTCCTTGGTCAGCACGTTTGCACCCCGCTGCAGGGTGTGGCCGTACATATCAACGCATTCAACTTCCCGGTCTGGGGTATGTTGGAAAAACTGGCCCCCACTTTGCTGGCCGGTGTCCCAGCTATCGTCAAACCCGCCACCAACAGCTGCTATGTGACCGAGCTGGCCGTGAAAATCATGCTGGACGCAGGCATCCTGCCACCCGGCGCACTGCAACTGGTCTCGGGCGGTCTGGGCGATATGCTCGATCATCTCGGCATGCAGGACGTGGTCAGCTTTACCGGTTCAGCCAATACCGCGCTGATGCTGCGGTCAAACCCGGTGATCCTGAACAACGCCGTGCGCTTTGTGGCCGAACAAGACAGCCTGAACGCATCCATTCTGGGTCCTGACGCTGAACCCGGCACCCCCGAGTTCGATCTGTTTATCAAAGAAGTCAGCCGCGAGATGACCGCCAAAGCCGGTCAAAAATGTACCGCCATTCGCCGCATCATCGCACCCGAAACCACCACGCAAGCGGTGATCGAAGCCCTGTCCGCACGTCTGGCAAAAATCACCATCGGTGATCCGCGTCTGGACAGCACCCGTATGGGTGCGCTGGTGTCTAAGGGTCAAAAACAGGACGTGCTGGAAAAGGCCGCGATCCTTGGCCAAGAGGCCGAGCGCGTCTTTGGCGACCCCGAGAACTTTGAGGTCAAAGGTGCCGACAAAGACAAAGGCGCATTCCTGCCGCCCATGTTGTTCCATTGCGCCGATCCCGACAACGCGCAGCGGGTCCACGACACCGAAGCCTTCGGCCCCGTCTCTACCGTCATGGGTTACCGCGATCTGGACCATGCCATCGCGTTGGCCAACCGCGGTCAAGGATCGCTCGTGACCTCGGTCATCACCCACGATCCCACCGTTGCCCGCGACGTGGTTTTGGGTTCGGGCGCCTATCACGGTCGGATCTACATCAACAATCGCGACTCGATGAAGGAATCCACCGGTCACGGCTCTCCCCTGCCCCACATGGTGCATGGCGGCCCCGGTCGCGCCGGTGGCGGCGAAGAAATGGGCGGCGTACGCGGTGTAAAACACTACATGCAGCGCACCGCGATCCAAGGCTCGCCTGAAATGCTGACCGCCATTGGCGAACGCTGGGTTCCCGGCACACCTGAAATCAAAGCCACCGCGCACCCGTTCACGCGCAAATATGGTGAGTTGTCGATTGGTGAAACGCTGAACACGGCATCGCGCACAGTTACTTTGGACGACATCGAACTGTTCGCCAAATTCACCGGCGACACGTTTTATGCCCACATGGATGACGAGGCCGCCAAGCGGAACCCGTTCTTTCCCGGTCGTGTTGCGCATGGTTATCTGCTGCTCAGCTTTGCTGCGGGTCTGTTCGTGGAGCCCAACGAAGGCCCTGTTCTGGCCAACACCGGCCTTGATAATCTGCGCTTTATGAAACCCGTCAGCGCGGGCGACAGCATCAAGGTGCGTCTCAGCGTCAAGAAAAAGACCCAGCGCACCGATGAATATGGCGAGGTCCGCTGGCACGTCACCCTCACCAATCAGAATGATGAAATGGTCGCAGAATACGAACTGTTGACTATGAACGCCTACTGACCAACGAGAGGGCCCTGATACACCTCAGGGCCCTCACTTGCTGTCAAAGGTTGAAACCTATTGACCTATAGCTCTGCGTTCACGCTATGAACCGCGAACCTGAAGCCAGATAAAGCCATCTAGTAAAGGATGTAGATGGAACTGGTTTCTGCCTAGTCGATGCCGACACCAATATCGAACGTGACCGGCTGCGCCCCTGCATTGACCACTTCTACAATATGATCCCCCGACTGCCAGAGTTGGCCACGATACGGTTTTTCAGACGAAATCAGATCCAACAGCATCGATCCATCGGGATTGAAAATCTTGTAATCAAGGGCCCCACCGCGAGACCCGACATCCACATTCAGAAACTGCCCATCGCTGGCACCAAGAATGTAGCGTACCGAAGTGCCGGATTGAAGCGTCCCGCTTGTGGCCATGCCACTCTCTCCTGCTGCGAATTTAACCCGCTGTTCGCCGGACACGGTGTCAGCCGATACCGCCCCCTCATCGCCAACACGCCTCAGATCTGCGACCTCCGGACCAGACCAGACGATGCATTCATACATAACACCGTTCCCATCACGCAAACGCACCATGATCGCTGCTTCGCTGAACTCTTGCCCCAACACCTCGCCACCCACGTTTCCAAAACGCGAGGTCAACTCATCAATGCAGGCATTCGCTTCATCAGAGATATCGGCAAGCGCTGGCATGGGCAGAAACAGAAAAGGTAAGAGGAATTTCTTTAGCATTGTTAGATCCACATCATTCAAAGTGTTTCATTAAAACGGAAAGGATCACCCAGTCTTAGGCCTGACTTGACCTCTAATCGCCGGGTCCCCTCTCGGCCTTTTCCATAATGAAAGGTAGTTCAGGCTGATTTTTCCGTTTCACGATATGTTGCTAGTTTAGAGCGATAGACAAATATTTCAATTTTTGCGGCTCGCTTGATGAGCGCCGAGTTCAGGTTAGCCTTGTGGAGCAGCGCAGCACCCACCCAGCCCTATTTGAGAGTCAGCTACCAAGATTAGCCTGGCAAAGGCATGACTTGTCTCTTAAAGATGTCCGCTTTTCTCATGGCGCCCGGCGACGGTGCACCTTAAACTATGGGTATGACGACCCAAAACATCTGGTTTCAAACCTCTGTCACCCGCCTGACCGATCCGCAAAACCAGCGGGTCTGGTCCTTGATCGTGTCCCTGTTTGGTGATCTGGCCCAACAGCCCGGCGATCGTATCTCTGGCGGGGCGTTGACCCGGATCATTCAGCCCATGGGTATCAAACCCGAGGCCATGCGCGTTGCCCTGCATCGCCTGCGCAAAGATGGTTGGATCGAAAGCACCCGTTCGGGGCGGGCCTCAGTGCATTTCCTGACCGACTTTGGCCGCGCCCAATCCGCCAAAGTCACCCCTCGCATCTATAATCGCGCGCCAGAAATCCCGAAAGACTGGCACATCCTGATCGCCGAAGACGGCCCCGGCATTCATACACTGGATGACCTGTTGCTGGCCGAGAATTACATAAGCATCGGGCGCACTGTCGCCCTAGGCTCTGGCCCGCTGCCCAAGAACTGCGATGATCTGGTCGCATTCGAAGCCACCGCACGATCAGTGCCCGATTGGTTGAAAACCCGGCTCTGCCCCCCCGACCTGATCCTTGCCTGCAAGGACCTGCGCGACGCGGCAAAAAGCGTGACCCAAAACCGGCCACAAGACGCACATCCAACCGCGTGGGAAATCGCCGCTCTGCGCACGCTTCTAATCCACCGCTGGCGGCGTGTGGTCCTGCGCCATCCCGGCCTGCCGCGCGCCTTTTTCCCGAGCGGCTGGGCCGGCCCCGATTGCCGGTTCGAGGTTTTCCGCCTGCTGGACACCCTTTCCTTTCCGACACTGGACGCCCTGAACAAGCTGGACTAAGTCTTGCTGCGTGACAGAAACCGCCGGGATCCGATCCCCAAGCCATTGCGGAGACAACCGTCAAATGACCATCCTCCTGTCTGTTTTGGGCACGTTAACGGTACTTCTGCTAGCAGGCCTGACCCTGTCCTTTTTCTGGACGCGCAAACTGGCACGGTTGGGGGAAGTCCTCACGCCGCAAGCCGGTCAGACCCAAATTGTACAAGACGGGTCGATCCATTATGTCGAGGCAGGGAACCCTAAAAAACAGACGCTGGTGCTGATCCATGGGTTGTCCGGGCAATTGCAGCACTTCACCTATGGCCTCGTCAAACGCTTGTCCCAGGATCACCACGTCATCGCGTTGGATCGTCCTGGCTGCGGGTACTCCACACGTGCCTCAGACGACCTTGCCACACTGCCCGAACAGGCCCGCATGATTGCCGAGTTCCTGACCCTTAAAGAGGTCAAAGACCCCGTTCTGGTCGGGCATTCTTTAGGCGGCGCAGTGGCGTTGGCCATCGCATTGGACAATCCCCGCTGGATTGCCGGATTGGCCCTGCTTGCCCCCCTGACCCACCCGCTGTGCGGTGCCCCTGACGTGTTCAAACCGCTGCAGATCCGCTCACCCTTTGTGCGCCGCGCCTTGGCCAACACAATCGCCGTCCCGATGGCCCAGCACACGGCCTCAGCCGCGCTGACCGCCGTATTTGCCCCGGAACCCTGCCCCGAGGATTTCCTCGACCGGGCCGGCGGCGCGCTTGGCCTCCGCCCCAAGGCGTTTGTCGCCGCTTCGGCCGATGCGGTCGGCGCCGATAACAGCATCGAACAGCAATCCAGTCGCTACGACGAACTGCGCACCCCCGGCGCCATCCTGTTCGGCACCGACGACGCAATCCTCCCGATCACCGAACAAGGCCTGTCGATGGAACAATACGGCCTGCGCTGCGAAAAATTGGACGGCCTAGGGCATATGCTGCCCATCACCGCGCTGGACGATTGCGAAGGGTTTATTCGCGGCGTTTCCGTCTCAACCCGCCTGCCAGCCAGCCTCTCATCGTAACCATCAAAGGTCCTCAACCAGCAGCCAAAATTTTTCTACACAAAATGTGAGATTCAGCGACGGATGCCCTTGACCCGCCCTGCGCTGTCGCTTAAATCGCCCCTCACACCATGGCGGTATAGCTCAGTTGGTTAGAGCAGCGGAATCATAATCCGCGTGTCCGGGGTTCAAGTCCCTGTACCGCCACCACTTCCCCCCGATGAAAATAGAAAATGTGTCAGTTCGCTCTCATAGGAACTGTAGAGCTCTGCTTTAGCAGCACGCTAGCTTATGAATTATTGTAAACTAGCTTCTGGATGAAAATTTTCATTTACCAATCCCCTAACAGGCTACAGCCGTAACACCGTTGGGATATCCGCAGCGGCTCATTCTCGACTGAAGGCTTACAACAGCCCAAAGCGGTCATGACGGTCCCACACTTCGGCGGAATCCGCTCTTTCCCTGCAGGCGCGATTTAACAACCAAAGCGCTACCGAAGCCGACTCTCAAGGTCCCTTTTACTAAACCAACACATCAAACGAGGTACGACCTAACACTTCGAAAACCGCGCTACCCAGCCAAGATGGCGAATAACTCGCGCGCTGCTGCTTGATCATCAGGACAGTCCCCATCGGCGATGCTTTGGTGGACAGGGGTAAGAACGGCAATGGCTTCTGCAAACCGGCCTTGTGCTTGCCAAAGGCGGGCGAGATCAATGGCAGCGCGCAATTCCCAGAGTTTTCCACCTTGTTGCCGGGCAACGTTGAGGGCGTTGCCGAGATATTTCTCGGCGGTCTTTGTGTCGTCAACATCTAGGGCTATCGCCGCTTGTAATCTGTGGAGGCTGGACAAGGCGACGTTCTCGCCTGTGTCCTGGACCATGTCCTGCGCCACAGCCGCCAGATCGACAGCGTAGTTACGATGACCCATCTTCAGAACTGATCGGGCAAAATCAATGTGAAGGTGGGATGTATTTGTTTTGAACTTTGTGGTGGCAAGTTTCTCATGCGCCTTGCGGTACCTTTCGATGCTGGTCTCATCACCATTTTGCGCCGCCATGATTTCAGTCAAGACTGGTAAAAAGGCCAGCCATAGTCCTAGATCGTGTTCATGAGCAATCGGTGCCAGTTCGTTCAGGCATCGCTCTACGTCGGGGCCGTCCCCGGATATCAGGCTGTATAGGGGACGCATCCCCAAGACATAACTGATTGTCGGAATATGACCGGTTGATTTAGCGACGTTTTCTGCGTCGTCCATGTGAGCATTGGCGCGGATTGTCTGTCCTAAAACCAGCAAGTTCAGTGCTCTGAACAGGTGGGCCGTTACGCCGATATCCTGTCCGAATTGGCTGGCGAGCCCCGCGTGTACAACAGGATCATAGTTTGCAAAGGCGACATTCAAATATCGATCGGACTGTGCATAACTCCCGATGAACCAGTGCGAGGCACCCGCAACCCGATTGGCAACCACCATTGGCGGCGTATTCGGGGAATTTTCAGTAAGCTCGACAAGGGCCTCCGCGCTGCGTAACGCCTCCGCGTGTTGCCCTCTGGTTCCCGCACTAACCCATAATCCGTAGAGGATTGAATAACGCATCGGGGTCTCGCCGACCTTGTTAGCCATGGCCAAAGCCTTTGCGAAGGCCTCTAGTGTTTCGTCAGCCGCGTGACCCTTGCGGGAGAGAAAGGCCATACTGAGTGGCACTTGCAGAGCAAGCGCGCGTTCAAACGACGGGATATCGTTGTTTTCCAATTGGGGTGCGATCAATGTCATCGCCCGGCCAAGGTGTGAGATTGCCTCGTCAAACGCCGGTCGTGCGATGGCGGCTTTGCTAGCGATTTCCCACAAATCGATGGCGCGGTCTGTCAGGTTCGCAGCCTCTGCGTGAACGGCGAGAACCTCGGTGGCGGTGTCAGCGTCAACCTCTAGTGCGGTCAGGATGCGGGTGTGGATTGCGCGGCGTCGTTCTTTCAGCAGGCTTTCATAAGCGGCGTCACGGACCAGCGCGTGCTTAAACAGATATGTCGCCTCGGGCGGCAGGCCGCGCCGGTAAACCAGCTCAGCTGCGATCAAAGCTTCCATAGCTTCGGACAATTCGGCGTCTGGCAGGAGTGCGATTTTCGAAAGCAACCCGTGGCTGAACTCCCGCCCAATACAAGCGGCGGTCTGCGCAACCTCTTTGATCGGCTGCAGTCTGTCGAGCCGTGCCATCAGACTGTCATGCAGCGTGGCGGGGATCGCGATGGAGCTGAGCGGGCCATCTAGCACTAAACGGCCACCTTCTTCCGTGAGTGCGCCGGATTCGAGGATCGTCTTGGTCAACTCTTCGACGAACAACGGCACACCATCGGTGCGTTGTGCGATAATCTCCATGATCTCATTGGGCAACGCCTTGCCGCCGGTCAGTTTCGCCACGATTGAGCCTATTTGCTCTTTGCCCAGACGGTTCAATACGAACTTTGTGACAATGGGATGCCCACCAAAGCCATACTCGAATGTCGGGCGGGCTGTTGCGAGAATCATGATTGGCTGATCGGTGATCTGATCCAACAGGATGTCCAGCAGCTCCTGCGATGTTGGATCGACCCAGTGTAGGTCTTCGTAGACCAGCAGAACCGGTTTATCTTGCGCCTGCTGCACCAGCAGCCCAGCCAGCGCTTTCATCGTCTGTGCGCGCTGCTGGGCTGGTGTCATGTCCAACGCGCCATACCGAGCCTCGCCGTTAAGCTCGAGTAGTGGGGCCATCAGCCGCAGTGTATCCTGATCAGTGCCAAGAAGCTTTTCTAGCTTATCCAACCGTACATCGGGACTGTCTGATGGCGCGAACCCTGCTGCGAAAGACATTTGCTGCGTAACTGGGTAGAAAGCACTGTCGGCGTGATAGGGTGAGCACTGGAAGGTGATCCGAGTGTGATCGTAATTGGCGACTTCGTCGATGACCGCCTGCGTGATACGCGATTTACCTATGCCTGCCTCACCGCTGACAATTGCCATTTGACCTTGGCCGGATCGGGCCAACGCCCAACGCTCGGTCATCAACTCGATCTCACGCTCACGCCCGACAATGGGCGTCATCTCGCCGGACTGACGAGCGGCGAATCGGCTTTGGACAGAAGCATCACCCTCCACCAGGTAAGCGTCGACGGGACCGCTGATGCCTTTCAAGTCTTGCCCGCCGAGGGCGGAAAGATCAAAGATCGTGCCCAACAGTCGTCGCGTTTCCTTGGCGACCACCAGTTGGTTCAGGCCCGCGACGCCTTGAAGACGCGCGGCGAGGTTTGGCGTTTTGCCCACAACCGCCGCCTCTTGCGTTGCACCGCTGCCGATTAGATCACCGACGATGACGACACCGGTTGCGATGCCGACGCGGGTGGACAGGGGCAATCCGTTGGGGGTTTTGGTTTTTTTGATGGCATCGATGATCGACAGACCGGCCCGCACCGCGCGTTCAGCGTCATCCTCGTTGGCGCGTGGCCAGCCAAAATAACACAACACACCATCACCCATAAACTTAGCAACAAATCCCTCATAGCGGCTGACGACACCGGCCACCGTGTTCTGGTAACTAGTGATGACATCACGCATGTCTTCGGCGTCCATCCGCGTTGCCATCTCGGTGGAGCCGACAAGATCAACAAACATGACGGTGAGATGGCGGCGTTCAGCGTCAGATTGTGCTGAGGTTGCCTCCGGAGGCGTTGCAGCAATGGGGCTTTCAACTTGAGGCTTACTGGCTGTTTGGCTCACTTCGCCCAGTCGTTTGATCGCGCCCCATATCTTTTTACGAGGACCGAGCGGCAATCCGAGTTCTTTCAGATCGTCTTCTTCAATATCGGAGAGCGTAGAAAAGTCGATTTCAGCTTCAACAAACAAAGGTGCATGCTTCGCCAACCCAAGCTCGGTCAGCCAATCAACAATGTCACGCATTGGAATCTCCTTGCCAACAACTGTTTATCCCCACGTAACGGACAGCAAGGGTCCTTCGAGAGTATCTGAAATCGGATGGCAAGACAGGGCAAATTTGAGTGGCGCCGCGCGACTGTAGGTAAGGTTGAGCCGACTAGGTGTTGCAAGATGAACGAATGACTGTTCTGGTCAAGCTGCGGTACGGCCTCAGATCGACCGACGATTGGCGGCTGCAGGCCGTCCAAGAAGACGGCCCCTATTTCTAGATTTCAATGGCTTCTGCAATAGCAAGAGCATCCTCAAGCTCGACACCGAGATACCTGACGGTGCTGTCCATTTTAGTATGCCCGAGTAAGAGTTGAACCGCACGAAGATTGCCGGTCTTCTTGTAGATTTGGGTAACCTTGGTCCGCCGCATTGAATGCGTGCCATAGGCGCTGGCCTCTAAACCAATCGACGATACCCAATCTCGCACGATCCGCGCATACTGGCGCGTTGAGATATGTAACCTTTCGTGGAGCCGGCCGGGCCAAAGGTACTCTGAACCTACCATGAGTTCATCCTCCATCCATCTTTCAACGGAGGCCCTAGTTCCTTCAGAAATCTCAAATCGAACGGGTTTCTGTGTCTTGCTCTGCAACACAGAGGCCCGCGCCTTGATTTGACCAGATGCCACCATATCAATAACTTTCATCTTTACCAGATCGCAGCCGCGAAGCTTGCTGTCGATTGCCATATTGAACAAAGCAAGATCGCGGTGGTTCTCGGCGAGTTCGAGCCGAACGCGGATTGCCCAAACGTGTTTTGGCTTCAACGGTCGTTTCTGACCGACGATACGGCCTTTGTTCCAAGCAGGGCGAAGTGCGCGAATGGCAGGTAAGTTTAATGTTCCCATAACTGATCCTCCGATCCGCCATACCCTCCCACAACGACAACTCAACGTTGACGAGGCACCATACCACTGGATTCCTGCGCGTCCTCCGAGGGTCGCTTCGAGCTCAACTTGACCAATGCTGCAATGTTCACGAATGGCAGTTATGCTTCGTCAAACGAACCATCAAATGCAGTGAGGCCATGATCGTTCGACCCAAGAGGCTTCGTTCGGCCACAACTCTTGAGCAGGCAGCAAACTGGTTAGAAGGCCCTATTCCAGGAACGTTGAGCGTACGGCTTCCAATATAGCATCACGTGTTTGTTCCAAATCGGCTTCGGTGATGGCGAGGGAAGGATAGAGTTTCCCAGGGGATTTGAATACGCCATGTTTGCGCAGTGTCGCATTGTACGCTGTGTTTAGTGCTGGCTCATCATGTTTTGCTGACCGATAATCTCGGCACGCAGCCTTGGTAAAAAAGATATCAAACAAGGTTTCATCGCCGCAGATCTGGTGCGGTACACCTGCATTGGTCAGAGCTTTGCTTTGCATGTCTTGAAGGTTTTTGCCTATAGCGCGAAGCCTAGCATAGCTTCCTTTACGGCGTAGGATTTCCATCGTTTTAAGGCCTGCAGCCGCAGCGATCGGGTTGCCAGATAATGTGCCGAGTTGCATAAGCCATTTGTCAGCACCAACAATCGACTTGTCGAAATGCTGCATGATCTCGCCGCTGGCTCCAACAGCAGCAAGAGGGAAACCACCGCCTATGATCTTGCCCAAAGTGCAGATGTCGGGTGTCACTCCGTAACGCTCCTGCGCCCCGCCATAAGCCAAGCGAAATCCGGTGACGATCTCGTCAAAAATCAGAAGGACGCTGTATTTATCGCACAAATCACGCAAGCCCTGAAGGTAACCGGCTGCTGCAGGAATTATCCGCTGCAATGGTTCGGCTATGATGGCCGCGATGTCATCGTTTTCGTTTAAGAGTGCCTCAACCGCCGCCAAATCATTGTACGGCGCGATAAGCACTTGATCAGCAACACCCTGCGGGATACCGGCACTGTCCGGCACCGCTTGAGGGAAATTAACACGGGTAGAAGGAGCAAGGCTCATCTGTGCTTCGGCGCTCATCCCGTGATAACCGCCTTCGAATTTTAGGATCTTGGTGCGCCCCGTGTACGCGCGCGCCAAACGGATAGCGTACATGTCCGCCTCACCACCTGATGCGACAAAGCGCACATGTTCACAACAGGGTACGGCATCCACGATTGCTTCGGCCAGTTCGATCCCTTTGGCATTGTTGGCAAAGAACGTCATGCCTTTGGGTAGTTGCTCTAGCACTGCTTCCATGACTTCGGGATGGCCGTGTCCAAGCAGCATTGGCCCAGAGCCGATGAGATAGTCGATATACTCATTACCGTCTTCATCCCAAACGTGGCTGCCGTCCCCGCGCGCGATTACGATATCTGGGTCAAAATTACCAAAGCCAGCGGCGGGCAAGACGGCGCGCGCGCGGTCAATCCATTCACTTTGCGTTGTCAGCGTCTGCATGGGTCAATCCAGTTCGAGAATGGGCGTGCCGAGAGTTTCAAGATCGGGGGTTACGCCAAGCCCCGCGCCTTCTGGCGGCGCGATGCGGCCATTGATGCGTGTCGGACAATCGGGAGCGATCCGTGGACAGACATAGGACGATAAATCACAAGTATTTATTAACGCGCCTTGCGGGGTCGAGGCCGCGAAGTGCAGCGATGCGGCGGTCACAATATCAGAGCCCCATGAGCATTCAGAACATATTTCGGCGCCGAGATGTACCGACAAATCCCGTGCGCGGCGCATTGCTGAAAGTCCGCCAAATTTGGACAGCTTCAATGCAACCGCGTCGAGCACACCCAGTTCTGCAGCATGTATCAAGGACGCGAGATCAAACGCGCCTTCGTCAATTTTCATTGGCAAGCCGGTCGCCTGTCTTACGGCTGCGCATTCTTCAAGCGTCTTACACGGTTGTTCCAGCATAATGTCGAGGTGTGAAACCGCACGACCCGTTCGCGTGGCGTGCAACTTGGTCGCACCACAATTCCAGTCACCGTAAACCAAGGGTCCATCGCCCACAGCTTCGCGGACTTTAATCAGGCGCTCGGCATCTGCTTGCCAATCCACACCAACACCGAGTTTTACCTGAAACTGGCGGATACCTGTGGCGAACGCTTCAGTTGCGATCCGTGCCATTTCATCTGGGGCAACGCATGTAATCGAATGATAAAGCGGCATATCTACATTTGTGCGTCCACCAAGCAATGCATAAAGCGGTTGTTCGGTTGCCTTCCCAAAAAGATCCCAAAGGGCCATATCAACGATCGATTTTGCGTGAAGATGGCCTTGTAAAAAGCCATCTAACCTACGCATCGCGGCATCAACACCAAAGGGTGAAGTTCCTAGAATTTCGGGGGCCATTTCGGTGATCGCACTGGGCACACCGTCAGCAAATGCAGGCAGATAGTGTGGGATTGGGCAGACTTCACCCCAGCCCTTTAGCCCCATATCTGTTTCCAGGCACAACACGTGTGATTTGACCGTGTCACAGGTTTTACTTTCGGCCATGTAATAGATCTCATGACTGGTTAGGTCGACAGACCATAGCGAGATGCGCTTTACCTTCATGAATAGACCGCCACGGGATCGCCAAGTTCATTTTCGTCAGGGTGCACACCAAGTCCCGGCTCCTCTGGTAAATGTAAATGACCGTCTTTGTTACGTGGGCCACGCCCCCCCGCAATATCGACCGTCAACATATCCTGACAGGCCCAGACAGCGTGACAGTTGGCATCAGGGATCGTTGCCGCCAGATGCAACGCCTCGGTGTCTGCCAGAACTGAACCGCCGGTGGCCATGACAAACATATCGACCCCATGGGCAAGCGCGACGTCTCGCATGCGGGCTGCTTTGGTCAATCCACCAACGCGGTTGAGTTTGATGCCAAATACTTCAGCTATGCCGTCACGCGCGATGCGGGTGGCGTCCTGCAACGTCACAAGTGCTTCGTCGACCGACACAGGTGCTGCATGTTTGCCGGAGATGGCGGCGATATCGTCTAAGGTTTCACAAGGTTGCTCAAACATGACGTTCAGGTCTTCGGTCGCAGACATGACGCGTAGGGCCTGTTGTCGTGTCCAGCCGCGATTGACGTCATAGAGCACAATTTCACCTTCGCGCCGGATGCCTTCAACATCCCGGACACGGACTATATCGCGAGCCACATCGCCACCAATCTTGACCGAATGGGCGATGTATCCGCGCTGCCGATACCGGTCAATCACGGCCCGTGTTTCTTCGACCGTTTTCGCCCCAACCGATGAGGCAATCGGGCGCGGCGTGCGCGATCCACCACCCATCAAATCCGCAATCGAAAGACCTGCGGCTTGTCCCGCAATGTCCCAGCAGGCCATGTCGATGGGGCTTTTGGCATAAAGATGCCCGGGCAAAGCGAGATCCATCACCCGTTCCACTTCCAAGACACGTCGCGGATCAAGGCCCATAATGAATGGCGCCATTGTTTCAAAACCGGCGCGAATGCCCGGCCCGTGAGCAGGCACGTAGGTATGACCCCAGGGCGTTCCTTCCCCCCAGCCTGTGAAGCCTGTATCTGTCTCAACCTTCACAAGCGTAGCATCCAGCTTTTCGAACTTTAGCCGGCCGCCGGAAAGCCAATAAGGGTGTTCAAGTGGCAGATCGACTTGGAAAACAGATATGCGGGTGATTTTCATGGCGTCACCACGATGTTGCCAGCGTGTTCTTTTGCGATAAAGGCTGTTTGCGCTTCACGCAACTCTTCCAATGGATACGTCGCTGACAGTGCCGGTTTAATATCACCATTTTCAATGTACCGGACGAGGTTTGGCATGACTTCGGGGGTAATCACTGTTGATCCCGTGAAAGTTAAATCACGTAGATAAAAAATGCGTAGGTCCAAATCGACCAGTGGCCCCGCAATCGCACCCGAGCAGGTGTAACGACCACCACGTTCGAGAATATCAATCAGTGTCGACCAATAAGAGCCGCCGACAACATCTGCCACGACGGTGATTTTCTCGGCTCCAAGTGCCGTGCGAAGATCATCCGGTGCGCGCGGCAAAATCATATCCGGTCCCAGCGTTTCAACGCCCGCATGTTTCGCATCGGACGCCATAGCGATCACGCGCGCGCCGCGCCGTTTGGCCAGTTGCACCAGCGCGCCACCAACGCCGCCTGACGCACCCGGGATTAAGACGGTGTCGGTGGCGGTTACATGAGCGCGGGTGAGCATCCCTTCGGCGGTGGAATATGAGCACGAGAACGTCGCCAGTTCAGCGTCAGATAAATCGGATTGAATGGCGAGCGCATTGCGCGAAGGCGTCGTCGTGTACTTTGCAAAGCCGCCATCGCGTTCGGACCCAAAGTAGCCTGTTTTGTTCATGTCGTTTGGCGCATCCGCGGCGCGTAACCAACCATCGGTGATGACCCTCTCACCAATGCGTGCAGCATCAACACCTGGACCTACTGCCACGATCTCTCCGCAGACATCCGCGCCTTGAATGCGCGGAAACGTGAGCGGTGCGCCGCCCCAAGTTGGATCATCTTCACCAACCTTTTCAAACGCGCCGCCCGTTGTCGCATCCGTCACGGTTTTGGAGTACCAGCCAGAACGCGTATTCACGTCGGTGTTGTTTAATCCACAAGCGCCGACGCGGATCAGCACTTCATCCGCTTTGGGATCGGGACGTGGCCAATCTGTGTGCAAAACCATTTGATCAACGTCGCCATGGCCCATCGTGACCATCGCTTTCATCGTTTTTGGCAGGGTCATTCTGCCTCCCCTCTTGGTTTTAGACTTTTGGGATCATAAGCGGCTTCAGCCAGGACACGTGCCGCGCGTGAGGATCCCTGGATAATGACCTCAAGTACGGTATCTGGTATTGCGGCTTCTGGTTTGACATAGGCAAATGCAAGGATTTTCCCGACCGTCGGACCATACGCAACTGAGGCTGTGGATCCGACTACTGTACCATTGTGCAACACCGCTTCGCCGCCCTGACCATCTGCAATGCCATCCGGTTCAATTTCAAGGTAGGCGCAAACCCACGGCAGGTCGGTGTTCAACGCTTTGTCGCGACCAAGATAGTCTTTGTCTGTGCGTGCGAAACGCAATACATCCGCTTCGGCCAAGGTGACCTCATTCGTCAATTCCCCCGCACCTTTGAAGCCCTTTTCCATCCGCATCGCATTCATCGCGAATGATCCGTAATCGGCGATACCGTGGGCAACGCCTGCATCCCAAAGGGCGGTGTAGACGTCTAGGCAGGCCGTGACAGGCATGTGGAACTCCCAGCCCAGCTCTCCTGCATAAGACATGCGGAAAGCCCAGATTTCATGGCTCGCTAGGATGATTTGTTGTGCGGTCAGCCAGCGGAAACCGGCATTGGATAGGTCGGCATTAGTACAGTCTGCAAGTACGGTTCGCGCCTTTGGTCCGTTCAGAGATAAGGCAGACCAGATCGCCGAAAGTGCGGTGATCGTAACATCTTCTGTGGTACGTTGTTGCGCGAGGTGGTCAAGCAAGCGCTGTTCAAAGAACGCGGCGCAAACCAGATAGAACTGATCATCTGCCATACGGACAATGGTTGTCTCAAGTTCAATGCGACCGGCGCGGTTAAGCATATGTGTCAGCGTGATCGATCCGACCTTTTGTGGCATTCGATTGGCCGTAAGGCGATCAAGCAGCGCAAAAGCATCCGGCCCCTCAACCAAAACTTTGGTAAAAGCGGTGACATCCATGATGCCTACGCTATCGCGCACAGCTTTTACTTCGGCTGCGACCATGTCATCGACGGGGTTTCGGTTGAATGAATAGTGATCCTCTTGCGCTATGTCCTTTGCAAAAAAGCGCGGGCGTTCAAAACCATAGACTTCCTCATGCACGGCCCCTTTGGAATTTAGCAAGCCATGCAAAGGGGATGGTTTGATCGGACGTCCGGCCAAGCGGTTGAAATGCGGGAACGGGATTTCGTGGCGCAGGCAATAATCCTCTTCGGCCTTAACTACCTGCCAGTCCTTGGTCGCATAACTGCCAAAGCGACGTGGATCATAGTCGCGCATCGAGATATCCGCCGCACCATGCACCATCCAGCGCGCAAGCTCGCGGGTCAGACCCGGACCCCATCCGATGCCAATTTGCGTACCACAACAACACCAATAGTTGCTCACACCGGGTGCAGGGCCAATCAATGGGTTTCCGTCGGGCGGATGGCTGATTGCACCATGCACTTCACGTTGAATGCCCAACTCCGCAAAGATCGGCATGCGGTTCAGGCTTTCTTCTAGGTAGGGCATGACACGGTCATAGTCGGCATCAAACAGCCAGTTTTCATAATCCCAAGGGCATTCGTCATGCCAGACAGAATTTGGGTTTTCCTTTTCGTAGATCCCGATCAATCCCCGTTTTTGTTCCATCCGGATGTAGCCGGAAACTTTTTTGTCATCTCGAATGACGGGGAGTTCTGTTTCCAGCGCTTCAAATTCAGGTACAGGTTCCGTGACGAAGTAGTGGTGCGTCATGGATGTCATCGGCAATTGCAACCCAGACCATTCACCCATTTGGCGCGCATAAGTGCCGCCGGCATTAACAACATGCTCACATGTGATTGTGCCCTTATCGCTCTCTACTTTCCATTCCCCCGATGGCAGCTGCGTAATATTCTTGGCGCGACATTGGCGAATAATTTTTACGCCTTTCTGCCGTGCCCCTGCGGCCATAGCCATCGTCACATTGGTCGGATCAACATGGCCGTCATCCGGTGTGTGCAACGCGCCTAAGACACCGTCGAGATTGTAGAAGGGATGCAGTTGGGCAACCTTTTCTGGTCCAACCAATTCGATATTGAAACCAAGCGACCGACCAACCGAGAGCGTGTGCCGCAGCCAGTCCATCTCATCTTCCGTATAGGCCAAACGAAAAGACCCGCAGCCATGCCACGTAACGGGTTGACCCGTCTCGGCCTCTAAGACGCCGGAATAAAGGCCAATGTTGTAATCGACGCATTTGCCAAGACCAAAGCTGGACGTGGAATGGGTGATCTGACCCGCCGCGTGCCAGGTGCTGCCTGACGTCAACTCTGCCTTTTCTAGTAGAACAGTGTCTGCACCCCAGCCTTCATGACCAAGATGGTAAGCCAAACCGACGCCCATAACGCCACCACCGACGATGACCACACGTGCCTGCGTTGGAATGTTCTGATCCAATACAAAATTCCCAATCTCGAGTCGTTTTTCTCTAGACAGGCTAAGCGGACAAAAATACCATCGTCAACCATGAATGGGACAAATGTATCAAATACGATTCTGGAACGCCTCGCTGGTGAATTGACAGAACTCACACCCGAAGCGCGCAAGGCCGCGACATATGTGCTGGAAAACCCGCGCGACGTCGGGGTTTCAACAGTGCGAGAAATAGCGCAGGCAGCGAATGTAAAGCCAAACACCGTAGTGCGCATGGCGCGCCAAGTCGGGTTTGAGGGGTACGAAGATTTTCGCGCGCCTTTCCGCGACGCTATTCGCCAAGGCGCGGCGGATTTCCCCGATCGTGCACGCTGGTTGCAAGATATCCGCAAGACGGGTGATTTGGGCGGCTTGTACGCTGATATGGTGCAAGGGGCGCTGCGCAACATAGAGGAAACGTTCGATAATATCTCTGCAGATGACCTAAAGGCTGCTGCTGAGGATATTTGGACATCCGATAGCGTTTTTACGTTGGGCGTTGGTGTCAACAATTCAAGCGCGAGCAACTTTACCTATCTTGCGTCGACGGGCATGACCCGATTTTACGCAATCCCCAAGGCCGGTTCGAACCCGATTGATGACCTTGCATGGGCGGACAAGAATGATGTCTTAATTGCAATAACCTGCAGGCCATATCGCTCTGAAGTCGTAGAGGCCGTGCAAACCGCGCGCGCGCAGGGCATGAAAATTGTAGCTATTTCTGACAGCCCGGCTAGCCCAATTATTCAATCCGCGACCCATGGCTTTGTCATTTCCTGCGACACGCCGCAATTTTTTCCATCGTCTGTTAGCACCGTTGCTTTGCTCGAAACGCTGCTCTCTTTTGTCATAGCCGTTGCAAGTGACGAAATCCCTAAACGGGTCGCGACGTTTCACAAACGTCGCCACGCGCTTGGGCTTTATCATGCGGAGGGCTAATGAACGAACCAATCCGATCACTCGCCGCGCGTTATTACACCGACCCAGAGGTTTTCAAGCTAGAGGCCAATGGGTTGCTAGCGCGGACATGGCAGTTTGGCTGCCATGCGTCCGAATTGGCCACCACCGGTGATTACGCATCGTTTGAGATTGCGGGCGAGAGCCTGTTCGCGATCCGTGGGCGCGACGACAAAATCCGAGTGTTCTACAATGTCTGCCAGCACCGTGCTCATCAGTTGGTCAGAGGGTCAGGCACAACTCGTGTTGTGGTCTGCCCTTATCACGCTTGGACCTATGAGCTGACGGGAGAACTGCGTGCCGGGCCAAATATCAACGCAGTCGAGGGGTTTGATAAGTCCAACATCTGCCTGACCGAAGTGCGCACCGAGGTATTCCTTGGTTTTGTTTTTGTAAACCTCGATCCAGACGCGGCCGCGATGGAAGAGTGGTTTCCAAATGTCCGTGTCCAGTTAGAAGAATGGGTGCCCAATTGGACCGATCTAAAACCATTGGAATGGGTGGATATTCCGGAAACCTGCAATTGGAAGGTGTCGGTCGAAAATTACTCTGAATGCTATCATTGTTCGCTGAACCATCCCACCTTTGCGAACGGTGTCGTGAGGCCCGAGACCTATGACATCCAGCCTCAAGGCAAATGCCTACGCCACACAACCGAATGTCAAAATCTGGACGACATGACATATGACGTACATTCAGGTTTTGAGCACCAATACGAATACTCCAGCTGGTTCCTTTGGCCGATGTTCTCGTTTCAGGTGTATCCCGGCAATGTGCTGAACACCTACCATTGGCGCGCGATTGACGCCGATCATGTGGTGGTTTGGCGCGGTTGGTTTTCCGGCGGCGGCATTGAAGACTCCAAGGTCCGCCGACTGGCTGTGCAAGACCGTGAAACCACCGTGCAAGAAGACATCCATTTGGTTGAGTCCGTCCAACGCGGACTTGGGTCACGCGGGTATGTCCCCGGGCCATTAGTTGTCGATCCCAAAGGTGGCGTGAATTCTGAACACCCCGTCATGCACCTACAACGCTGGATGAAGGAAGCGATTGATGACTGATCGTGCAGACGTCAGCGTCTGTTATTCGCTGCAAAGCAACGATTGCTATTTCTTGCTCGACCGTTTTCTGAAGTTACAAAGGTCAGGTGTCACCGTGGACGTGCGACCCATTATTGGCGGTGTCATCCGAGTGCCTGAATTGTTCCAAAACTGCAGCCCGCAGTAGCAGGTCTACTTCAAAACGGATTCGCGAAGAACCGCGGATTTCTTGGGCCTGCCCTATCCCTACCCCAATCCATCGCCGAATGAATTTCGACCGGGCCCTGTTTGGCAAGTTGCGGACCAACAGCCGCGAAATGAATGCCTGGACAGTCTGTTCGTCGGGGCGTGGCAGCAGGACAGATTTGACCAGTTAAACTGGCGCATGACGGAAAGGCAGGCCGTGCAATGATGCCAACGAAATGGACGCCCGCACAAGAACTGCTCCCCCATTAGGTTGGCTTTACACGCCCCTCATTAGACTATCATGCAGCGCCATCCGATTTCTTGCGTATGTAGCCACAAACCGTAGGCGTGCATGGCTGGATGCTGCATGTGCCCAACTACGCGCACGGACTCGTTCAACGTAAACAGGACTTTGGCGTGATGGGTAATTTTGTTCATTTGCATGTCTCGCAATAGCGTCGATGTCCGCGGGCAAGTTGGATCAGACTGGATGCATACCAGCGAGCTAGGCGTCGAGGGCCCTCGCCAACACTGCGCTGATCTATCGGACAAATATGAAACCCGTTTTCACTTGGCTGGGTACGCAATGCTCGAAGCGTTGAGCGCTATGACCATTGAACAAATCACGCTAAACGGTCCCTACCAATGGCCCGACTGGCGGCAAGGCATGGTGGCCAAACTAGGCAGACCGGTCATCGGCCATGACACAGCATAAAGCCGCTGGATTAAAAAAGACATTCAGCTCGCACCAACACCCCCACAACCCTCTCTTGGAGAACCTACATGCATATGATCGTGACCCTTTGAGCCATCCCGCAATCAACCTCTACTGCGTTCGAATGAATGATGCGCCAACGCGGTGATTTTGAATGTTTGTATGACCCCTTCGGCGTAGCATTTTACCAAAGAGAAGATCCCCTTTGGCTATGTTTCAAAGAAGGAGAGAAAATCATAAGGGGCTTGACGATCGAAAGCGCCTGGTCCGATGCTCAACGAATGGGCAGACTTTGATGAACTTGAAGTCGGCTTTCCCGAGCAACGCGCATTGTTTGACTTGCTAACTGCATTAAACGGCGCACCACCACCGGTGATTGACAGCGACGATATGGTGGAAGACCCAGATGCGATGATCGCGGCGTTTTGCGACGCGGTCGGCCCTCCTTTCATTCCCGAAGCGATGACATGGGAACCGGGCGGCGATTCTTCTGCGCATCACTGGTAGGATGGTGAATAATTACGCGCAACCCTTGCCCAATCCACCCGCCTAACGCCGCAAGCGCCCCGCTATGTCGCGCTTACAGACGCCTCTGAATGGGTGCGCCGCCTACATCGCCGTATGCAACCGCATTATAATCACTTCTAACAGCATCGGATCAAACCAGCATGAAGATCTATTGGTTCAACCACATTGACGGTGATTGGGTCGACCGTGTCGTGGCATGGATAGAGGTAATTAGTTCCGGCTCGGGCGAAAATCTCGCTGAACATGCATTGGCTTACGCTGCGAGTGTGGGGCGCGCTGTGATAGCTGCCCAGCGTGTCCCTCATTCAGGCGCGCTGTCTAACCTTAGGCCTATTAAAAGCGGGCGCATGGTACAGGCGATGGGCCTTTGCTGGAACACACTAACGAGATTGCGCCAGTCTTAACGCTAGAACAGGGCAAGCCACTTTGAGAATCTCGCGCCAAGTTTCAGGGTGCTACGCGCTACTTCGAGCAAGATGTCAATCAAGCCGAAACAGTGAATGAGCGCCCAATCCCGCTCGGCAAGAGCTATTTCGACTTTACCACTTACGAACCGTTCGGCGGTTCCGTGCAAATCATCCCGTGGAACTACCCCGTTGAAATGACAGCGCCCTCGCTTTCTGGGGCAATGGAGGCGGTAATGCCGGTGCGATCAAAACGTCGAAACTGACCCCTTGGACCAATGCATGGTTCGCCCATGCAGCTGAAGGAGTTGGCCTCCCCTCTGGTGAAGTGTATATTCTGGGCGGAGCGGGTCATGAGGCCAGTGCGGCCCAGAACGTGGTGCCTAGCGTGCTCGAACTTGACGGAAAATCAGCGGCACAAGGCAAATATCCCAGCTGCTTGCCTTGAAACAACGGCCCTCACAGAGGTCACCCCTGACATGTCGATTGCCAACGACGACGTTTTTGGGCCTGTACTTTCTGTATTGAAATTCAAGGCCGATGACGTTTCCATCAAGATCGCCAACGAAACACCCATTGACCTCGCCGGTGGTGTTTTCACATTGGACGTTGACCTCGCTACCAGCGCAGCAAGACAACTGCGTGCAGGGCAGGTGTTCGTCAACAAATGGTATGCGGGCGGCGTCGAAACGCCATTTGGTGACTATGGCAAATCAGGCTATGGCCGCAACATAGGACGCGAGGCTCTTCGGAACTATGTGCGGACCAAGAACGCTGCAATCAAATTAGGAGGGAGACCCAAGAGTACATTTGATGAGGACTTGTTCCTTATCGGGCTTGAACAACGCAAATCCAAGCTTGGTGTAGACTACGTGGAACAGAACCTCGCCGTCACAGACGACTTCACGCAACCTTTTCAAGAGGCGATGACGGCATGTGGCTTTGGCTGGGGCGACGATGTGATCGTTGCCAAGAGTCGCTCTGTGATGAATTTATCGATGATCGGCGCATTGAGGAAGATGCGCGAATGGGAAATTCATTGCCGTGGTGCAAGCTACAATGGCTTCACCCTCGATGAAGTTCACGCCATTATTCACGTGACCTGAATCTAATGTGGCGTGCCACCGCGTTGGAGTGCTTTCGCAGATTCGCGCAAGGTGCTAGAGAAATCCTAGTCCAATTTAGTGTGTACTGAACGTACTATGGCTTGATTTACTGGATCGAGGCTACAGGTAGGAATAAGCAATATTCCCGGCAACGGAAGTAAGTGATGAATAGTAGCCACTCCCAAAAATGTCTCGATTGGCAGCAAAGTCTGCGATCCAGGCCTTCGCCAGCATCAGAGGTGAGCAGCCGCAGCGAAAATCCGCAATACGGGCTTCAATCGCGGCATTCAAAGACGTCTTTCAAGGACGGCTAAGGGCCGGATGGACGCACCTATTGAATTTGAGTAGTGTCGCCAGTTAACAAAATCGGTTTCGAGATCATGATGGCAGTGAGGCACTCCAATTGAAGGGCCCAATCGTCACATAACTGCAGGATCAGCCTCACTCCTCATTTTACTATTTGAGAATGTGAGCCTAAAAGCAGCAAACTGTCTGGCGAATGACGTCCACCAAACTTTAATATAGGCGTCCCCATGGTCACCAAATCGAAGCTGCATCCCCGTAATCAACACTCAGAGGGCTACGATTTCGTGCGTTTGATGGCGCAGACCCCTGAGCTTGAGGCCTTCACTGTCAGTAACCCAGTGGGTCAGACGACGATTGATTTTCAAGACGTGAATGCAGTCCGTATGCTTAATCGAGCTTTGCTAAAGACGCATTATGGTATTGATTTCTGGGGTATTCCCGCTGGCTACTTGTGCCCACCAATTCCTGGCCGGGTCGACTACATCCACTACCTCGCAGACTTGCTTGCAGACAGTAACAATCAAGACATCCCGCGGGGACGTCATATTAAGGTCTTGGACATCGGCACAGGTGCGAGCTTGGTGTACCCCCTTACAGGTCAGAGCGAATACGGCTGGCACTTCACTGGCGTCGATATCGATGCAGGTGCGATCAAGTCGGCACGGCAAATTTGCGAGTTCAACAAATTGGCAATTACCCTTAGGCGACAAAGTAAACGTGAGAATATTTTTCGCGGTGTGATCCAGCCTAACGAAGCTTTTCATCTGACCATGTGCAATCCACCTTTTCACGGGTCTCTCGAGAAAGCGAACAAGGGTACTCAACGTAAATGGGCGAACCTTGGAAAAGGGCGTTCAACAAAACTCAACTTTGGTGGTCGAAATGCTGAGCTTTGGTGTCCCGGCGGCGAGATACAGTTTATTGCCCGCATGGTTGAACAGAGCATTGAGTTCGCCGACCAATGCCTGTGGTTTACCTCGTTGGTGTCGAAAAAAGACAACCTCCAGCCTCTCTCCCGAATTCTGAAAAGAGCGAGGGTTGCTGATTATAAAGTCGTGGAAATGGCACAGGGGCAGAAAACAAGTCGTTTTATTGCTTGGACTTACACTAGGAAAAAACATCATTCCCTATTTGCAAAGAGAGCTTCGGCATAGAGGTCCTTAGTCAAAGCGCTGAAACGCAGCAATAACCGCATAACTGCCCGTCAGCTCTAAATCTCGCTGTGACCCCAAGGTGAAAGCCGGGCTCTGCAAGAGGCGCTATTTGCAATATCTCGATCTTTCTGGACAGCGAGCAAGTGGCGGTTTGCTCACCATCAATTTTTTCAAACGGCCTCTAAACCTTCTTTCAAGAGCGCACCAAATGAGCGTGCTGCTGCGATTGCCCGCGCCTGTTACCAGCTGCAGCGGATCGGTCCACCAGGCCATCAAGCCCGACGGTACTTTCCAACAAACCGGCCCCGGTGATCCCTCACCAAAGCCGCTTGTCAAGATGTCACTCAAAGATGTGGATCAGCGTACCACATGCACCGCGCATTTGGCGTGGCGCACCACATGGGCGGCTGTGGACCCTAGGATCACGTCCTGTAACTCTGGGCGATGGGACGCCAGAATGATCAGGTCCGGGTTGTTCTCAGACGACCAATCCAGAATGGTTCGCCCCGAATGCCCCTCGACAACAATGCCCACTGCATTTGGCAACTTAGCTGCCATTTCATCCAGTTCTCGCTGCACCGCAGCCCGTGCTTCGGACAGATAATCCGCAGGCATATAGGTGATTGCATAGGCTGGTATGTGTTCCACCACATGCATTAGCGTGATTTTGGCATCTGGCGTCGCCAAGAGCTGTGCCAGCTTCAGCGGAGCGGTGGTATCCCGCTCGGCGTCAAAGGAAATAGGAACAAGAATATTGTGATACATCAGTCGCGCCTCCGTTTAGGTATGTCTCATCCTGCGCCGAGAAAGGGCGTGTTACCTTGATTCAGGTCATGCTCTTGAAGCAGCTCATTTTAGCCAAAAGTTTCGGCCACATCATACATCACCGGCTCAAAGCTTTTGCACATTTCATTGATCTTGCGATTGCGTTCCCGCATCTCAGACGTCCGCAACATCGCCAGAAAATCTTCGCGCTTTTCCCACTGGGAATAATTGGCAATCCGCGTTTGCGCGTCGTTCACATGCAATCCAGCAGACACAAATCCCGGCTGTTTCGAGATAAA
Source organism: Phaeobacter sp. NW0010-22 (assembly GCF_040365955.1). NCBI lineage: Bacteria > Pseudomonadati > Pseudomonadota > Alphaproteobacteria > Rhodobacterales > Roseobacteraceae > Phaeobacter > Phaeobacter sp. NW0010-22. The sequence goes on from NZ_BAABWT010000003.1 coordinate 160,305, forward strand.
GTCCGCATAGGCTTCTGTCAGGGCTTCGAGCAGATCCTGACACGTGCCTGGTGTCATTTCAAAGGTGGTGATCACAGTCTGGACAGTGGCGGCTTTGGAAATTGTTGGCATGCTGGTCCTCCTTGACTCGGGTCCAGCCTATCACAAGTTGTGCAAAACTTCCTCAATTTCCTGCATCAAACCAGTGACTTCGCTGTGGGCTGGCCCTTTTCGAGCTTCCAACGCCGTGCGCCCCTGCCCCAATGTCTCGGCATAGACCACTCGATTGGACAAAACGGCTGTGGCCACGCTGGCGTCCATTTCCGCGGCCTTGGCCGCCACATCCGCTGCAAGACGGGTGCCCGGACGGGCGCGGGTCATCACCATCATCGCGGGTTTGCGCTCGCGATCCGCCAGATACAGCACAACCTCAACCGCCCATAAATCCAGATGCGATGTAGCCACCGGGATCAACACCAGATCCGAGGCCCGCAAAGCCGGGCGCAAATCGCTGTCCGCTTTGGGAGGGGTGTCAATGATCACAATATCATGTTTTTCGGCCAGTTTGCGCACCTCATAGGTGACACCCCAGGCCGAGGCAGTGGAAAACTCCAGTCCCGGATCGTCGTGCGTCTCAAGCCGGGTCATAAACCAGCGCCCCGAACTGCCCTGCGGATCAGTGTCCATCAAGGCCACAGACTTGCCCGCTTTGGCAAAAGCTACCGCCAGATTGACGGCCATGGTTGTCTTGCCTGCGCCCCCTTTTTGTTGCGCAATCGTTATGACATATCCCACAGGCCGGTCCCCTCTAACGCCGCATCGCAGCATAGAGAGGAAAAACCCCGGCGCAATGGACATTTCGACCCAATTTAAGAACTTTTTAAGGAACTTGATAACACATTGTTAACCTCGGCAATTCAACCTGAGACCGGAGGCGTGAGATGTGTCGTATCCTGGCCTTTTGTATCCTTTTCCTGACCGCGGCCCACTCGGCTTACGCCGGTGCATGGATGCGTGAACAGGGCTCCGGCTTTCTCGCCGTCTCCGCGACACTCCACCAAAACAACAACGTGCTCGATTACAAATCGGCCGTCTATGCGGAATGGGGCTTTAGTCCGCGCCTGACACTGGGGTTTGACCTGAACGAACGCCCCGGACTATCCGGCCACGCGCTGTTATTTTCGCGCTTTCCAATTGCAGACCTGAACGAGTTAGGCAGGTTCGCCGCCGAAGTCGGCCTTGGTGCACATCACGGGCCCCAAGACTGGCACCCGATGTACAAATTCACCCTCTCCTACGGGCTAGGCTTTGCAAAGCCCTGGGGATCTGGATGGCTTGCCGTCGATGCAGCCATGGAACACCGCACAGGTGCTGGCGACCCGTTTTATAAGCTCGATCTGACCGCAGGCCTGTCCAATGACCGCCGGTTCAATCCTCTGCTGCAGCTCGAAACCACATACATAAAAGGTTCGCCGATCCTGTGGACCGTCACACCCTCTGTCATGATCAAAGCCAAGAAAAACATCCGCTGGGTCGTCGGGCTTGAAAACAAATCCGCCTACCCCAAAGGTGTCGGTCTCAAAATCTCCCTCTGGCGCGACTTCTAACCTCACCAGAGGGACGAACACCCTTACACTTTGTCGATCCGAATGTTCACTTCGACGGACCCCTGCACAGCCTCTGACCACACAACATCAATCGCATTGTCCTCCGCACCACGCTCATGGCGCACATAGGGCATTGTATAGCGTAAACTGCCCCCTGCCGTGCGGATGCCATCCACCGCGACCAGCCCTTCAACCGATCGGGCATTGGCGCCAAACGGCAATTCGTCGTTGGTGTCCACGGTCCAGGTCTGAGCCGCTGTCGACTGCACATGGCGCACACGCAACGGGTTGTTCACCTTTTTCGTCACGCCGTGGTACATATTTGCCGTGTAAGTCACGTTTTTGCTGCGCGTAAAGTTGAGATCAGCAAAGCTGGTATCTACCCGCTCGGCCCGCTCAATGTATCCACTGGTCGCCCGGAACTTGTTGCCAGTCACCGTCACACCGTTCAGCCAATGCCCTGTTCCATACGGCTTAACGACAATGAAGCTGAACCAAGGGGCCACATCACCAGCCAAAAAGATATTGTTGGTAATGCTCATCGAACTGAACGAAAAACCACCATCAAAATCTGGTTGCGGATCCCGTTCATTCGTCCATTCAATGAAACAGTTATCGACATAGTTGCTAGATACCATGCCGCAATTGTAGTCCCCAATCAGGATCAAACCGGCACTTCGAATACCGTCTGATACATGATCGCCCTGGAAAAAGTGATTGCCGATAACCATGCTGTTGTCGCCGCCCAGCACCGCGAAATGCTTGAACATTGTCGCCCGATTGTTGCGCAGCTTCACATCGTTTGCGTTGGCATTGATCGCAATTGAAGTCCGCTCCGCGACGTCCAGCGCCTCTTCTGCCGACAGGAACTGACACTGATCAATAAGCAGACCCTGACACCCGCCCCCTATCGAGGTAATCCCCCGGTCTTTGGGGCGACTGATAAAGCAATCACTCAGGCTGAAGGTCGCGCCAATCGCAGGCAGACAAATCGCGCTACATTGCGAGTTACACTGGAACTCAATATCTAGCATGTTGAACTTGGTCAGCTTACTAAAGCCTCGAAAATCCAGCAGATATTTGAATTCGGTAAAGGTAAAGTTCTGCGATCCATCCGCATCATATAGACCCGCATTCATCGTCAACTCACCAGCAGCAACATCTTTGGATCGCACATAGATCTCGCGACCGACCCCATTGCCTGTGATCAACGCCCCAACTGGAATATTGGCGATATTCGTTACATTCTTCAGCTTCCGTGAATCCGCGGGATCATAGGTCGCAACCGAGGTGAACACTTCCGTGTCCCAAGCCGCGTTTCCTTTAACGTCGAATTCACCATTGCACACAACACGACGGGTAGAGATAGACGTTTTGTTGGGCACAGCCGCCTGCATGTCGATCGGGCCGTTGACGGCAATCTTGCGCCCGCCCATGTCCAGCGTTTCGTGATCGACACTGTTCATAAGGGCCTGAAATGCTTTGCGGAAGGCCAGCTCTTCATCCCCAAAAGCATCAATATAGTTGGGCAGATCGAAATTCTTGGTCAGCAGCAGCATCTGATCTGTTGGCATCGTTACCGTGCCATCAAACTTCACTTCAGAGCCCAGATTGACCGTCTGGTTCAGACGGTAAGTGCCCTCAGGCACATAAATCGTGCGTCCGTTCGCTGCTGTATCCGCCGCTTCAAAGGCCTCCGAGTCATCGGTGGTGCCGTCACCCACGGCGCCAAAGTCACGCACATCGACGACGCCGATAAGATCACGCAGGAACGCGCTGGTGATATCGATGACTTCGATGTCATCCACACGCACGATGCCGCCATTTGCCCCCTCTAGATTCAGACCAAAGTGACCGTACAGAGCACCGCGCCCCCATGGCATATCCACACCGCCACGCGCGCCCGATCCGACAATGGCCGTGATCTCCACGACTTCGCCATAGGTGGTCAACGTCGTCGCAGGACCCACCTCTGTCACGCCTGAAACATGGTTATTGCCCGCACCCCCGGCCCAAGCCGCAATCCGTACCGAAGGTAGATTGCCACTGATGGCTTTTACCCGCGCCTTGATTTGCAAGTAGCAACCCGGCTGCAAAGGTGTCTGCCCCATATGCCGCAGCTTCTGCGTAGGCGAGGTCTTTTGCAGCTCCAGACAGCCGCTGAAATCAGCATCCGATGGCACAAATGCAGCGTTAACAGCGCCGTCATATGTATCTGACCCCGGCGTACCATCGCCGCTGGACCAAACCGTCAAACCATCCTTGAACAGAGGTGGCATAAAGTTAATGCCGTCGGTGATTGCCTTGTTCATCAAATTCCCTTTCCCAAACGCGCCGCAGGTCACCTGCAAAGGCGCATACTGTTTCGGGTCCGGGCTGCACCCGAACGCGAGCCATGGAATAGGAAAAAGGAATTAAAACCACCTCACAGCACCGTCACGGTGCCGTTGCCTCAGGCTGCGATGCCCGGGGCCTCTAATACCTGTACTGCATTGATTTTCCAGATACCTTCCAGGTTTACCATTTGGTAATCCAGCACATGCACGTGCCCTTTGGCATCGGTAATCATCACCTTTTGCCACAATTGACCCGCCACGTCGCGCAGGTCCAGAAACCTAAGCTCTGCTGGACGCCAGACCATGGGATAGCCATTCTTGACCATCGCGCCAAAGTTCTCGGGCGATCGAAACACCTGTTGGATGGTTGGGCTGGCAAAAGAAAAGGCCGAGTCAAAATCATCAGCCTGAAAGGCTTCTATCTGGGCGCGTATATTCGCCTCTATTTCGGTGCCTTGTGCATGGGCCGGCGCATACAGACCAACGCTCAACAAAACTGCAAAAATGAAATGGCGCATGACGCCTCCCCTTTGATGTTGCCATCAAGAGGTAGCCTCACGCGCCTTTTCGTCAATCCTGAACGAAATCGCCTGCCAACGCCTGATCAATCAACGCGACAGTTTCCGCCACGCCATACAGCGCAATGAATCCACCAAAACGCGGCCCCTGACTTGCCCCCAACAGCACTTCGTACAGCGCCGTGAACCAGCCACGCATCGGGTCAAAGCGTTCCCGCCCAACCGAATACACCACGGATTGCAGCGCCTCGTCTGCGATCTCACCATCATAGGCCACCAGCTCAGCCCGCAACGCCTCAAGTGCTTCGCGTTCTTGGTCAGTTGGCAAACGGAAGGTGCGCGTTGGCTTCACAAAGTCATTGAAATACCGCACCGCAAAACCCGCCGCCTGATCTAGGTCAGGATGCGTTTCCGCTGTGGCATCCGGCGCATAGCGACGGATAAAGCCCCATAATGTCTCTTTGTCCTCGGCACCCGATACAGACGCCAGGTTCAACAGCATCGCAAACGGAACCACCATGTTCGACTCAGGCACATTGCCCCCGTGGATGTGCCACACCGGGTTGTTCAACTGCGCCTTGGGCTCTTGCGTGTGATAGGCCCGCAATTGCTGGTGATACTCGTCCACCGCTTTTGGGATCACGTCAAAGAACAACCGCTTGGCGGTCTTGGGCTTTTGATACATGAAATACGACAGGCTCTCGGCACTGGCATAGGTTAGCCATTCGTCAATCGACACACCATTGCCCGAAGACTTCGAAATCTTCTGCCCGTTTTCATCCAGAAACAGCTCATAGGTGAAATGCTCGGGCGCTTTGGCCCCCAACACCCGACAGATTCCGTCATAGATCGGCGTGTTGGTGCTGTGGTCTTTGCCGTACATCTCAAAATCAACGCCCAGCGCCGCCCAGCGAGCACCAAAATCTGGCTTCCACTGCAACTTCACATTGCCGCCGGTGACGGGCAGCGTCCATTCTTTGCCGTCTTCGTCATCAAAGGTGATGGTGTGATCCGCCACATTCACCGACTTCATCGGCACATACAGAACCCGGCCCGTTTCAGGGTGGATCGGCAGGAAAATCGAATAGGTCTGACGTCGCTCTTCGCGCAACGACTTCAGCATGATCGCCATGATATCGTCATAGCGCTCCACGCACAGGCGCAGAATGTCGTCAAACTGGCCCGAGCCATAGAACTCAGTCGAGCTGACGAACTCATAATCAAACCCAAAGGTGTCCAGGAACCGGCACAGCATCGCATTGTTATGCGCCCCGAAACTGTCGTGGGTGCCAAACGGATCGGGCACGACTGACAATGGCTTTTGCAGGTGCTCTTCCATCGCGGCCGCATTGGGCACATTACCCGGCACCTTGCGCATACCATCCAGATCGTCCGAGAACGACACAAGCTTGGTTGGGATATCACTGATTTCCTCAAACGCGCGCTTGATCATTGCCGTGCGCGCCACCTCACCAAAGGTGCCGATGTGCGGCAAGCCCGACGGACCATATCCGGTCTCGAACAACACATACCCCTTTTCAGGCGGAGACTTTGAATAGCGTTTGAGCACCCGGCGCGCTTCTTCAAAAGGCCAGGCCTTGGACGCAAGAGCGGTTTCACGCAGATCAGACATATCAGTCTCCATAGGGGAAGGGATGTCGGACGCCCCATGCGCCCAACCGTTTTCTCCTATTGTGCAAGCGCGGCATGAGTCAAGAAAGCGCCCCCTAAACAGGCATTATTTCTGCCCCTTTTCCGCAATCCAATGCAGAATCTCCTGCACAGGACGATCTGCGGCCAATCCATCGCGCGCCATTAGGAAATATCCCCGTGTCGAAATCGCATGTGGCCCCTGCAACCGAGTCATCGCCCCCGTTTCCAGAAAACTGTCCAACACCCCGTCCCAACACAACCCAACGCCCTGCCCCGCAAGGGCCGCATTCACCAGCATCGCATAGGAATTGAAATCCAACACCCGATTGCCTTTAGTGCGTTCGACTCCGGCAGACCGGAACCAACTGGGCCAGTCATGCCAGTGACTGCGCGCGGTTTCCATTGTCAGCAATGTCATTGCAGACAGATCATACTCAGACCCACTCATCCCCCGCTTTGCCAGATACAGCGGACTTGCCACAGGAAACACCGCCTCCCCCAACAGACGCGTTTCCTCGCCCTCTTCGGGTAACCCAAACCGGATCACAACGTCACCGGGGCGCACTGCCTCACCATACTCTTGGCTTATGATCCGAATCGTTACGTCTGGAAACGCATCTTCCAATTCCCCTAACCGCGGGATCAGCCAAAACGCCACAAACCCAGACGGCGCTGTTACGGTGACAACCCGCCCCTGCGCCGCTTGTCGGATCTGTGCAACCGCACTTTCGATCTGACCGAAACCACCATGCAGCGCCTTCAACAAATCCCTACCTGCCTGCGTTAAACGCACTGGTTTGCGGCTGCGATCAAACAATGGAATGTCCAAATCCGCCTCCAATGCCGCAATCCTGCGTGAGATCGCCGGTTGCGACACATTTAGCTCCTGCGCCGCAGCAGTCAGTGTACCATGGCGTGCAGCCGCATAGAATGCAGTCAGCCCTGAAAAGCCCGGAAGTCGCTCCATCTATCATAACCTCAACGTATAATCCCGCTCAGCTTTAATGTATTGCCCAAATCACGCAACCCCTCCTAACTGACCGCAAACAGAAAGGAGCCCACCATGACAGACGAACTCAACACACTGGCTACCGATTTCAGCGACACCGAAATCTTGCACCAGCCCAGCAACCTACCCCACGCCCCCTTGGTCATTGATGCCGCCCATGTGCCGCTGTCAGGTGGCACCGATCCCACCTATGGCGAGGTCCGCTGGCGCACCCTGATCAACGGGTCCGCCGACACGCCTCGCGATATGGTTCTGGGTATTGCTGAATTCGAACCCCACGGCCGCTTGCTGCCCCATCGCCATGATCCCCCCGAATTTTATCTCGGGCTGGACGGCGACGGTATCGTCACCATCGACGGCGTTCCGCACAACATCGCCCCCGGCATCGCCATCTATGTGCCCGGTGGCGCAGAACATGGCACCCAAGCGGGTGAGAACGGCCTGCGGTTCACCTATGGGTTCGCGACCCCAAATTTCGAAGATATCGAATACCGTTTCACCGCCAACGCTTGATTGCCGCAGTAAAAGAGAAAGGCGGGTGTTGTGCACACCCGCCCCCGACCGTATCTTAGCCATGCAACATATTAGCAGGATACGGATTTATGAACGCGCAAACCCCTCATTCCCTGACCCCTCAGGATTGTCTCGTGGCGATCATGGTCGCCGTCTCTGCCTCTGACGAGAACATCCGCACCGCCGAACTGGTCAAAATCCAGTCTGCCGTGAATATGCTGCCAGTCTTTGCAGACTATGACATCGACCGCATCAACCGCGTCTCGTCGATTGTGTTTGATCTGTTTGAGCAGGAAGACGGGCTAGATGCCCTGTTTGGCCTGACACGCGATAACTTACCCGAGCGGCTCTATGAAACCGCCTATGCGTTAGCGTGTGACGTTGCCGCCGCCGATGGCAACTTGGCTGAATCCGAACTGCGCCTGCTGGAAGAAATCCGGTACGAGCTCAGTATCGACCGCCTGCATGCCGCAGCAATTGAACGCGGCGCACGGGCGCGCCACGTCATCTAAAGCACTTCGCGAAAAGCTTGAGACACCGTTTAGCACTTAACGCGTTGAAATCTTTGATTTCAGGCAGAGTTAAGTGATTCAAGTATTTCGCGAGGCTTTAAGCTCAGCTTCCATACAACACGGCCCATCGCTCGATCAGCTTTTGCTGAAGCTGCTTCGAGCGGCGGTTCCACGTCCGAGCGCCCGGCGGCACTTCCCGATCAGCGCGCTTGATTCGCGATCTGGTCGCGGTGTCCGCAGTAAAGATGGCAAATGCCAATTCGGTGCCATCGGTCGCGGTCATAAACCCACCCAACCCTGACACAAAATTCAACGTGCCAGTTTTGGCATCCACCTTGACCGGATGCTTGCTCATCACACGCCCATTTGAATCCCGCATCTTGAACGGTTTGAGCATGTGGCGCAGCCCACCGGCCTTGCGCACCTGGACCAATGCCCCGACCAAATCTTGCGGCGTCATCCGCGACGCAGATCCCAGCCCGGAATGATCCACCATCCGTGTGTCTTTCATTCCATACTTGCCAGCCGCCCAACGGCTCATGGCCGACGCGGAATCCTTCAGCGACGATGGCCGCTTGCCCCGCGCCGCTGTGGCCGTCATCCCGACCATCTCTGCCGTCAGGTTGTTGGAATACTTCAGCATCGCCTTCAGAATACGCTCAAGCGGTGCACTGCGATGGGTCACCAACACCGAACTGGTTGGCAGGCTCTGCACCACTTTGACCTTTTTCAGCACGATCCCGTTTGCTCGCGCCATGGTCTGGAACACGTCGCCTGCATACAGGGCTGGTTTGCGCACCGGCAACCACCGCGCGCCCCCCTTGCCCAGCGCGCCACGCGCTACTGTCCATTTGTCAATCCGGGGGGTTTCTTCATAGGTGTAGACTGGCAACTGGCGATTCACGACCCGCATCTGCGCCATCGCCACCTCGGGGCGGTACTTGGCCGTACGCGCGTCCATCGTGACGCCATACCCCTTGCTGGTTCGCTTCCACTCGAAATGCACCCGATTGAAATTCAACGCGATCCCAGACACACCCGGGCTATAGCCCACATGGTCCGGCTGATCCCGGTCAATCGTGTGAACCTGCGGCAACATCCCGTCATAAACCTTGAACGCACCGCGCACCTCGCGCACGCCTGCCACCTTCAGTTGACGCGCCATCTCGGCCAATGTGGTGGTGTCCAATGTCGGGTCACCGCCCCCCGCAAGGATCAGATCCCCCTTCAACACGCCGTTCTTTATCGGCCCCGTCGCCAGCACCCGCGTTTCAAACTGGTATCCTCCCCCCAGTACATCCAAAGCATAAAGCGCCGTCAACGCCTTGGCGACACTCGCTGGGGGCAAACCCGTCGCCCCCCCAACGTTCTCTAGCGCCGACCCGGATTTGACATCAGCCACCGCAAACGCGACCTCACCCTTCAAGCCAGCCTTGGCAATTAAATCCTCTGGGCCGACCTGCGCCAACGCCAGCGCCGCCTGTCCCCGCGCCTGCGGCCGCAACGACCGTACCGGCGCATTTGCCCAAGCCGTCCCATGCGCCACAAACGCGCCCAACGACCCAAGCAATACTCTTCGTGAAATCTGTTTTACCATACCCCATACAAACCCAGAGCATCATGGCAAACAAGCGTCAGTTTGCGGGTTTTTCAAGGAAGTTTCCCATGATAGGCGCGACATATGTTCCAAGCTGTCCTCCTTATGTTCGTCGCCATGTCCCTGATCCCAACCGGAGATATGGCAGGTAAACTCCTCACCGGCAGCTATAACGCCTCCCCCCTGTTCGTCGCTTGGTCCCGATTTGCCCTTGGTACGTTGATGATCCTGCCCTTTACCCCGCGCACGGCCTTTCCGCTGCTGCTCAACTGGCGGATCTGGTTTCGCGCGCTCCTGCTGGCGGGTGGCATCTTCTTTATCCAAACCGCACTGCAAACCGAACCGCTGGCGAATGTCTTTGCCGCCTTCTTCATTGGCCCCATCCTCAGCTACGCGCTCTCTGCCATCCTGCTGCGTGAACCCGCGACCCTGCTGCGCTCGGTCCTGATGTTGACCGGCTTCGCGGGCGTTCTGTTTGTGGTGCGCCCCGGTTTTGGCGCTTCACCCGGCCTTGGCTTTGCGGTGCTCGCCGGGTGCTTCTATGGCAGCTTCCTAACCGCCTCGCGCTGGCTGTCGCACCTCGGCTCTGCCCGCGCACTCAGCTTTACCCAACTGTTTATCGCGGGGCTGATCCTGACGCCTGCCGGGATCCTGCAAATCCCCACCCTAACGCCGGCCATCGCCTCGCTCACCCTGCTCAGCGCGCTGGGCTCCATGCTGGGCAACCTGCTGCTGCTCGTGGCCTATACCCGCGCGCCATCAACCAAACTCGCACCGTTGGTCTATTTCCAACTGATCGCCGCCACCGGGCTCGGTTGGGCTGTCTTCAACGACTTGCCTGACGCCTACACGTGGGCCGGTCTGGCGTTGGTGCTTGGGTCGGGTCTGACCTCAGCCCTGCTCCGACGCTGATGTTGACGTTGGCGTTGACCACCCACCTCGCGCCCGGATCTGGGTCGAGCTGACATCAACCATCGGCACATTCGCAAAACACCACGCCGGGGCCTCGGCCTGCCCCAATAACTGACGCGCCTGCCCGTCCAGACGATACTTGGCGAAGGCCCGCGCCGCCGGTGACATCCTTGCCGAGATCCGATCCCCCGGTCGCGCCACAACGCCCACCGGCACCCGTTCCATGATACTGCGCCAGCGTTGCCAACGATGCAGCTGCGCCAGATTATCCGCGCCCATCAACCAGACAAACCGCACGCCGGGATACAGCCGCTGCAGCACCTCCAACGTATCCACCGTCGCTCGCGTGCCAATCTGCGCCTCAATATCTGTAATCTCGACCCGAGGGTGATCCATCATCGCCCGCGCCGCTGCCATCCGGCGCGCCAAAGGCGCAGGCCCGCGCTTTTTCAACACATTACCGGGGCTTACCAACCACCACACCCGATCCAGCCCAAAGGCCTTGATCGCCTCGCGCGTCACATGCACATGCCCCGCATGTGGCGGATCAAACGAGCCGCCCAGCAACCCAATCACCTGACCTGACCGCGCATATGGAATGGAGTATCTCATAATCCCTCTGAGTGACCCGCCACGCAGATGTTGTCAATCAACAGGCCACACAGCATCGCCCAACCGGACCCTGCTGCCCGGCACATTCCACTTTCACAAAACCACGCCACGCTCTAAACAGCTCTATCTTCGCTAGTTCAGGAAAAATCATGGCGCAAAAAGCCACCATCTATAAAGTTGAGCTATCCGTGTCCGATATGGATCGCCACTATTATGAGACCCACAAGCTGACCGTTGCCAAGCACCCTTCGGAGACGGATGAGCGGATGATGGTGCGTCTTCTTGCTTTTGCTCTGAATGCCCATGAACAATTGGAACTCACCAAGGGTCTTTCAACAGATGATGAGCCAGATATTTGGCAGAAAAGCCTGAGTGGAGAGCTTGATTTGTGGGTGGCCTTGGGGCTTCCAAGCGAAAAGATTGTGCGTCAATCTTGCGGCAAAGCCAAAGAGGTCATCGTCTACAGTTATGGTCGGGCGGCTGATGTGTGGTGGGAAAAAATCAAAAACAGCACCACCCGTTTTGACAACCTTCAGGTCGTCAACTTTTCAGAGTCAGACACCCGCGATCTTGGGAATCTTGCAAGTCGTTCCATGAAACTGCAGGTCAATATTCAGGATGGGGATGTGATGGTCAGCGTTGACGAAAGCGTTGCCTACGTGACCCAGACCATATGGAAAAAAACGACGTAGGAACCGGGTGCTCTTCGTAACCGAGTTCCCACACGGTCTCGGGATTGGCTCATATGTATGCGGCCGCATGATCGACGTCCAAATGTGCAACGATCAGGTAGGCAAGCATCATTACAACCAAAATAGGCAATGGCAGCCCGAGGGGATAAATCCCCAGACTGCCACGACCCTTTAATCCCCGTCCGCAACCCCTTCAGCACGCAGCCGGGCACGGCGCGCCCGATAGCTTGGCAGAACAACCAACAAGCCTGCGATCACAAGTAGGCCAAGCGTCATCGGGCGTTCCCAAATAAAGCCAACACCATCATAAAGCTGCATCGACCGGGCAAAGTTATCTTCCAGCATACCGCCCAGAATGAACCCGATCAGCAGGGGCGCAAGCGGATAATCGGCAAAGCGCAATGCCGTTGCACAAACCCCAAAGCCAACCAACAATAACAATTCAGTGGCGTTGTTCTGCCCGATATAGGCCCCCATCAGCGTAAAGAAGAGGATAAACGGGATCAGGTAATTGCGCGGGATAGAGAGCACTTTGGCGATGTAGGGGATCAGTGGCAGGTTCAGGATTAGTAGTACCAGATTACCAATGAACATCGACATGATGACGGCCCAAAAAATCTGTGGCTCATCAATCATCAGACGCGGACCGGGGGTGACGTTAAGCGCGATTAACGCCCCCAGCAGGATCGCCGTTGTCCCCGAGCCAGGAATGCCCAGCGTCAACAACGGCACAAACGATCCGGTACAAGCCGCATTGTTGGCGGTCTCAGGTGCCGCGAGACCTTTGATAGATCCCTTACCAAACTCCTCCTGCTCTTCCTTGGTGGCGATATTGCGTTCGACTGCGTAGCCCAGGAAACTGGCAATCGTCGCGCCGGCGCCCGGTAAAACGCCGATGAAAAAACCCTGAAACGATTGGCGCCCGATGACGGGGGCAATGGCCTTGGCTTCCGCTTTGGTGATGCGCAGGTCTTTGATTTCCCCGTCTTGCTCAGCTTGAGCAGTTTTGGGTTTGAGGACAAGAAACAAGGCTTCGGGCAGCGCGAACATTGCCATCGCAAGAGTAACAAAACCAAAACCAGACTGAAGATCCATGATCCCCATCGTGAAGCGCGGCAAGTTGAACAAAGCCCCTTCGCCTACGGTTGCCATGATCAGCCCAAGGATCGTCATCATCAATGCCTTGGCAACTTGTCCGGTGCCAGCAAAGGCCGCGATGGCCGAAAGCCCCACGACCATCAGCGCGAAATACTCGGCGGAATGGAATAGCAAAGCGACAGAAGACAGCGCTGGCGCAAAAACCATCAACAACAGCGCACCAATGCTGCCACCGGCAAAGCTGGCAATGGCGGCGATAGTCAGCGCCTTGCCTGCTTTGCCCTGTTTGGCCATCGGATATCCGTCAAAACTTGACGCCACCGTGCCTGCAACGCCCGGTGCATTCAGCAGGATCGAGGATGTCGAGCCACCGAAAATGGCACCATAATAGACACCCGCCAACAAGATGAGCGCAGCCGACGGATCCCCCATCGAAATCGCAACCGGGATCATGATCGCGATGATCGACATCGGTCCAAGACCCGGCAACATGCCAATGAACGTGCCGATAAGGCAGCCGCCAATCACCATGAGAAGGTTTTGTAGGGACAGAGCCGTTTGCAGGCCGATTAAAAGTCCTTCGAGCATGGCATTACCCTCCTATAAATCCGGGTAGTGGGCGCAGATAAATGCCAAGAACCTGCTGCACGAGATACCAGACAATCAATGTTGCAATCAGCGAAACAGACACCATCACAAGCCATTTGCGTTCGCCTAGAATGAACGACCCGAGGATAAGAAATGCACACGTGGAAAAAATGAACCCCATCGGGCGCAGACACAACGCATAGCCAACCATCAGCGCCAGAAGCATCAGCGCCTGCCCCAACTTGTACTCGCCCAGACGTCGGTAATCGATATCCGCAACCTTGAGTTCCGACTTTTCGAGCCCCAGCAGAATGACAAGCGATAAAAGCAATCCGATCACCGATAGAACCTTGGGAAAGGTGCTGGGCCAGATTGGGTTGCGTTTCATAAACGGAGCCAACCCGCCGTCCATCGTAAACCAGGCCGCGTATCCATAGGCCAGGCAGATACCGACAAGAATGAGTGCGATCCAACGATCGAGTGCCATGACCCTCTCCCTCACAGAATAGAGGCAGAGCGGCACACCGCTCTGCCCGAACAGGTTAACTTTAGAGGAAACCCAGTTTCTTCATGAGGTCACCAATGACCTGTTCTTGCTCTTCCAGGAACGTTTTGAAATCATCACCCGAGTTATGGATGTTGACCCAACCGTTACGGGCGCGCACCTCTTCCCACTCAGGGGTGTCGTACATGCTCGCCAGTGCGGTTTGGTACATGGCAAGCTTGTCTTCGGGCAGGCCCGGCGCCGCGAAAAACCCGCGCCAGTTCACAAAGGTTGTATCGATCCCCTGTTCCTTCATGGTCTGGGCATCCGGCGCAGCGGGTACGCGCTCGTCCGAGGTCACACCGATGATTTTAACCTCACCTGCGCCAGCCAGATCCACCGCTTCTGAGAACCCTGTCGACAGGGCGGCAATCTCGCCTGACAGCAGCGCCGCCATGGCTTTGCCTCCCGCATCATAGGGGATGTATTTGACCGCAAGCGCATCTTTACCAGCAGCCTCAAACGTCATGGCAGCAACAAGGTGGTCCATGCCTCCGGGTACAGATCCGCCACCGATCGCAGTGCCACGTGGATCAGCGTCAAAAGCCGCCATCAAGTCATCCATAGAATTGATGGGGCTGTCCTTGCCCACAACGATCGCGGCATAATCACCGATGGTGCCAGCAACAAGCGTCAGGTCGCGGAAGTTATGCGGAAACACACCGGTCAGGGATCGGATTACGATGGGGGTCGAGTTGACCATCAGGGTGCCATGGTTGCTGTCTGCGTTTTCAATCAGAAAACCAATGGCTTTGCCGCCCCCGCCGCCTGACATGTTTTCATAGGACGCGTTGCCAACGATACCGGCTTTGGTCAGCGCCTCACCGGTTCCGCGTGCGGTCCCGTCCCATCCGCCACCGGCGCCACCTGGGATCAGAAAGTGCAGGCTCTCGAGCGCTTTGTGCCCATCGGCCAGCACCGGTGAAGCAAAGGCCAAGGCGGCAGCGGCGGTCGCCATCAGGGTGCGACGGCCCAGTGAAAAACTCATCATGATCTCCTCCAAATTTGACAACTGTCCGAAAGGTGGCTCAGTTGACTGAAGTAACCACAACAACCTGACACGGACCTGTCACGGCCGTCTCCAACTGAGCAAAGCGCATGAAATTCCTATTGATCGAGGACAACACAGAGCTGGCGAATGCAATTTGCACACGGTTGCAAATTGATGGTCATGTTGTTGATCATGCGGGTAAAATTGAAGATGCCCTCGCCTTCGTCGAGATCGGAGAATACGATCTTATCTTGCTGGATATAATGCTGCCTGACGGGGACGGACGCATGTTTCTGAAACAGCACCGCGCCGGGAAAAAGGACACGCCTGTCATCGTTTTGACAGCACGCTCGCAGGTGTCTGACAGAATCAGCATGTTGGATTTGGGGGCGGATGACTACGTGACGAAACCCTTCGACCACGAAGAGTTGCAGGCCAGATGCCGCGCCGTTTTGCGCCGCAATTCCGGCACTGCCCAGACGACGACCCGGCTTGGCAACGTCGCTTTTGATCCGGTGGCTGGCAGCCTGACCATAGACGGCACCGCTATCAATCTGCGAAACCGGGAATTGCGCCTGTTAGAACTGCTGATCAATGCACCCGGCCAAATTTTCCCGAAACACAAACTGTTCGACCGCTTGTTTTCATATGACGAAGACGTCTCCGAAAACGCCATCGAAGTCTATATCGGGCGGCTGCGCAAACACTTGGAACCCTCTGACTTGAGAATTACGACGCTCCGCGGCCTTGGCTACAGGCTTGATCATGACTGACACTGTCAATGTCTCGGGTTCGTTGCGAAACCGTCTGACACTCACGTTGATCGGTGGGGCCGCGATGCTGGCCGCCTTGCTATTTTTCGTCGTGCGTGGCTACGCCGCCCAGATTGCCCAGCAAGGGCAGGACAGCATTCTCGAAGCCTCGGTGATGTCCATTCTGGATGCCGCGATCCTGCGCAATGGTGACGTCGAAGTCGATTTTCCCTATGCGTCGCTGTCGATGCTCAGCACTGCGGCGGACGACCGGGTTTTTTATTCTATCTATCAAGATGATAGCTTGCTGTCCGGCTATGGGGATCTGCCCCATGACACAGGCCAACTGAGGGATCGAATGGCCCACAAAACCACCCAATTCGACGATGTCACCGTTCGCATGGCAACCGCATCGCGGATGTTGGTCGGGGCGGACACGCGCACCACTATTTCGGTTTCCGTCGCTCAAACACAGGACGCCTTGCAAGTGACGCTGGCGCGCATTTCCCGCAATGTTGCCCTGTTCGGTACAGTGTTCTTCCTGCTGTCGGTGCTGCTGTCTTTCTGGGCAACCGCCACGACGATCCGGCCACTACAGCGCCTGACCACGTCCGTGACCAAAAGGGGCCCCAAGGATCTCAGCCCCGTCGCCAGCCCTGTCCCCGTCGAGATGGCCGCGCTTGTCTCGTCTCTCAATCGCCTGATGGGGCGGCTTGATACATCGCTGAAGCAATCCGAAGATTTCATCGCCGAAGCCGCCCATCGTGTCCGCACCCCGCTGGCGACTGTGCGCTCTCATGCCGAAGCGACATTGCAGCGCGTCGATCGCGACGAAAACAGGCAGGCGCTGCGGGCGATGATCCGCGCCATCGACGAAAGCTCCCGCGCTGCGGGGCAATTGCTGGATCACGCAATGATCACCTTTCGCGCCGACCATCTGGAACGGTCCGAGGTTGATCTGGTCGATCTGCTGCACGAACTTGTTCTGCGTCTGACGCCAGTCGCCGATATGCGGGATATCAACCTGATAATCACGGGGGACAGGCAGGTGATCGTTGCCGGTGACAGTATTCTTTTGCAAAACGGTATTCGCAACTTGATCGACAACGCCCTCAAATACTCGCCCGCAGAAAGCGACATCACGATACATGTGACCGCGCTCCCGACACCGCAAATTGAAATCCGTGACCAAGGGCCGGGCTTTCCAGAAAGCGACATGGACAAGTTGGTGTCGCGGTTCTCGCGTGGGGACAACGTCAAAGGGATCATTGGTTCGGGACTGGGCTTGACCATCGCGCAGGATGTCGCCCAGGCCCACGGCGGAACACTCACCCTGTCCAACCCCAACGGAGGCGGCGCATGCGTTACCTTTTCGCTTTAATCCTTAGCCTTTGGCCGTTTGTGTCAGGGGCGCAGGACTGGGAAGACCGGCAACTGTTTCAAGCCGGCAACACCGCACAGACCCTGCGTATCCTTTCCAGCACAGACACCTCTTTTTTTGCGCCGATAATCGAGCAATTTCTTTCTGACACCCCGGCATGGTCGGTCGAATATCTGGTGACTACGACGTCTGATATAGATCGGAAATTTCGCGAAAATCCTGACCAATTCGACATTATCATTTCCAGTGCGATGGATCTGCAGTTGAAACTCGTCAATGACGGTTTCGCGCTTGAACTGTCCGGCATTGACCACCCGGAATGGGCACAATGGCGCCAGCGCCTATTTGCATTCACGACCGAACCCGCAGCTATTGTGATCAACAGCC
Organism: Phaeobacter sp. NW0010-22; assembly: GCF_040365955.1. Taxonomy (NCBI): domain Bacteria; kingdom Pseudomonadati; phylum Pseudomonadota; class Alphaproteobacteria; order Rhodobacterales; family Roseobacteraceae; genus Phaeobacter; species Phaeobacter sp. NW0010-22. The sequence continues at coordinate 177,986 of NZ_BAABWT010000003.1, forward strand.
GCGCGTTCAAAGACAAAACCATTCCCCAGACAAGACAAGAGCTGATCCATGCACTACGCCAGCAGCCCGACCTGTTTCGCGGCAAATTGGGGACATATGATGTTCGGCAATCGGGCGTGGGCTATCTGTTCGCGACACAGGATGCACGCGTATCCGAAACCTATTGGCGTCTGATGGAAGTCATGGGCAGCCTCAACGCGCGGCTTTATTGCTGCTCGGGTGAAATGATTGATGATGTGGCATCCGGAAAATTGCTGGTCGCCTACAATGTGCTGGGCAGTTATGCTGCGGCGCGCCGACAAAAAGACCCGCGTTTTGAGATCATCCTGCCGTCGGATTTCCCGACCACGATGATGCGGACCGGATTTGTCTCAAAAGCAACACAACACGTCGATGCCTCGGAACGATTCATCCAAAAAATGATTGATATCCAGTCCACTGATGGCAGCACGGGCTCTTCCCGTCTGCCGCCTTTGGACAAATCCCTACAGGGGACAAACCCTTCCGTTATCTCGCTTGAACCAGCACTCATGACATACCTCGACGGTTTGAAACGGCGAACGTTCATCAAAGAATGGATGAGTGCCGTGGTGCAATAAAAAGATTTAGAAAGCCGCGCAATGTTGCAGCTCATCAGCAAGCCCATTTCGCGCGGACATAGTTATGATCATTCAACGGATCGCCAATGCGCGATTGGAACTCCACATCCCGTGAGTAACGCCAGAACAGCCCCTTCAGGGCGTGCGCGGGGCAGGATTTCCCCCTTGCAACCTCCATTGCCCCGCCCCGCACCTTCCGCTATCACACCGCCCAACCCGAATTCCCTGTATCCAGAGGACGCACCATGGCTGCCTATCAATACGTCTACCACATGCAAGGGGTCTCCAAGACCTATCCCGGTGGCAAGAAATGCTTTGAAAACATCCACCTGAGCTTTTTGCCCGGCGTGAAAATCGGTGTGGTCGGCGTCAACGGCGCCGGTAAATCGACCCTGATGAAGATCATGGCCGGCCTCGACAAAGATTTCACCGGCGAAGCCTGGTGCGCCGAAGGGGCCAAAGTCGGCTACCTGCCACAGGAACCCAAGCTCGACGAGACCCTCACCGTGCGCGAAAACGTCATGCTGGGCGTCGCCGAGAAAAAGGCCAAAGTCGACCGCTTCAACGCCATCGCAATCGAGATGGCCGAGAACTACACCGACGAGCTGATGGAGGAAATGACCACCCTTCAGGATTCCATCGACGCCGAAAACCTCTGGGATCTCGACAGCCAGATCGACATCTCGATGGAGGCCTTGCGCTGCCCCCCTGATGATGCTGAAATCGCCAACCTCTCGGGCGGTGAAAAGCGCCGCGTCGCGCTGTGCAAACTGCTGCTCGAAGCCCCCGAAATGCTGCTGCTCGACGAACCCACCAACCACCTCGACGCTGAAACCATCGCTTGGCTGCAACAGCACCTGATCGACTACAAAGGCACCATCCTCTGCGTCACCCACGACCGCTATTTCCTCGATGACATCACCGGCTGGATTCTCGAACTCGACCGCGGCAAAGGCATCCCTTACGAGGGCAACTATTCTGCATGGCTGGAACAGAAAGCCAAACGTCTGGAGCAAGAAGCCCGCGAAGACAAATCCAAGCAACAGACCCTCCAGCGCGAACTCGACTGGATGCGTCAGGGCGCCAAAGCCCGTCAGGCCAAATCCAAGGCCCGGATCAACGCCTATAACGACCTCGCCCAACAGTCCGAGCGCGAAAAACTCACCCGCGCCCAGATCGTCATCCCCAACGGCCCCCGTCTGGGCGGCAAAGTGATCGAGGTCGACAACATCGCCAAGCACTACGGCGACAAACAACTGGTCGAGGGTCTCACGTTTGCCCTGCCCCCCGGCGGCATTGTCGGCGTCATCGGCCCCAACGGTGCCGGTAAATCGACCCTGTTCCGCATGTTGACCGGTCAGGAACAGCCCGACACCGGCTCTGTCACCTATGGCGATACCGTCAAACTGTCCTACGTCGATCAGTCGCGTGATGACCTGAACGATAAAGAGACCGTCTGGGAATCCATTTCTGGTGGGGCCGAGATCATTGAACTGGGCGACGCGCAGGTCAACTCCCGCGCCTACTGCTCCTCGTTCAACTTCAAAGGCGGCGATCAGCAAAAACCGCTGAACCTGCTGTCAGGTGGCGAACGCAACCGCGTCCACATGGCCCGTTTGCTGAAAGAAGGCGGCAATGTCCTCCTCCTCGATGAACCGACCAACGACCTCGACGTCGAAACCCTCCGCGCTCTCGAGGACGCCCTCGTCGACTTCGCCGGCTGCGCCGTGGTCATCTCGCACGACCGTTTCTTCCTCGACCGGATCTGTACCCACATTCTTGCCTTCGAGGGCGACGCCCACGTGGAATGGTTCGAGGGCAACTTTGAAGACTACGAAGAAGACAAGAAACGCCGGTTGGGAGCGGATGCTCTGGAGCCCAAGCGGTTGAAGCATAAGAAGTTTGTGCGTTAAGGTTGTAAGGCGGGGGCAATCTAATTATTGCTCCCGCCCCCCCAGTTTTGAGTGGAATCATGGATTTTTCCGACTTTCAGAAAGAAATGAAGCGTTTTAAAAAACCCGTCTGCACGTGTATGAGCATCTCAAAATCTGGAGAACGGTGCAAAAACAAACCTATATCCTCGCATTCACTCCAAAAATCTATGGCTTTGAAAAGAATACAAAGCAATGGGCATGTAATTTCGCCGCAACCTTCATTCACTCCAAAAACCTTCAAAATTGATCTGAAAAAAGTGGGTCACTCCAAGGCATCGACGTTCCCAGTTTTTTGCAAAAAACACGACAAAGAAATCTTTTCAGAAATCGAAGATCAATTCGAGGAGCTATCTCCAAAAGCTCTGACATTGCTAGCATACCGGTCTGTTTCAAAAGAGCTATTCACTAAATTAGCACAGATACGCATGCACACTTCAGATCGCTTCAGAACCAGCATGATAAAGACTCATGGCGAGAGCTACTACGATGAATACATCCAAAACGCTGTCGTCGCAAAAGCTGAGCTAGAAGGTGCAAAGTCTCAACTAGAAGAAATGCTGCATACTGATAGCTTTGAAAACTTCATCTCACAACTATTCCTTTTTGAAGACAATCTACCTTGTGCTTATTCAGGTTCTTTTTCTCCAGAATTTGACCTTCATGGAACCAAAATACTTCCTGATAGCAAAGACGATTGGGGAATTATTTTTGCGTTTTGTGGAAATGTCGGGGGTCAAAACCTCCTACTTCTGGCCTCGACCGGGCAGCAGAACCCGGAACAAATAGAGCGGTGGTTTAAGAGTGTTGAGGAAAAGGAGTTCGATACACTAGATTTTGCGATCAACTTAGGCCTTGATTACTTGGAGAACATTTTCCTTTCGCCGGATTGGGTCGAAGGATTATCCCCCATGCTTCAAAAGCACATACTACGCAAAGCCGGGATTGGCCTCCCCTTCGCTGGCCCACGATCACCAGACGGCTTATTCGAAATTCAGTTCCAGAAAGCCCAACAAAAGACCCGCGCCTGACCTTGGGGAGGTGCAAAGCGCCTTCCCGGGGGGAAGGTCAGGCGCGGGTCGTGCCGCTACGCGTCACACCCCAAAAGACGCACCCAAACCGCAATCCGGCCACCGCCCCTCTTCAATCCGCAAACCACGGCGCGCAGGGCTCCGCCCGTTCAAACCTCAAACAGTCCCCCAGACTGTTTGTCCCTCCGGGAACCGGCGTGAACTCCCAAGGGGAAGGTCAGGCGCGGGTCGTGCCACTCCGTGACACCCCCCAGCAAGACGCACCCAAAACCGCAATCCGACCAACGCCCCTCTTCAATTCGCAAACCCCGGTGAGAAGGGCTCCGCCTGTCCAACCCTCACTCCCGACCCGCCGCGTTTGCCACTTCGCAAACCGGTTTGATCCCCCAAGCTGAGGTCAGGTACGAGTTGCGACACTCCGTGGCACGCTCGCCCCTCCCAACTCTGCCCCCACCAAAATCCAGCGAGTGCCCAGACCAACCTCGGGTGCAGCACATCCCAATCCGCGACCTACCCAAAACCGGGAATCGCCCCCCCACAACAGCCCCTTGTCACTGATTTACCGACCCATCCCCGCCACCGATGCGACTCGCGTTCCGGCAAAGAGCAGCAAAACAAGCGATGTTCCGCCACGGATCAAAAGGCTGATGAAAATGGTATGGAATTCCATACCTCACAACTCAAGGTAAGGAAAAGGTTAACGAATAACCGGCAGGAAACAGCTGAAATTGGCTATATTCCCTCAATAGACACAGTTTGAACACAATTAGGTGTAACCTAAGGTTGCACGCTCCGGGGAATCGTGCACACTCAACTAACAAGTGTGCAAATGGGCTGCACGAAAGGGGAATGATTTGGCTTGGTTTGGTCTGATACTTTGGCTTGGAGTCGTCTAATATTATGGCTTGGTTTGGTCTGATATGTGGGGTCTTTGGCGGAATGCTCGCATCCGTGCTGGGCTACACCGTCTGGTCCTTACCCTTGTGGCTGTCCCTCGCTTTGTACCCGCTGGTTGGAACACTGGTGGTGTTCGCCACCATCGCCTTGGCGATCTGGTCCAACCGTCCGCCGCGTCCACCGCACGCCGCACCTGTGCCTGCCGCCCCCCTGCGTCACGCGCACTAAATCCTGAAAATGAAGTCTTTGTTCTGGGGTGGGTGAACCTTTGCCCCTGTTTTGCTGCCGACATACGCCGGTGCACAGCGGGTGCACGCCCGGTGCACGCAAGTCACCCCCCTGTTTTGGCCCAAGTCAAAGGGCATGAACGCACCGTTCGCTGGCAGCTTTAGGCGGACTCAAAGGTTAACGTCAGCCCCGAACCCAGCCCACAATCTGCCCTTCGCGCAGCGCTCCAGACTGGCGTTTCTTTTCCTTGCCCCGCTCGAACGCGACCATGGTCGGGATGCCTTTGATCCGATACCGCGCCCCCGTGGATTGATGCGATTGCGTGTTCAGCTTGACCAGCCGCGCCTTGCCATTCAGCTTTTTGGCCGCTTTGGAAAACTCAGGTGCCATCATCTTACAGGGGCCACACCACGGCGCCCAAAAATCGACCACCAGCGGCAAGTCGTCGTTTTTGCTCGCCTTTTCCAAAATAGCCGGACTCACTTCGATCGCTTCTTTGGGCACCAGCGCCTTGCTGCACTTGCCACATTTCGCCCCCGCATCCAGCTTGGAATCCGGCACCCGGTTCAATTGCCCGCAGCTCAGGCAGGTCAGCGTCTTATCGCCCATCTTCGAAATCCTATTCCATTTCCCCTCAGATAAGGGTCCCTACTGCGCCGGTACAACCCGCGGCCGCCCATCCGGGTCAATCGCCACAAAGGTAAACACCGCCTCGGTCACCTTTTCTCGATCCCCACTCCGGTCCCGCAACACCCAAGCCTCAATCTCAATCCCCATAGAACTCCGCCCCACCCGCGCAACGTGGCAATAAATGCACAACACATCCCCCACCCCGACCGGGCGAATGAACTTCATGGCATCCACTGCCACTGTTGCGACGCGTCCTTTGGCCCGTGCCCCGGCCATGATCCCAGCAGCGATGTCCATTTGGCTCAGAACCCAGCCCCCAAAGATATCGCCATTCACGTTCACATCTTTGGGCATCGCCAATGTGCGCAGGGTCAATTCCCCTTGCGGTGTTTCGTTTTCCATCACATTTCTCCGACTTTGCCGCATCGCGGCATCGCACACACTAGAACCTGTCACAGCATTGACTGCAATCCACTTCACGAAGGCGTCACACGGGTTTCGCCACACACATCATTTCCCTAGATCTGAAGAATGACCCACATTAAGCGCCTTACGCTCTCACTACTCGGCCTCGCCATGCTTGTCGGCCTCGCCATGACATTCAACGTGACCCAATACTTGGGTGCCCACCCTTGGTGGTCGGGCAAGGTTATATGGATTGGAATCCCCATCGGAGCGCTCCTTTCCCTGCTCACCTGGGGACTCCATGTTGCGCGACTGCCGCGCCTAATTGGCTTTGGCGCATTTACAATACTGTCTTTTTCGCTGGCTCATATTGGCAAGTCTCGGTTTGCCGCGTCCTACGCCGAGGACATGTTCGCCGGACAAATGTGGTATTTCGGTTGGGTCGCCACCTGTGCCTTCTGCGCAGCAACTTTGATCTCAATTTTCTGGCCCACACGCCAAAAGCATTGACCCAATGAATTCAAAGGCAAAAGATAGGGCATCCCAACTCAAAAGTGAGCCCAAGCATGTTCTCACGCCGCACCTTCCTAACTACGGCAACAGCAGCCACCGCGCTGCCTCAAATCACGCAGGCCAATTCATCCGCGAATTATGATCCAACCCCACAACCGGTTCGGATCAAAAAGGATTTTTTACCTGGCCAGTTGCTTATCTTGCCGCGCTCCTTTTACCTGTATTTCGTGACAGAGCCCCGAAAGGCCCTGCGATATGGCTGCGGCGTCGGGAAAGCGGGCCTCGAATTCACCGGCACTGCCGTTATTCAGGTAAAAAAGGAATGGCCAACTTGGCGCCCGACCCAAGAGATGATCGACCGGTCTCCTAAAACTTATGCCCGTTTCGCCAACAATTCCTACGTCGAGCCGGGTGGCCCCGAAAACCCACTGGGTGCGCGCGCGTTGTATCTGTTTCAGAATGGGGTCGATACTTATTTCCGAATTCATGGCACGACCCAACCCGAAACAATTGGCCAAGCTGCTTCGAACGGATGCATCAGAATGTTGAATGAACATGTCATCGATCTTTACAATCGGGTTCCGCTTGGAACTGTCGTGACCGTTCTCTGAGCATTTCTCTTCAGATACCGCACTCAACCACGATACTAGGCCCCCCGCAGCGGGAAAGAACCGACCACCTGTGCAGTTTTCTATTTTGCATTTCTTATCTGTATTGCTTGCGGCTGCCACCGCCAGCCCCTGTGTGGCACAAACCAGCACACCCAGCGAAATCGAGGTTCAAACGGTTCTGGAACGGTTTGCGCCTATACAATTGCTCTCCTTTGCAGCCGGGTTTGAATATTGCGGGTACTTGGTGCGCAATCCGCAAGGCAAATTGACCTTTACCGAAATCGTCCGGGGTGGGCCGGATGGATGCACACCCTTGGTTCCATCGCCGGAAGTAGAATTGATCGCCTCGGTGCACACGCATGGCGCTTATGACCCCCTCGTTCCCGCCGAATTCCCCACAGTAATGGATATCGACAGCGACCGACGCGAGGGCGTGAATGGCTACATTGCAACTCCCGGTGGGCGGTTGTGGTATGTTGATAGCGCCGCCCTGACCGTGCACCAACTCTGCAATTCAAAATGCCTGCCCCAAGATCCGGAATTTCAACCCGGCGACGACGGAATTATTGCGTTGCACTACACGCGCCAAGAACTGCTCAATCAGGAACGAGCACAATGAAGCACTGCGTCTAACGCACGCTTTGCGCCAATTCGATCACATGCGGCCCCATGGCCGAGACGATACGTGCGACCCCTTCGGGGTTTGGATGGATGCCGTCATGTTGCATCCACTTACGCACTGCTGCGGGATCAGGTTCGTCCGATAGACCTTCAAAGAAGCTTGGGAAAAACAGGCTTTGATATTGCCCTGCTAGATCCGGGTAAATTGTATCAAATTCCGCTTTGTACTCCGCCCCGAAGTTTCCCGGCGCTTGCATTCCGACCAGCAAAACAGCCACATCGCTAGATTTTGCAGCTTCCATGATCTGCGTCAGATTCCCCCGCGACATGGCCGGATCAAGACCGCGCAGCAGGTCGTTCCCCCCTAGGGCGACGATCATTCCGTCAACATCAGGCGTCAGCGTCCACGCGACCCGTGCGGCGCCGCCAGCCGTGGTGTCCCCGGACACACCCGCATTGATCAAACGCACGTCAGCCCCCTGCGTATCCAGCCAGCGCTGCATTTGCGCGACGAACCCTTGCTCGGGTAACAACCCGTATCCTTGGGTCAGAGAATCCCCCAAAGCAGCGATCACAACAGGTTCGGCCGTTGCAGCAAAACCGCACAAGCTGAAAACACCACTCAATAAAACCTTGCGCAATCTGCTCACCACTCCATATCCCTTTCACCAGACACAATAGGACCGGCCCATGACTGATCCCATACTTTCGCTCCAAGATGTGACTTTGTCACTAGATGGCAATGCCGGACGCGTTGATATCCTGCATGGGGTGTCACTAGATGTTCAAAAAGGCGAAACACTTGGCATGATCGGGCCATCAGGGTCGGGGAAGTCCTCGCTTTTGATGCTGATGGGCGGGCTCGAGCAGGTCACGACGGGCACCATCACAGCGCTGGACCAAGATCTGACAGCCATGAACGAAGATGCGCTTGCCCGGTTCCGCCGCGATCATATGGGTGTGGTGTTTCAAAGCTTTCACCTGATCCCCACCATGACGGCGCTGGAAAACGTGGCGACCCCGCTAGAACTGGCCGGACACAAAGATGCCTTTGAGCGCGCCGAAGCCGAGCTTGAGGCCGTCGGTCTGGGTCATCGTGGCGATCACTATCCGGCGCAACTGTCGGGTGGCGAACAACAGCGGGTCGCTTTGGCGCGAGCCTCGGCCCCTCGGCCGCATATCCTGCTGGCGGACGAGCCAACCGGGAATCTAGATGAAACCAATGGCGCCGCAATCATGGATCTCTTGTTTGATTTGCGGGATCGCCACGGCGCAACCCTAATTCTCGTCACCCACAGCCATGCCTTGGCTGCGCGCTGCGACAGAACCATCCGCCTGAGAGACGGTCGTATCGCTGTAGACGCTGATCAGCGAGCCGCTGAATGAGCCTGCGTCTTGCCGCCCGCTTTGCCCGTCGTGAATTGCGTGGGGGACTGCGCGGCTTTCGGATTTTTCTCGCCTGTCTGGCCCTCGGAGTCGCGGCCATTGCTGCTGTAGGGTCCGTCCGCTCAGGCATCGAGGCTGGGCTGGCGCGAGAAGGGGCTGCCCTGCTCGGCGGCGACGCCGAGATGGAATTCACCTTCCGATTTGCGGACGACGCAGAACGCGCTTGGATGTCCCGGAACGCTGACCGTGTTTCTGAGATCGTAGATTTCCGTTCGATGGCTGTGGTTGATCGCAACGATCAATCTGAACGCGCGCTTACACAAATCAAATCTATTGATTCCGCTTATCCTTTGATTGGTTCAGTGCAGCTTGATCCCGCGATCGGTTTGGATACCGCTCTTGCCGGTCAAAACGGACAACCCGGCGCGGTCATGGAACGTGTCCTGATGGACCGGCTGGGTATCACCCCGGGCCAAACCTTCCGCCTTGGCACCCAAGACTTCGTTCTGATGGCGACGCTTGTGCGGGAACCAGATGGTGCGACCGGCGGGTTCGGCCTTGGCCCACGCACGATCGTGTTGACTGATTCCCTGACGGACTCAGGCTTGTTGGCTGCAGGCACGTTGTTTTCCACGAAATACCGGCTGGATCTTCCAGCCAACACAGACCTTGTCGCCACAGCAGCCTCGGCCAAAGAACAGTTCGACAGTTCGGGCCTGCGATGGACAGATGCGCGAAATGGCGCCCCCGGAGTGGCTGAGTTCGTCCGCCGGTTGGGTGCATTTCTGATCCTTGTTGGTCTTTCGGGCCTCGCCGTTGGCGGTGTTGGGGTGTCGGCGGCTGTTCGGGCCTATCTTGCTGAGAAAACCAGCACGATTGCCACCCTGCGCACAATGGGTGCAGACCGGCGCACCATTTTCCAAACCTATTTCCTTCAAATTGGCGCACTGTCGATTGTTGGCATTACGCTGGGATTGATCCTTGGCGGCATGACTCCGGTCCTGCTCGCCCCCCTGATCGAAGACCGCCTACCCATTCCAGCTGAATTCGCGCTGTATCCTAAACCCCTGTTCGAGGCAGCCCTTTACGGGTTGCTCACCGCGCTGATCTTTACGCTTTGGCCTTTGGCACGCACCGAAGAAGTGCGCGCGGCGACCCTGTTTCGCGATGCTTTGTCCACGGCCAAACTGCTTCCTCCCCTCCGCTATCTCATTGCCATTGCGGTTGGTTTGGTCGCGTTGGTGGGTTTGGCGGCGTGGTTCAGTGGCTCTGCAACCTTGACCCTGATGACAACGGGCGGCTTGGCCGGCGCCCTTGTTCTGTTGGCAGTCTCGGCGATTGCGATCCGATCGATTGCCCGCGCAGGAACACGTGCTGCGCGCAAACGCCCCGCCCTCAGATGGGCATTGGCGGCGATTTCCGGCCCGAGAGAGGGGGCAGCCTCTGTTGTCTTGTCACTGGGCCTTGGCTTAACCGTGCTCGCCGCTGTGGGGCAGATCGACGGAACATTGCGCAATGCCATTTCAGGCAACCTGCCCGACGTCGCGCCCTCTTATTTCTTTGTCGATATCCAAAAAGACCAAATGCCCGGGTTCAACGCCCGTCTGGCCGAAGACCCAGCCGTCAGCCGCGTCGAAAGCGCGCCAATGCTGCGCGGCGTCATTACCCGTATCAATGGAATTACAGCGAGCGACGTCGCCGGGGATCACTGGGTTGTGCAAGGTGATCGGGGCCTCACATATAATGCCGAGATGCCCGAAACTACCACACTGACAGCCGGTGAATGGTGGCCGAGTGATTACACGGGCCCGCCACAAATCAGCTTTGCCGCCGAAGAGGCCGCCGAGATTGGCCTGTCGCTGGGCGATACACTGACCATCAACATCCTTGGTCGAGATATCAAAGCAGAAATCACCTCGTTCCGCGATGTCGACTTCTCAACCGGTGGCATGGGGTTTGTCATGGCGATGAATGCTTCTGCCATCGCCGGGGCACCGCACAGCTTTATCTCGACCGTCTATGCCGAAGAACACGCCGAGGCTGCCATCCTGCGTGACCTTGCCAACCAGTTTCCAAACATCACTGCAATCCGAGTCCGCGACGCCATTGACCGAGTGTCTGACGTTCTGGCAGGCCTTGCCGCTGCCACCTCCTATGGGGCGGGCGCATCCCTGCTCACCGGGTTTCTTGTTCTGATCGGAGCAGCCGCAGCGGGCGAAGGCGCACGCACTTACGAGGCCGCAATTTTGAAAACCGTCGGCGCACCTCGGCGGCAGATTTTGCTTAGCTTTGCCATTCGCGCCGCCCTACTTGGGGCCGCCGCGGGTCTCGTGGCATTGGCTGCAGGTATTGCAGGGGGATGGGCCGTCAGCACCTATGTACTGGACACCAGCTTCTCGATCATCTGGCCCTCGGCAATTGGAATTGTTGTTGGCGGCGTGTTGGCAACATTGCTCGCTGGATTGCTCTTTGCGTGGCGTCCCTTGGCGTCGCGACCTGCACAAGTTCTAAGGGCGCGTGAGTAAATCAGCGCCCGCAGGACACCACAGGCTGAAGAATCTTGAGCAGATCAACATTGTCACAAACCAGCGCGTCCAGCGTAATTTCGTCCAGCGATGCATAAAAGGCGTGTGCTGCGTCTTGCAGGGCGATTCGCAAGCGACATGCCTTGGTCAGCGGGCATGTGTTATCCGCGTCCGCAAAACACTCGGCGATTGGTAATCCGCCTTCGATGTGGCGAAACACTTCGCCAATCTTAATTTTGTCGGCTGGCAAGGCAAGGTTCATCCCACCATTTCGACCGCGCTGTGTGCTGAGAAAGTTAAGCTGGCTCAATTGGTTGATGACCTGAGCCAGATGATTTTCCGAGATATTACAGACTTCGGCGATTTCCGCCTTTGTCACCAATCGATCGGGATGGGCCGCACAATACATCAGCAAACGGATCGCGATATTCGTCCTCTTGGTAATGCGCATGACGGCTCCTCCGATTGGTGTTGCAATAACGCTTTGTTGCACATTGGCGCAAAAAGCGGTTTGACATACATCAATAGAACACGAGGGGCAGAGGACCTGATGGCAGACCCATATTTCTTTGGCTACGGCAGTTTGGTGAACACCGCCACCCACGATTTTCCTGAACCTCGTCCCGCCACACTCAGCGGATGGCGGCGGGTCTGGCGGCATACGGATCTGCGGCCGGTTGCCTTTCTGACGGCGATACCGGACCCAACTTGTGCGATCCAAGGTCTAATTGCCCATGTTCCAAATGACGATTGGGAAGCCTTGGATGAACGCGAATGGGCTTATGATCGGATCTCCGTCACGCATGCCACCGAACACCCTGTAATACACGAAGTTGAAATCGCGGTTTATTCTGTGCCCGAGCATCGACAGTCCGCACCAGACACCCAACACCCGATCCTGCTCAGCTATCTGGATGTGGTTGTGCAAGGCTATGCCCGCGTCTTCGGGCCAGAGGGCGTTGACCATTTCTTTGCCACCACAGGCGGCTGGGATGCCCCCATTCTGGATGACAGGGCAGCCCCCCGTTATCCCCGCCATCAACCCATGGGCACGGACGAACACGCCTTGGTCGATGAATATCTGATGCGCTTAGGCGCCCAAACATTTCAGCTAACATAAAAGAAAGGCGAAACCGCTGGGGTTCCGCCTCTCTTCATTCTCGACACTCCAAAGCGTTTAGCCCTTGGCGCGAATAACCTGCAGCAAGGGCAGCAATGTTGCCATTTCTGGTCCGCGTTCTTGCCCGGTCAGCGCCTTGCGCAGCGGCATGAACAGACCCTTGCCTTTGCGGCCAGTGGCCTCTTTCACAGCCTTCGTCCAGGTGCCCCAAGTGTCGCCGTCCAACGATCCTTCGGGCAACAATGCCATTGCTTCAGCAATGAACGCACGATCATCGTCGTCAATCATGGGTTCTGCACCGTCTCGGCACAGCTCCCACCATCCGCCCAGATCTTTCAAGGTGGTAATGTTGCCGCGTGCCATCAACCAGAAATCTTCGGCCAGCTCAGCGGGCACTCCCACGTTTGCCACGGTATCAGCCACATCCGCCAAAGGCAGGGTTTGCAGATAATGTGCCGTCAGCGGATACAGATCCTGCACGTCAAATTTGGTTGGTGCCGCCCCGAAACGTTCAATATCAAAACCATCAACCAGCTCGGACATGTCAGTACGCAACTCAACCGGATCAGACGATCCAAGACGCGCCATCAGGCTTAGCAAGGCAAACGGCTGAACGCCGGCTTCACGCAAATCGCGCAAGGCCAATGTCCCCAAACGCTTGGACAATGCCTCGCCCTGCGGACCTGTCAGCAACGAGTGATGCGCAAAGTCCGGGCAGGTTCCGCCCAAGGCCTTGATGATCTGGATCTGCGTTGCCGTGTTGGTCACGTGATCCGATCCTCGCACAACATTGGTCACGCCCATTTCGGTGTCATCAACAACCGACGCAATCGTGTACAGCACCTGACCGTCGCCACGGATCAGAACCGGATCAGACACTGATGCCGCATCAATCGAGATATCGCCGAGAACGCCATCGTTCCACTCGATCCGCTCGTGATCCAGCTTGAACCGCCAAACACCGTTGCCACGCTCCGCACGCAACGCTTCCCGTTCGTCCGCTGACAGGTTGAGCGCCGCGCGGTCATAAACCGGTGGTTTGCCCATATTCAGTTGCTTCTTACGCTTCAGGTCCAACTCGGTCGGCGTTTCAAAGGCCTCATAAAACCGGCCCATCTCGCGCAGCTTGTCAGCCGCTTCGGCATACTGGTCCAAACGCTCTGATTGACGCTCGACCTTGTCCCAATGCAGGCCCAGCCATTCAAGGTCTTGCTTGATGGCATCAACATATTCTTCTTTGGACCGTACAGGGTCGGTATCATCGATCCTAAGAATAAACGTGCCGCCTGCTTTACGAGCGATAAGATAGTTCATCAGCGCGGTGCGCAGGTTGCCCACGTGTATGTAACCGGTGGGCGACGGGGCAAAACGAGTGGTTGTCATGGGTGTCTCCTGTTGCGGCGGCACATGTCATATGGGGGGCGTTTTGTCCAGCAAAAGGCCGCTTAGACATCTACTGCAGTGCGTTAACCAAATATCTCATCCAAAAGTCTGATAGGTTAACTCTACGAAAAGAAACTGGCCACAGCGTTCATTCGCACTAGTTCCCTTTTTTGAGACGCATTAGAGAGGAAACCATCCATGACCTTCAACCTAACCCGTCGAGCCGCCTTAACCGGGGCGGCAGCTTTGCCTTTGGCTGCGGCAACGACCCCGCTTTTAGCCGCAGCACATAGCTCCGGCGTTCACGCCCCAATCGCCCACAATTTCAAGCTGGGTGAGATGAGCGTTACAACGTTGCTAGACGGCAGCGCGATGCGCGAAGGGCCCAAGCCAATGTTTGGGGCAGCTGCCACAGATGAGGAGTTTGCTCAGGTATCTGAAGAAAACTTCATTCCACATGACACGCTTCAGTTTTACTTCACCCCAACACTTATCGATACCGGGTCCGAATTGATCCTCTTTGATACTGGTCTCGGTCAAGGTGGTTTACCCAAGGCTCTAGCTGCTGCTGGTGTTTCTCCTGACGCGATTGATACTGTTGTGATCACGCACATGCATCCCGATCACATTGGCGGCTTGATGACCGATGGCAAACCGACCTTTGCAAATGCCAAATATGTGACGGGGTCAACCGAGTACAATTTCTGGTCAAAAATGGACGCTGGAAATCGTGTCGGGGACATGGTGACAAATCTGGTGAAACCACTGGCCGAAAAGATGAGTTTTCTTGACGATGGTGGCAGTGTTGCATCGGGTATTACAGCGGTGTCCAGCTTTGGCCATACGCCCGGCCACATGTGTTACATGCTGGAAAGCGGTGGGCGACAGCTGGTGCTGACAGCCGACGTCGCCAACCACTATGTCTGGAGTTTCGCCCGCCCGGATTGGGCCTTTAGCTTTGACGCATCCCCCGAAGATGCTGCCGCGTCGCGTCGCAAGATCCTTGGTATGCTTGCAGCGGATAAAGTGCCGATGATTGGGTATCACATGCCATTTCCAGCCGCCGGGTTTGTCGAAGGCCGCGGTGACGGGTTCCGCTATGTGCCGGTCAGCTATCAGATGATGTCGTGACCATTCACTGACACGCTTAATATCCCGGGTTCGGCGCAACCCGGGAGCCATCGCTAAACCGAGAAAAGCGAAACTCATAAGGATCTACGATTGGGGCCGCCCCCATCACCAGATCGGCCATCAGCCGCCCTGCCCCGGGTCCGATCCCAAATCCGTGCCCTGAAAACCCCGTCGCAATGAACAGTCCTGGCAAGCTGTCGATTTCTGACATGACAGGAATAGCATCCGGCGTGACGTCTATCATGCCAGCCCACGTCTGGAGTATCTTAGCCCCCTGCAACACAGGAAAACCCGCACGCGCGGTTTTCCAAGCATTTTGGATCGCCTTTTCTGATGGTACCGGGTCCAGAATGCGACAGGCTTCGAACGGTGTCACATCATCGGGGCTCCATTTTCGGCGCTCAGCAGACTCAACAGACCACCGCTTGGTCAGCCGGAACCGCAGCGACCTCCATTCTTGTCGAAATGCCGGCAAAAAAGCCTGTGCCAGCCGAAAACTATCGGGCACCAGATCAACCGTATTTTCATGCCCCGACGCAATGGAATACCCCCCATCCGCCCGCTTGCGGATCGCAAAGTCATCCGACCACAGCGCAACCTCGGGGCCGTCTTCTACTGGCGACGTGCGCAAAACCGAATTCATGACTTTGAGCTGTGGCAGCTCGATCCCTGCATTCCCGGCAAACAACCGAGACCACGCACCGCCTGCCAGCACCACCTGATCACACCTGACCCGGCCGCGTTCTGTCACGACTCCGGTAACCTTACCTGCTTTGCTTTCGACACTGCGAACCGCGCATAGCGTCAGAATTGTCGCGCCACGATCACGGGCACCTTCAGCAATCGCCGGGGCCGCCAGCTGCGGTTCTGCCCGTCCATCTTGGGGCATGTGAAACGCGCACTCCAACGGGACTGCATGCTGGGGCAACAGCGCTTGCAAATCCGTGTCCGCAACCATCCACGCGCCAGATTGATAGCCATTCAAATTCTGCGACCAACGTTCAAGATTGTCTGCATCTCGCGCGCCCGAAGCCCCGAACGCAATGCCTGATTGGGTATATCCGGTCGTCCGACCGATCCGGGCATCAAGACCCTTCCACAAACGGATGGCTTCGACCATCAACGGAATTTCGCGTGGATCGCGCATCCCAAGGCGCACCCATCCCCAGTTTCGTGAACTCTGTTCGGCCCCGATGTCCCCTTTTTCGCACAACAGAACAGATCGTCCGCGCTCAGCCAGCTCTAACGCGGTTGAAACGCCGATGATCCCCCCACCGATGACAACAACATCAACCTGCGTGGGAACAGTTACATCAGAATGAAACGGGGTGGGTGTAGGTCCGGGCATATGCGCACCGAACCACGAGTTATCAAAGGCGTCCAGCCCTTAGTTCGGATCTCGCCATCGGTTCACAATCGGATACCTGCGGTCCAACCAAAAGGCCCGATCCGTCAACCGCGCGCCGGGGGCCGATTGAAAGCGTTTGTGCTCGCTGATGTAGATCAGATGTTCGATCTGCTTTGCCGTTGCACGATCAAAACCAGCCGCGACGCAATCCGCAATAGACCCGTCCTGATCCACCAGAATATTCAAAATCGCATCCAGCTCAGGATAGTCAGGCAAACTGTCGCTGTCTTTCTGATCTTCGCGCAACTCAGCACTGGGCGGCTTATCGATGACGGATGTAGGGATCACCGTGCCCGCCGGTCCCATCATCCAATTGCGATGATTGGCATTGCGCCACCGGCAGGTTTCAAACACCCGCGTTTTATACAGGTCTTTGATCGGGTTATACCCGCCCGCCATATCGCCGTAAATCGTCGCATACCCCACTGCGACTTCGGATTTATTGCCGGTGGTTAGCAGCATTTCCCCAAACTTGTTGGACATCGCCATCAACAAAAGTCCACGCAATCGCGATTGAATGTTTTCCTCGGCCAGCCCCGGCGCAAGCCCCTCGAAAAGTGGCGCCAAAGTCTGCGTGATCGCGGCGCGACCGTACGAAATCGGCACCAAATCGTACGAAACACCCAGCGCCTTGGCGACAGCTTCGGCATCGTTCAGGGAATTTTGCGACGTAAACTCTGAGGGCAACATGACACACCGCACATTGTCGGCCCCCAAAGCATCCACAGCGATGGTCGCCACAAGTGCCGAATCGACGCCGCCAGACAAGCCCAACAGAACCTTTTGAAATCCCGCTTTGGCCGCGTAGTCGCGCAAGGACTGCACCATGACGCGATAATCCTGCTCCCAATCATCGGGGTGTGGCGCAATTTCGCCGGGCACAATGCGCCACCCATCAGAGCCACGCTCAAGATCAACATGGCTGACCGTCTCGTCGAACAGTGGCATCCGCAAGGCCAAAGCCCCCCCCGGGTTCAGCGCAAAACTGCCGCCATCAAAAACCTGGTCATCCTGCCCGCCAACCATGTTCAAATAGATCAGCGGCAGACCCGTTTCGACCACCCGCGACACCATCTGATTCAGCCGCGCATCCGCTTTACCGCGATAATATGGCGACCCGTTCGGGATGAGCAAAAACTCTGCCCCGGTTTCCGCTTGCGTTTCCACAACGTCTTCGTGCCAGGCGTCCTCACAAATCGGGCTACCGATCCGCACACCGCCAACGACATAGGGTCCACTCATCGGGCCGGATTCAAACACACGCACTTCGTCAAACACAGCTTCATTGGGCAAATGATGCTTTAGAACCTGCGCCGAAATCTGCCCCCTCTGAAGGTTGAGATAGGCATTGAACAGCTTGCCCTGTTCGACCCAAGGCGCACCAATAGCCAAGGCCGGACCATCAGAACACGCGACTGCAAGCGCCTGAATTTCAGCCATCGCGGCCTGTTGAAACGCAGGTTTACGGACCAGATCCTGCGTGTTGTATCCGGTGATGAACATCTCGGGTAAAGCGACCAGATCGGCCTTTGCCGAGCGCCCTTGCTCCCAAGCCTCGCGAGCCTTGGCCGCATTTCCTGTCAAATCCCCCACAACCGGGTTCAGTTGCGCCAAAGTAATCCGAAATTGTTCCGCCATTCTGCCCTCTTGTCCCGCTCTTTCCCATCTCATTTAGCAGATACCCCCGCAAGGAACAGACAAACCCATCAAAAGACGTTGCTCCGCGCGCTCACCTGTCCTAATTTTACGTTACCGACCGCAATGTTGCGGCAAATTGGGCAGACTGAGGCACTCATGAACAAGATCCGCAAGACGATCGCAATTGCGTCGACTTTGGCCGTAGCCAGCACTGCGCAGGCCCAAACCGATCAGGTTCTGACCACTCAGGATGACATCGGCGGCGTGTACGAAGGTACGTTTCGCGGCGGTTTGCAGCACGGGACCGGGACCTACCGTTTGCCCAACGGCTATGAATACACCGGCAACTGGACCGACGGAGAGATCAAAGGACGCGGTGTGGCGCGCTTCCCCAACGGCTCGATCTATGAGGGTGAGTTTTCCAAAGGCAAACCCGAAGGCATCGGCAAGATTACCTTTTCAGACGGCGGCACCTATGACGGGGAATGGGCCAATGGCGTCATCAATGGCCAAGGCACCGCCATCTATGCCAACGGAGTCCGTTACGAAGGCGGTTTCCAAAACGCGCAGCATCATGGCAAAGGCGTCATGCAAAGCCCCGGCGGATATATTTACGACGGCGATTGGGTCGATGGTCAAAAGCAAGGTGTCGGTAAGATTTCCTACCCTGACGGGGCGCAGTACGACGGTGAAATCCTAGCAGGTCAGCGCCACGGGGAAGGTACCCTCGCCCTGCCTGACGGGCTGATCTATGTCGGTTTTTGGGCGGATGGTCAGATCAACGGCACTGGCCGCCTGACCCAAGCCAACGGAGATGTCTACGAAGGTGAGCTGATCGCAGGCCGCCGCGAAGGCCAAGGGCGCGTGGTTTATGCCAACGGGGACATTTACGAAGGGGCCTTTACCGACGATCGGCGTGATGGTCAGGGCACGTTCACCGGGACTGATGGCTATCTCTACACCGGCAATTGGGTTGCAGGCCAAATCGAAGGCCAAGGAACCGTCACCTACCCAGACGGATCTGTCTACACCGGCAGCTTTCGGGCGGATTTGGCGGATGGAACCGGCAAGATCACCTATCCCGACAATTCAAGCTATGAGGGTGAATGGGTCGCGGGTGTCATCGATGGCACGGGAACAGCGATCTACGCAAACGGCATCGTTTACAAAGGCGACTTCAAGAACGCCAAGAACCACGGCACAGGCGTCATGACCTATGCGGATGGGTATCGCTACGAAGGGGATTGGCAAGATGGCCTGCGTCACGGAACGGGCAAAGCCACTTATCCTGACGGCGCCATATACACAGGCCAATATGTCAGAGGTCAACGCGAAGGACAGGGCGAAATCGTGATGTCCGATGGGTTCAAATACGCAGGTGCTTGGCAAAACGGAAAAATCAGCGGCACCGGTGTCGCGACCTATGCAAATGGCGATGTTTACGAGGGTAATTTCCGTAATGGCAAGCGTCAGGGCGAAGGCACGATGCGATACGCCAGCGGCTCACAGGAAAAAGGTGACTGGGAAAACGGCGCGCTGAAATCCGACAGCCCCTCGGACGGATAATCCCGCCTTTCCCAAACGCGCAATCGAAGGGTGGAGATTGAAAATTCACCCTTTCCATTCCCACAAACGCATGTATAAAATCGTCTTATGTTGAACCGCGCACATATCATTGCATCGCCCGCTGCCCTGCGCAGCGCAGCTCTGCGCGGCCTACTGATCCTAACTCGCCTCTGAGCGTGCCATCCGGTGCGTCCGCTCAGAGGAGATAGCCATCGCACCAAACGGCTTTAGGACAGATACGAAAGTGACCCACAAAATGACCAATGCATTTGACCAAGACCGCGTCTTGATCTTTGACACCACGCTCCGTGACGGCGAACAAAGCCCCGGTGCCACGATGACACATGATGAAAAGCTCGAGATTGCCGGGCTTTTGGATGAAATGGGCGTCGATATTATCGAGGCTGGTTTCCCTATCGCGTCTGAGGGCGATTTCAACGCCGTATCAGAGATCGCACGGAACTCTAAGAACAGCCGCATCTGTGGCCTTGCGCGCGCGAACTTTGCTGACATCGACCGGTGTTGGGACGCGGTGAAGCACGCGGAAAAGAACCGCATTCACACCTTTATCGGCACCTCGGCCCTGCACCGCGCCATTCCAAATCTCACCATGGATGAGATGGCTGACAAGATCCATGATACGGTCACCCACGCCCGCAACCTTTGCGACAATGTGCAGTGGTCTCCGATGGATGCCACCCGGACCGAATGGGACTATCTGTGTCGCGTAATAGAGATTGCGATCAAAGCAGGCGCAACAACGATCAACATCCCGGATACCGTGGGCTATACCGCCCCTGTGGAATCGGCCGATCTGATCAAGAAATTGATCGAAACGGTTCCCGGTGCGGATGAAGTGATTTTTGCCACCCATTGTCACAACGACCTTGGCATGGCGACTGCGAACTCTTTGGCGGCTGTTGCCGGCGGCGCACGTCAGATCGAATGCACCATCAACGGCTTGGGTGAGCGCGCAGGCAATACTGCGCTCGAAGAGGTCGTTATGGCCCTCAAGGTGCGCAACGACATCATGCCTTGGCACACGGGCGTGGACACCAAAAAGATCATGCACATCTCACGTCGTGTGGCGACCGTGTCTGGTTTCCCGGTGCAGTTCAACAAAGCCATTGTTGGTAAAAATGCCTTTGCCCATGAATCTGGCATCCATCAGGATGGCATGCTCAAGAACAAAGAAACATTCGAGATCATGCGTCCCGAGGACGTGGGCCTTTCTGGCACATCCCTCCCCCTTGGTAAGCACTCAGGGCGCGCCGCGTTGCGGGACAAGCTGAACACTCTCGGCCACGAGGTTGGCGACAACCAGCTCAAGGACATTTTTGTTCGCTTCAAAGATTTGGCGGATCGCAAGAAAGAGGTGTTCGACGACGACATCGTTGCCTTGATGCGGACCGGGGAAGACGCAGGAAATGATGCCCTGCAGATCGTGTCGATGAAGGTTGTCTGTGGCACAGGTGGCCCGGCAGAATCGACGGTTGAGATGGAAATCGACGGCAAAGATGTCATCGCGACAGAACACGGCGATGGGCCCGTTGATGCAACCTTCAAAGCGATCCGCGTTCTGCACCCCAACAAGGCACGGCTTCAGCTGTATCAAGTCCATGCGGTCACCGAAGGCACAGATGCGCAGGCAACCGTCACCGTGCGTCTGGAAGAAGATGGTGTGATTGCCACCGGTGAATCGGCAGATACAGACACAGTGCTTGCCTCGGCCAAGGCCTATGTCAAAGCGCTGAACCGGTTAATCGTGCGCCGGGAAAAAACGGGCCCAGGCATTGATACGCGCGAAATCTCGTACAAAGACGCAACCTGATCGCTGATCACGGTACAATAAAGTAGGGCGGCTTGATCTCAGGCCGCCCTTTTTACATCTCAAGTTGGTGAGATCACCAATAAAACAAACTTAAATCAACACGGCGCCCGGGCTCGATCAGTGAATAGTAAAAGACCGGATCACTCTCGAGATCGTTCATCCCAGATACAGCGTACCCTTCGGTAGGCACCCCATTTGCGTCATAGTTCAATTGGTAATCCCCATTTTCGTCATGAAACGCGATGACTGAATAATAGGCATTGTTCAGGTCCGGGAAATCCACCCGCTGAGAGGTCGTTTTAGCCGGAAGCTCGACATAGCTGGCAGCCCGCTGGATATCCATCCTGTCAAACGACTCTTGTTGGTCAAAAGCCATGACAATCAGCTTGCCGGTGTCATTGCGGGCCCCATGCATGTTAATGACCAACCCATCATCGGACTGTGTGCCCGTAGACGAGGCCGTTGCCACGGGGATGTCCGTTTTGACTTGCGACGCAACCCAAGCCCCGCCCACAAAAAGAACTGCGGTGGCAAAGGCTGCGGCGATGCGTTTGGAATAAGATGGCATCTGTCAGATCCTCAGGTCTTATTTCGCGGATGAAGCGGAGGTTTTTTTCTTTGGGCGCCATCCCGGAGGGCCAAAGATCACCCCCATTTTGTTCCCGAACCCAGGCATTTTCCAAACATCCACTGCGAGACGTTGGAACCCGTGAAAGAAGGCCACAAAGGGGTTTACCGAATTGATCGGCGTGACCAGACCATACACGACCTCTTCCTTTTCTTCAGCAAAGGTGCCGAACATCCGGTCCCAGATGATGAAAATGCCAGCATAGTTTTTATCCAGATACTTGCGGTTCGACCCGTGGTGAACCCGGTGGTGCGAGGGCGTGTTCATAATCCATTCGATCGGCTTCCACAGCTTGCCAACAACTTCGGTATGCAACGCAGTCTGATACAGCTGAACCAGCAGCTCCACGACCAGAACCATGAAGGGATTGAAGCCCAGTAAAACCAACGGCAGATGAAAGAACAACGGCCAGAATCCATCAAGGGGACCGTGCCGATAAGCCACCGAAATATTGAAGAACGGCGAACTATGATGCACCGAGTGCGTTGCCCAGAGAAAGTTGATCCGATGCAAAATCCGGTGTTCCCAGTAATAGGCGAGATCAGCAAGGACCAGCACGATCAGGAAGGACGCCCAAGTGGTTGGGATATCAAACACAGCAAACTGCGAAGCCCAAACATAGGCCCCGACGTAGAACGCCCCCATAAAGACAAAGGTGATCCCGATAAAAAATGCGAGGGTAACGAAATTGGTTACAGTGTCCCCTGTCATTTCCCAATTTAACTTTTTGCCAACCGCATACCGGATCAACTCAAATGCAAGGAACGCAAGCGCAAACACAAAGAACCAATCATCAACCAAGGTTTCCCAGTGATTGAGTTGAAAATCGCTGATGTGGCGATTCAAGAATTCCATCTGGACCTCATCTTTTCAGAAGTTTATTGTCTATCTTGACAGATTAAATAGCACCCCTTCACCAGAATGCAACAACGCAAGGAATATTTGGTTATTCCCTCGGTCAGTTCGGCGCACTTTTAGGCAAACACTCAAAGCAGCCCAAAAAACCAAGGTACACCAGCGTTTTCTCGTGCTCTCTGAAGCCCGTATTACAATGAAAGGGCGGAAACGCGCTGTTTCCGCAGATTCGACCCTTCCCCCCTCCCCTCCTGCCGACTATAAGACGGGGGTCCAGCGCCTTATGAGAGTCGCAGGACCAAATGGCAGTTCTCAACAGGAAAATGCGTATATGTCGTGGTTTGGAAATCTTGGCGGCTTGTTCACATCGGACATGGCAATCGACCTCGGAACGGCGAATACGCTGGTTTATGTCAAAGGGCGCGGTGTCATTCTGTCTGAACCGTCGGTGGTGGCCTATCACGTCAAGGACGGCGTCAAAAAGGTCTTGGCCGTTGGTGAAGATGCGAAATTGATGTTGGGCCGGACCCCCGGTTCCATCGAGGCCATCCGCCCGATGCGCGAAGGCGTTATCGCTGATTTCGACACGGCCGAAGAAATGATCAAGCATTTTATTCGCAAGGTGCACAAACGGTCGACCTTTTCCAAGCCCAAGATCATCGTCTGCGTCCCGCATGGCGCAACCCCTGTCGAAAAAAGAGCGATTCGCCAGTCGGTTCTGTCTGCAGGCGCCCGTCGCGCCGGCCTGATTGCCGAACCAATTGCCGCTGCAATTGGCGCAGGCATGCCGATAACCGACCCCACCGGGAACATGGTTGTCGATATCGGCGGCGGAACAACCGAAGTCGCGGTTCTGTCGCTTGGCGATATTGTTTATGCCCGTTCTGTCCGGGTTGGTGGCGACCGCATGGATGAGGCGATCATTTCTTACCTGCGTCGTCAACAGAACCTGCTGGTTGGGGAATCAACCGCCGAACGCATCAAGACCTCGATCGGTACCGCACGCATGCCCGATGACGGGCGCGGCCAATCAATGCAAATTCGTGGTCGCGATCTGTTGAACGGCGTTCCCAAGGAAATCGAAATCAGCCAAGCGCAGGTTGCCGAAGCTCTGGCCGAGCCTGTTCAGCAAATTTGCGAAGCTGTCATGACCGCGCTGGAAACCACTCCGCCTGATCTGGCGGCAGATATTGTCGACCGGGGTGTTATGCTGACTGGTGGTGGCGCGCTGTTGGGTGATCTGGATCTGGCCCTGCGTGAATCAACTGGCCTGGCCGTCTCGATCGCTGACGAAAGTTTGAATTGTGTGGCTCTGGGCACCGGCAAAGCGTTGGAGTACGAAAAGCAACTTCGCCACGCGATTGACTACGACAGCTAAGGCACGCAATTTTAGAGCACCTGGTCAAAACATAGGCACCTGCGTGCCTAGACCCGTTTGACGAAAGGACCCGCGTGGCCAACGACCGATCACAACGTGAGGATTACGCCGCCCCCCTGCGCCGCCTGCTGCTGGGTGTTATCCTGTTGTGCTTGTTGGGTATATTCCTTGTTTGGCGTATCGATAGCCCGCGTGTAGAACGGTTCCGCTCTCAAATTACAGATCAGGTCGTACCCTCGATGAACTGGGCCATGGTGCCTGTGACCGGGGCCATCAACCTGCTCCGTGATTTTCAAAGCTATCAACGTCTCAGCGACCAAAACCGAGAGTTGCGCAGCGAATTGCGCCAAATGCGGGCCTGGAAAGAAGCCGCCCTGCAGCTTGAACAGGAAAATGCTCGTCTGTTGGATCTCAACAACGTGCGCTTGGATCCGCGTCTGACTTATATCACTGGCGTCGTGATGGCCGACAGTGGCTCTCCGTTCCGGCAATCCGTTTTGCTGAACGTGGGCGCGCGCGATGGCATCGTTGATGGCTGGGCCGCAGTGGATGGGATTGGCTTGGTTGGGCGTATTTCAGGAACCGGGCGAAACACTGCGCGCGTGATCCTGTTGACGGATGCCGCCAGCTCTGTCCCAGCAACGATCCAGCCGTCTGGACAGACCGCGCTGATCGCGGGGGACAACACCATCGCGCCGATCATTGATTTTCTGGAAAACCCCGATCTGGTTCGCCCCGGAGATCGGGTTATCAGTTCAGGCGATGGTGGGGTTTTTCCTGCCGGTTTGCTGATTGGACAGGTCGCTGCAGATCCGTCTGGCCGCATGCGGGTGCGCTTGTCAGCCGACTATGAACGGCTCGAGTTCCTGCGAGTGCTGCGCCATCATGGGACCGAGTCCGTATCTGACCCCGGAACAATTGTAACGCCGGCTGGTCCAATTAACCTCACGCTCGAGCCGCCGACGGAGGCTGGAGATGGATAATCTTGGGCTGTCTCGCGTGTGGTGGATGCGTTTCGTATATCTTGGGTTGGCCATGACCCTGCTCTTTTTCCAGCTGTTGCCGCTTGAAACGCTGCCTCGGGGTTGGGCCCCACCTGATCTGCTTGTTGCGATCACGTTTGCTTGGATGTTGCGACGTCCGGATTATGTGCCCCTGCTCAGCATCGCGGCGGCCCTTCTTTTAACCGACCTGTTGCTGCAGCGCCCGCCCGGATTATGGGCGGCTTTGGTGGTTGCGGGCTGCGCCTTTCTCAAGAGCCGGGTATCGGGCCAAGGGGAAATCAGCTTTGTTGGCGAATGGGCCTCGGTTGGATTGGTTCTGATCGCAATCACCGTTTTCAATCGGCTCATCTTGGGCATCACTGCGGTCGAATTGACCTCACTTTGGTTGGTGTTCTGCCAGCTTCTGTTGACGATTGTCGTTTATCCGATCGTAGCCCTGATCAGTCAGACCCTGATGGGTGTGCGCAAGCTTACCCCCGCTGACGCAGACGTCTTGGGAGCGCGCGCATGAAACGCAATCCTCGTGAGTTAGAAACGACACATAGAAAATTGAGCCGGCGCACCTTGCTGGTGGGTGGCATTCAGGCCGCTTTTGTCGGCGGCTTGGCAATGCGCATGCGCTATATGCAGGTTGATCAGGCCGACCAGTTCCGTCTGCTTGCCGAAGAAAACCGGATCAACATCCGCCTGATCCCGCCGAAGCGTGGCGAAATTTTTGATCGCAATGGCAAGATCATCGGGCAAAATATTCCGTCTTATCGGGTTGTGATCGTGCGCGAAGATGCGGGCGACGTCGAAAAAGTCATTGAAAACCTGACCCGTCTGATCCCCCTCAACGATGAAGAGCTGGCCCGCGCCCGCACTGAAATGCGGCGGTCTGCTCCGTTTTTACCTGTCACACTAGCGGACCGTATCACGTGGGAAGATATCTCAAAGGTGGCGGTGAATGCCCCCGCGCTTCCCGGCATCACCCCAGAGGTTGGTCTGACCCGCGTTTACCCACAAAGCGATGATTTCGCCCATGTGGTTGGATACGTGGGACCGGTCAGTGACTATGACCTCAGCCAGATCACAGATCCCGAACCGGTGCTTCGGATCCCTCGCTTTCAAATCGGGAAGGTCGGATTAGAAGCCAAACGTGAGGACCTGTTGCGGGGAAAAGCAGGCGCCAAACGCGTCGAGGTCAATGCTACCGGCCGCGTCATGCGCGAATTGGACCGACGCGAAGGTCAGCAAGGGGCTGACCTGCAACTCACCGTTGATGCCGAATTGCAGGAATACGTTCAGGCCCGACTGGGTGACGAAAGTGCAGCAGCCGTTATCGTCGATTGCGAAACTGGCGATCTCAGAGCTATCGCTTCGGCCCCTTCTTTCGATCCAAATTTGTTTGTGCGGGGTATTTCGTTAGCCGATTACCGCGGGCTGACTGAGAACACCTATCGCCCACTGGCCAACAAAACCGTGCAGGGCACCTATCCCCCCGGATCGACCTTTAAAATGATCACAGCGCTGGCCGCGCTTGAAGCCGGTGTTACCGGACCGGATGATACCGTGTATTGCCCCGGCTACCTCGAAGTTGGTAGCCGCAGGTTCCATTGCTGGCGGCGCGGCGGTCACGGGCATGTGGATTTGCTGAATTCGCTCAAGCAGAGCTGCGACGTCTATTATTACGAAATGGCACTCAAAGTCGGTATCGATAAGATCTCCGCAATGGCGCAAAAATTCGGGCTTGGAGTAAAGCACAATATCCCGATGTCTGCCGTTGCCCGCGGCCTTGCCCCCAACCGGGATTGGAAATCGCGCGTTCACGGGCAGGACTGGCTTGTGGGTGACACGGCAAACGCCTCGATCGGCCAAGGGTTCATGCTGGCGTCCCCAATGCAACTTGCCGTTATGACAGCCCGTATTGCGACAGGACGCAGTGTGTCGCCCCGCCTTGTGAAATCCGCCAACGGGGTTGAACAACCAACCGGCGCGGGTGAGGTTATGGATCTGAACGAGAACAATCTGCGCAGGCTGCGTCGGGGCATGTATGCGGTCAGCAATGAACGACGCGGCACTGCATATGGGTCTCGCATTATCGCAGATGCCTTTCGGATGGCGGGTAAAACCGGAACCAGTCAGGTTCGCAACATTACAGCCGCCGAACGGGCCGCCGGCGTCATCAGAAACAAAGACCTGCCATGGGAACGCCGAGATCACGCACTGTTTGTTGGGTTTGCGCCGTTTGACAATCCCAAATACGCCGTGTCGGTTGTTGTTGAACATGGCGGTGGTGGATCAAAGGCGGCGGCCCCAATTGCCCGCGATGTCATGCTGCAAGCGCTCTACAACGGCCAGCCACCGCTCGAAGCTTACCCCAAAAAAGACCGCAGCCGCATAAAGGCACAGCAAGAGCGATTGCAGGGCGGACGTCGCCCCAAAGCCCGCCCAGATGGCAAAGACCGCGCATGAGCTATCTCGAGTATTCGGTCAAATCCACGCCAACGGGCCTGCGCAAGATCTTGTTTATGAACTGGCCCCTGACACTGTTGCTAATCAGCGTTGCGTGTGTTGGTTTTCTGATGCTCTATTCCGTCGCTGGCGGGTCGTTCACCCCCTGGGCAGAACCCCAGATGAAACGGTTTGTTTTGGGCTTGGGCGTTATGACCGTGGTCGCGTTGGTTCCGATCTGGTTCTGGCGGAACATGGCTGTTCTGGCCTACGCTGTCTCTATCATGCTGCTGATTGCGGTTGAGCTGTTTGGAACGGTTGGCATGGGGGCGCAGCGTTGGATCGACATTGGCTTTATGCGCCTGCAACCTTCTGAACTGATGAAAATCACCCTGATCATGGTTTTGGCCGCCTATTACGACTGGCTTCCCGGCAACAAAACCTCGCGCCCGCTGTGGGTTCTGGTACCTGTGCTTATCATCTTGCTTCCGACCTTTATGGTCTTACGGCAACCCGATCTTGGCACCTCGATCCTGTTGTTGATGGCCGGTGGGGGTTTGATGTTCCTTGCTGGCGTCCATTGGGCGTACTTTGCCGCCGTCATTGCAGCAGGAGTTGGCCTGATCACAGCCGTGTTCCAAGGGCGCGGTACGGACTGGCAACTGCTCAAAAACTATCAATATCGCCGGATTGATACCTTTCTTGACCCATCGTCCGACCCCTTGGGCGCGGGCTATCATATCACACAGTCCAAAATCGCATTGGGCTCTGGCGGATGGACAGGTCGGGGGTTTATGCAAGGCACTCAATCCCGCTTGAATTTTCTGCCCGAAAAACACACCGATTTCATCTTTACCACATTAGCCGAAGAGTTTGGATTCGTCGGGGGGTTCTCCCTGCTCGGGCTTTATACCCTCATCATCGTGTTTTGCATCGCGACCGCAATCGCCACAAAGGATCGTTTTTCTTCGCTTGTCACGCTTGGTGTTTCGATCAATTTCTTTCTGTTCTTTGCCGTCAACATGTCGATGGTCATGGGCCTGGCACCGGTTGTCGGGGTTCCATTGCCAATGGTCAGCTATGGCGGGTCAGCCATGCTGGTTTTGATGCTCGCTTTTGGCTTGGTTCAAAGTGCCCACATTCACCGCCCCCGAGGAGCCCCCAGATGACAATCAACATCCTGTTTGCTGCCAAGGCAGAACGCTGGACAACATACCAAGCTCCGTTGACAGAGGCCCTAAAGGCCGCCGGGCTTGAGTTCGATCTGCGGACAGATTTCCCACCGGCTGAGGTCGATTACATCGTCTACGCCCCAAACAGTGATGTGCAGGATTTCACGCCCTATACCCGGCTAAAAGCCGTTCTCAATCTATGGGCCGGTGTCGAAGATGTGGTTGGGAATGCGACCCTGACTGTCCCGCTCACCCGCATGGTCGATCACGGCTTAACGCAGGGCATGGTGGAATGGGTAACCGGGCATACGCTGCGTTATCATCTGGGTATCGACGCGCACATCAATGGCCAAGACGGTGTATGGCGAAAGGATATCCCCCCCCTCGCACAGGACCGCAAGGTCACCGTTCTGGGGCTTGGCGCCTTGGGCGCAGCAGTTTCGCAAGCTCTTGTTGGATTGGGGTTTGATGTGACCGGGTGGAGCCGTTCGGCCAAAACCGTGGAGGGCGTCAATTGCTTACATGGTCCAGCAGGTCTTACAGCAGCTTTGGAAACCGCAGAAATCTTAATCCTTTTGCTGCCCAACACCCAAGCAACCGAAAACACACTGCGGGCGGAAACGTTAGAAATCATGCCCAAGGGAGCATGTATCATCAACCCGGGGCGCGGCCCCTTGATCAATGATCATGATCTCTTACAGGCGCTCAATTCCGGGCAGATTGCGCATGCCACTTTGGATGTGTTTCGCGTCGAACCCTTGCCCACCGAAGATCCCTATTGGGCGCATCCAAACGTGACGGTCACGCCGCACATTGCTTCAGAAACACGTCCGACGACCGCCAGCCAAATTGTTGCGGACAACATCCAGCGATCAGAAACAGGCCAGCCGCTGCTGCACGTTGTTGATCGTGCCTTAGGGTACTGAAACTGAAAAAGGGCATCCCGATGGATACCCTTTCTAATTTATTCACTGACATGGCGATTAGCTTTTGCGCCACCAAACCCCTGTGTGGTCGATCTTATGAATTGGGTCGGTGATCCCATGCTCGTCGCGATAATCGTGGATCGCTGTCCGGCAAGCTTCGATTCCGCCGTAGTCATCGACAATCAAGAAACCGCCCGTCGACAATTTCGGATAGAGCGCTTCGATAGCCTGAATGGTGGATTCATACATGTCCCCGTCCAACCGAACGAGCGCGAACTGTTCAACCTCTAGCTTGTGCAATGTATCTTTGAACCAGCCAACGATGAATTCGACCTGATCATCCATCAGGTTATACGCTTCAAACGTCTTGCGCACCATGTCCGTGCCAACCCGTAAACGACCACGGGTATGAAAGCGGCTGCCGGAATCTGCGGGGAATTCTTCTTCGTTTGGGGGCGGTAGACCCTCAAAACTGTCCGCCAGATACACCTTGCGATCTGTGATACCACGCGCCTTAAGAACCCCGCGCATCATCGCCGAGGCGCCACCCTTCCAGACACCGGTTTCGATGATGTCGCCGGGAATGTTGTCCATCAGAACACGATCCGTCAGATACGCGCAATTCGCCAAGCGTTTCAAACCAGCCATCGAATGGCCAACAACAGGCCAATCCCGGCCGGCTGCGCGCTTTCCGGCGTCAAATTTAACTTTCTGACCGCGTCGAATAATGGGGCGCTCACCGCCATAGATCATGTCAGTTAAACAATTCGCCATTAATTCAACGTACATATCCAGAACGGGATCATACCCACCCTGAGCAATGTCTTCTTCTGCAATAAGCGTCATATTATTCATTTTCGCCTGCCCTCTGCTCAATTTTAATTGTTTTTTAATTTATTGAATCACAGAGCGCGTGCAGTGCAAGAAAACAAAGCACCCCACGACATACAGTCATGGGGTGTTGCAGGATTACGCCGTGGCAAACATCGTTCAGGCCGGAGTTAATCCCCGCCCTTTAAGCAGGGCCTCGACCCCGGGCAAACGCCCTCGGAACGCCAAAAACAATGCTTCTGCGTCCTGTGAACCGCCAGTCGAGAGAATGTGCTCTTCCAAAGCTTGCGCGCGTTCTGGATCAAAGGCGTCACCCGTTTCTTCAAATGCAGAAAACGCATCTGCATCCATCACTTCGGACCACATGTAACTGTAATACCCAGAGCTATATCCATCGCCTGCAAAAACGTGCGCAAAATGCGGCGTTGCATGACGCATGCCAATTGCATCGGGCATCCCAATCTCTGACAGAACCTCGGCTTGTTTCGCCATTGGATCAGCTGGAGCATCCCCATCGTGAAACGCCAAATCAACCAAAGCCGAAGCGACGTATTCAACCGTTTGAAAACCCATATCGAAATTCGCTGCTTTCAACACTTTGTCCAACATTGCCTTGGGCATGGTTTCGCCTGTTTCGGCATGGGTCGCGAATTTGGCCAGCACTTCGGGCACTTCGAGCCAATGTTCGTACAATTGACTGGGCAATTCCACAAAGTCCCGCGCGACCGAGGTTCCAGAAATGCTCTCATATGTCACATCAGAAAGCATCTGATGCAGCGCGTGCCCGAATTCATGAAACAGGGTGCGCGCATCATCATAGGACAGCAAAGCGGGATCGCCCTTAGCAAAGTTACACACGTTGATCACAATCGGGGACTGTACTTTGGGAAATTTGGCCTGCGCGCGCATTGCACTGCACCACGCCCCCGACCGTTTGGACCCCCGCGCAAAGTAGTCGCCAATGAACACTGCGATATGTTTGCCATTGCGGGTCACGTCCCACGCCCGGCAATCTTCATGATAAAGCGGAATATCGAGCGGGCTGAACTCCAACCCGAACAACCGGTTCGCACAATCAAACGAAGCTTCGATCATCCGATCCAATTGCAGGTACGGTTTCAGCTCGGCCTCGTCCAAGTCATGCTCGGCCTTGCGCCGTTTTTCCGCATAATAGCGCCAGTCCCAAGCCGCCAACGGGCCGTTTACTCCGTCACTTTGCATCATTGCGGTCAGCACATCCGCATCCGCGTCGGCCTGTGCTTTGGCAGGACCCCAGACAGCCATCAACAACTCCCGCACTTTTGCGGGTTCTTTGGCCATCTCTGTTTCCAGCTTATAGTCCGCAAAATTGGCATAGCCGAGCAGCTTGGCGCGTTCTTCACGCAGGGCAAGGATTTCTGCGGCAATCGCGCGGTTGTCTGTCTCTGCGCCATTGGCCCCGCGTGCCGCCCAAGCGTGATAGGCAATCTCTCTCAGATCCCGGCGTGGTGAAAATTGCAAAAAGGGCACAATAATGGACCGTGACAACGTCACAACGGGTCCCGCCGCCCCCTTTTCTGCACCTGCCGCCCGCGCGGCCTCTATCGCGAATTGCGGCAGACCTTCGAGATCATCTTCGGACAGCTCCATGAACCAGTCCCGTTCGTCGGCCAGCAAATTCTGGGTGAAAGAAGTGCCCAGTGTTGCCAAACGCCCTTTGATCTCTTTCATCCGCACTTCGTCGTTCCCCTCGAGGGCTCCACCTGAGCGCACAAAGTTTCGATACGCCAGCATCAGAATGCGGTCCTGCTCGGGCGTGAGGTCTAGCGCATCGCGTTGATCCCACACCGCTTTGACACGGTTAAACAAAACCTTGTCGGATGAGATTTCAGCAAAATGTGCCGCAATAAGCGGGGAAAACGCGCGTTGCAGTTCCTCGCGCTTGGGATTGCTATCTGCACCTGCCACGGTGAAGAACACCGACAACACCTTGTTCAGCGCCTCGCCAACGGCTTCTTCGGCTTCGATCGTGTTGGCAAAAGTCGGGGCATCTGCGTTGTCTCGGATCGCTTCAATCTCGGCCTTATGGGCAGCCAACGCCTGTTCCAGCGCTGGCGCGAAATCATCATCTTTGATGTCGGCAAACGGCGCGATTTCGAACGGGGTCTGCCAGTCGGCGAGGATCGGATTTGTCATAAAGATCTCCTTTGGAGCACAAGCTAGGAGCGCAGACAGGAATGGTCCAGAGGGGAGGTCGTAAATTGAACGCCCCTGTGGTGAAGCCCCTTGCAGGACAAGAGCGCCCCCCGCAATGTGTTCAAAACGGGAGGGCGCAATGACGACGCAAAAAAACCGGCCTATGGGCCCGATGACAACTGCAATTCACGCTGGAGAAGCGCCAGATCCGGCAACCGGGGCGTCTGCCCCGCCGCTGCATATGTCATCAACTTTTGTGACAGACCAAGTCGCCGGGTTCTCAGCACATGACCTTGAAGGGGGCGACAACGGATTCCTCTACGCCCGGTGGGACAATCCGACTGTTGCAATGCTGGAGAAAAAGATCGCAGCCCTACAAAGCACCGAAGCCTGTTTGTGCACGGCCTCAGGCATGGCGGCCGCGACTGCGATCTTTTTGACGTTTTTGTCTGCCGGGGATCATGTGATTGTTTCGGATGTCTCCTATGCCGGGGTTGCCGAATTGGCCCGCGAAACCTTGCCCCGATTTGGGGTCGAGGTCAGCGTAGTCAATATGTCCGACCTAACCGCCGTGGCGGCCGCGATCAGACCAAACACACGGCTGATACACACCGAATCCCCGGTGAATCCCATTGGACGCTTGACCGATCTGGCTGCGGTGTCTGCGTTGGCGCGGGCCGCTGGCGCGTTGCACAGTAGCGATGCAACTTTTGCCTCGCCCCTTGGCATGGATACGGTTGCATTGGGCGTGGACCTGACCATGCATTCAATCACCAAATACATTGGCGGACACGGCGATGCGGTTGGCGGAGCTGTAGCGGGGCGCGCGGATTTGATCGCCCGCATGCGCGCCGAAGCTTCGATCCATCACGGTGGCATCCTTTCGCCTTTTAACGCGTGGCTGATTTCGCGCGGTGCGGCAACGCTGCCCTTGCGCATGAAAGCCCACCAACAGGGGGCACAGACCGTTGCCGAGTGGTTGGAAACGCACCCCCAAGTGACCAAGGTCATCTATCCCGGTCTGGCCTCTCATCCACAAGCAGATCTGGCAGCAACCCAGATGCGCAATACATCGGGCATGATTTCGTTTCAGGTCGGAGATGCCGCAACCGGACAACGCATCGCGCAACAGATGATTGATCGGTTACAAATCGTGCACTACGCGGTGTCTTTGGGACATCATCGCAGCTTAATTTTCTGGATGGAAACAGCTGGCTTGATGGACACATCTTTCCATCTGAACGGAGCTCATCTGGAGGCATATCGTGCCTATGCCGGGGACGGGGTTTTCAGGCTGTCAGTGGGATTGGAAGAGGCCCCCGATGTGATTGCAGATCTGGACCTGGCCCTGTCGTAAGCCAGCGCTCTCCCGTCCTCTCGGGTGCATCAAAGATGCCCCTTAGAGAGGTTGGGCGTGGCCGCGCGCCTATCGGCGCACGGCGGTCGGTCTATCCAGCGATAGACCCGCAGGTGGGACAGTCCGCACGCTTAGACAGTGTGATCTTGCGGCTTTCGCCATAGAGCGCATCGTAAATCAGCATTTCACCTCGCAAGGGCATGCCGGCCCCTGTGATCACTTTCACAGCTTCAACCGCCATCATCGCGCCAACCACCCCCGGCAAGGGCCCGACAACACCAGATTCGGAACAGGATGGGGCCAGTCCGGCGGCTGGGGCCTCAGGGAAAATACACTGATAACAGGGAGCGCCCTTGGCGGGTTCAAACAGGCTAAGCTGACCCTCCCATTGAGACAGCGCCCCTGAAATCAGCGGCTTACCTGTCTCGACAGCAGTTTTATTCACCAGATACCGAGTTTCGAAATTATCGGTCCCATCCAAGATCAGATCATAGTCGGCAAACAGGTCCGTTGCGATTTCGTCGGTTAAGCGACGATGATATGGGTGCACAACCACATTTGGGTTCTGTGCCTCCATCGCCTGCATTGCGGAAAATACCTTGGGCACTCCGATATCCGCATCACGATGAATGACTTGCCGCTGCAGATTCGCATTTTCGACCTCATCATCATCGATAACCCCGATAGTTCCGACACCAGCGGCGGCCAGGTATTGCAAGGCTGGAGACCCCAAGCCCCCTGCACCGATTACCAGAACCTTGGCCTGTTTCAGGCGTTTCTGCCCAACTCCACCAAGCTCATGCAAAACGATGTGGCGCGCATATCGGTCGAGTTCGGTTTCAGAGAAAGTCCCCGTTTTTTCTGGCATTTCAGGTTCCTTTTTGTTCGCCCGCTGGCGCAACGCCTTAAGACCCTGACCATAGATCAAAGCCAGCACAAAGGCCCCGGCCAGCATCAGCCACAGTGCCGGAGATTGGCCAGTTGCCTCACGGAGCGGATGTCCATCCGGCAGTACCAGCTGCAACATCAGGACAACACCAAACACCGTCCCAACTGTACTGAGGCGGGCATTGCGGGATACCCCCATGATCAGCCCAAGGACCCAGAGAACCGCAGCCATGAAGAAAACAAGAAACATCAGCTTTTCCCGGTGGAGCCAAAGCCACCAGCCCCACGCGTGGTAGATCCGAGATCATCGCTAAGGTCGAACTGCGCCTGAACAACAGGCGCAACGACCAGCTGCGCAATCCGATCCCCGTGACCGACGGTAAACGGCTCTGAACCTGTGTTAAGCAGGATCACACCAAGAGGGCCGCGATAATCGCTGTCGATAGTGCCGGGTGCATTGGGAATTGTGACGCCATGCTTCAGTGCCAACCCAGATCGCGGACGCACCTGCACCTCGTACCCAGACGGGATTTCAATGCGCAAGCCAGTTGGGATCAATGCGCGTTCCCCCGGCGGCACAACACTCGAACGACCGTCAGCAAAATTTGCCCTGACATCCGCGCCGGCCGCCCCTGTTGTTTCATAACTGGGCAAGGCAATTTGTGGATCAGCATCTTTGTCGCGGACGACCCGGATCGCTACCATTTGTGCATCCTCTGGTTCTTCTTTTTTTAAGGACATCGGACCCTCAGCTCAGCGCTGAGGCAATCCGTTGCGCCAATTGCGCGGCAACTTGATCTTTGGCCATACGCGGCCATTCCTCGGCCCCGGTGTCAGAAATCAAGATCACCGCGTTTTCGCTGCCGCCCATGATCCCGGTTGCCGGGCTCACGTCATTCGCTACGATCCAGTCACACCCCTTGCGAAGCCGCTTGGCGGTCGCGTTTTCAACCACATCATTGGTTTCCGCCGCAAAGCCAACCACCAGACCGGGGCGGCCCTTTTCCAATCGCGACACCCGTTTGAGGATATCCGGGTTTTCCGCGAATTCCAAAACTGGCAGCCCGTCTTTGCTCTTCTTCAATTTGCGGTCCGAGGCTGACGCCACCCGCCAATCTGCCACTGCCGCAGCAAAAACCCCGGCATCCACAGGCAACGCAGCATCAACAGCGTTCGACATCTCAAGCGCGCTGTGCACACGCACGACCTCGACCCCTGCGGGGGGCGGAACATCAGCCGGACCTGTCACAAACACCACGTCGGCCCCAAGGTTGACCAGTGCCCGCGCAACAGCAGCCCCCTGTGCCCCAGAGGAACGGTTCGCAATATAGCGCACCGGGTCAATGGGCTCATGTGTTGGGCCAGACGTCACCAGAATACGTTTGCCTAGTAATGGCCCCTGCCCCAGCTCAGCTTCGATTGCGGCCACGATCTCCAAAGGCTCAGCCATGCGCCCCGGACCATATTCACCACAGGCCATATCGCCTTGGTTGGGACCAACAAACCGGATCCCATCTGCCTTGAGCTGTTCCTGATTTCGTTGCGTGGCAGGGTGATCCCACATTCTAACATTCATTGCGGGGGCGATTAGAACTGGCGTGTCCGTCGCCATCAACAGTGTTGACGCGAGATCATTTGCTAGACCAGCGGCCATTTTCCCCATCAAATCCGCAGTTGCAGGCGCCACCACCACCAGATCTGCCGACCGCGACAGCTGAATATGACCCATCTCAGCTTCGCTCGTGAGATCAAACAGGTCCTGATGCACTTTGCTGCCCGCCAACGCGGCCACTGACAGAGGCGTCACAAACTCTTCGGCGGCGCGAGTTAGAACAGGTGTGACCGAGGCCCCCCGTTCCCGTAACCGGCGGATTAGTTCAAGTGACTTATAGGCAGCAATACCGCCCCCAATAATCAGCAGAATACGCTTGGATTCGAGCATGGCCTGGCCTTTTCCTTCAGGGTCCGCCCGAGTTTAGGCAAGCCCGCCAAGTTGTTCCAGCGTATAATCCAAACCGGTCAATCCTGTTGAGAAAAAACCGCGCACGGATCATCGCGTTCGACCGCAGGGCTATCAATCACGAAATCAAACTCGCCTTCGATCTGCCCATCCTGAGATTGTCCCAGAGACACCACCTTGAGACCCGGTGCGAGCCGGGCAAGCAACCTTGGCACACCCCAATCAGAGCGGGCATGCCCGTTGCCGGTGATCACAACAACTGGACCATCCGTTTCGTCGATGGCCCGCAATACGGCACGCGCCAAAACAGCATCGCGCAAACGCTGCATCTGAACAAAATTCGCCAACTGATCGTCAGGCAGTGCCCCGCAATGGGCCGCCTGTTGGCCAAGCTCTCGTGCGGCCTGTTCTTCCAAAGGCAACGACACATTCAAACCGTATCGTGCCGCGTCCGCTCCCAAGGCTGCAGCAGCCCCGCTTTTCAATGCAGCTTGCAAAGCTTTACGAGGAACCATCGCACCATAAATCGGCGCATCAGGGGCAGCAGCAAAGATCGGTAAATACATCGCCAATGGGGGCCAACCCATTTCCACCCACCGGATCGTTTCCGCCATCTTTTCCGGTTCTGAAATCAATTGCGCCGTCACCAAGGACGCGCTTTGCTCTGTCATCATTTCCCAAACCATCGCACTTGGGGACAGGTCAGACACAACCTGCGCCTGCCGTTGATGGTGCACAGCGTTTTCGTGGTCTTCACCCAAGATAACGACATCTGCCTGTTTCATTTCAGACAGTATGTCCGCCGGGATGTCCGCCGCCATCACTGGGGTGACAATCAACGCCGCACAGGCGCACAACAGAATCGAAAAGTGTCTCATAAAAGAAAGTGATGCACCTCGCGTGACTGCGCTTCAAGGCTTTTACGCATCTTGACGAATGCAGTGGCTTCTAATTGCCGAACGCGTTCCTTGGAAATACCCAGCTCTTTGCCAAGGCTTTCGAGAGTGCGCGGCACGTCTCGGAGCTTGCGCTCTTGCACAATAAAGCTTTCGCGTTCGGTCAGGGCTTTCATGGCGGCTAGCAGCCAAGTGCGCAATTGTTCCTGATCATGACTGTTTTCGACCTGTTCCGCCGCTTGGACGCTGTCGTCTTCTAACGCATCAATCCATTCGCGGCCGTCTTCATCAGCAGATTGCACGGCATTCAGAGAAAAGTCCGAACCAGCCAACCGACCATCCATCATTTCCACGTCGCGCAGCGGCACACCGATTTCAGAGGCAATCATTTGGTGCAACTGGAACCGGTCAAGGGCAACCCCTTCCGAAGATGCCTCGCGCTCAAGCTGTGCTTGCACCCGACGCATGTTGAAGAACAGCGATTTCTGTGACGATGTCGAGCCAGTTCGCACCATCGACCAATTGCGCATGACATAGTCCTGAATGCTCGCCTTGATCCACCAAACCGCATACGTGGAAAAGCGGACACCGCGATCCGGATCGAATTTGTCAGCCGCTTTCATCAAGCCGACGCCTGCCTCTTGAATGAGGTCATTCATCGAAGCGCCATAGCGTTTGTATTTTGCCGCCATCGAGATCGCCAAACGCATGTAGGCTGTTACAAGTCGGTGCAGAGCAGCTTCATCCCGTTGGTCCCGCCAAGCATAGGCAAGTTTCAATTCGGTCTCCGCATCCAATAATTCGGCCTTCATCGCC
The DNA here is from genome assembly GCF_040365955.1 of Phaeobacter sp. NW0010-22. NCBI lineage: Bacteria > Pseudomonadati > Pseudomonadota > Alphaproteobacteria > Rhodobacterales > Roseobacteraceae > Phaeobacter > Phaeobacter sp. NW0010-22. The sequence goes on from NZ_BAABWT010000003.1 coordinate 216,759, forward strand.
TTGCGCGACATTAGCCTGTCATTTTGTGCATCCAGTGCCATACATCTCTCCCCAAATGTTCGGCTCATCTGCCGTGGCTTGTCATACCTTAATGCTATCATTACGCAGGGGGTCGGCAGATGGATCACTTGAAAGGTAATAACGTGTTTCCAAAATTCACCTTAGTCCTCGGCGGCGCGGCTTCGGGAAAGTCGCTCTTTGCCGAACAACTTGTTGGTAGACTTGGGAAAAAACGCATTTATCTCGCGACATCACAAATTTTTGATGACGAGATGCGCACCAAAATTAATCGCCATTTAGACCAGCGTGGCACAAACTGGACCACCATAGAAGAGCCTCTGGATCTTGCTCCTGCATTGGCTGGAATGACCGCGGATCAAACCTGTTTACTGGATTGTGCCACGATGTGGCTTACCAATCATATGCTCGCTGAAAATGATCTGGAAACCGCCCAATCTGATCTTATTTCTGCCCTGCGGGCTTGTCCGGCGCATGTGGTGATCGTGTCCAACGAAGTGGGGCACGGAATCGTTCCCGACAATGCACTGTCGCGCCAATTCCGCGAAGCCCAAGGTCGGTTGAACATTGCTTTGGCTGCCGAAGCTGATTTGGCTGTGCTCGTAACTGCGGGTCTTCCGCTCGCATTAAAAGGAACTCTGCCATGACCCGTCTCCACTTGGTTCGCCATGGTCCGACCCATGCAAAATCCATGGTCGGGTGGTCCGACCTGCCAGCAGATCTGAGCGACACCGCTGCGATTGCGCGTTTGCACGATCACCTGCCCCATCCCGCAATAGTAATCTCTTCGGATCTGTCACGGGCGGCAGACACCGCCAGCGCCATTCAAGGGGCACGCACTCGCCTGCCCCATCATCTGGATTTACGCGAAATCAATTTCGGAGATTGGGAGCTGCGGCGCTTTGCTGAGATCGAAGCCGAAGATCCGGACCGTATTCGCGCCTATTGGGAAACACCCGGCGATGTGCGCCCCCCGAATGGTGAAAGCTGGAATGAGGTCTGCGCCCGCGTGGATGCAGCCGTCGATGCATTGATAGCCCAGCATACGGGTGCGGATTTGATTATCGTGGCCCACTTTGGAGTCATCCTGACGCAAGTCCAACGCGCCCTGCAATTGGACGCGGAACAGGCGTTTGGCCATCGGATCGATAATCTATCCGTCACGCAGATCACCCATTCCCCTACCAAATGGGACGTCGGCCTGATCAATCATCTCCCGTGATGAGGCAGCGCACAAATCTCTGTTTTACGAGATGGATCATCTGACCTTACGCTGATGGCATGACTTATGATCTCTATATCGGGGACCGCTTGTTTTCCAGCTGGTCCTTGCGCGGGTGGCTGATGCTTGAGAAGTTCGGCATCCCCCACCAGACTCACTTGATTGGCCTGTATTCTGGGACTATGGCTGCCGACATGACGTCGCTTGCCCCTGCTCGATTGGTGCCGACGTTGCTCACCCCGGATGGGATCGTTGTGGGCGAAAGCCTCGCCATGGCTGAAACCCTCGCGGAACGTCACCCCGATGCAGGATTGTGGCCTGCGGACCCGGCATCGCGCGCAACGGCGCGATGGCTGTGCGCGGAAATGGTCGCTGGCTTCACCGCTTTGCGCGGCCAATGCCCGATGCAGTTGTCCCATTGTTTTGTGGGGTTTGAACCCTCTGACGGCACTCTGGCAGATCTTGGGCGGATCGAAGCCTTGTGGGCCCATGCCCGTCAGGTTTCCGGGGCTGAAACTGGTCCGCTGTTTGGGGACTATTCTTTGGCGGATGTGTTTTACACGCCTGTCGCGGCCCGGATCATCGGCTATGGCCTGCCTGTGAGCGCCGAAAGTCGCGCGTATTGCGAGGAATTGCTGGCGGATTCAGCGGTCAAAACATGGCGGGACCAAGCTTTGGAAGTGACCTATGACCCCTTCCCTTACGTGTTGGATTTGGAACAAACGCCGTGGCCATAGTTTTGACAACCTGCGTTAACCATTCTTAAACGCCTGCTTGGTTAGCAATATTCTGTTAACCAAAAGCAGGAAGCCCATGGTCGCTCGCGCCTATACCGTTGCGTTTCAGGGGGTCGACGCCCGCCTTGTCGAAGTTCAATGCGCCGTCACCCCCGGTTTGCCCGCATTCTCGATCGTTGGGTTGCCAGACAAAACCGTTTCTGAGGCCCGCGATCGTGTTCGCAGCGCCTTGAACTCTATGGCGATCGCGCTGCCCTCGAAACGGATCACGATCAACCTTTCACCTGCCGACCTGCCAAAGGAAGGCAGTCATTTTGATCTGCCCATCGCGCTGGCTTTGCTCGCTGCCTTGGAAATCATCCCTGCCGACACGGCTGAGCAAACCGTCGCCTTGGGCGAGCTTTCGTTGGACGGATCGTTGGTGCCTGTGGTCGGAGCTCTGCCTGCGGCAATGACCGCTGCCGACGAAGATCGCACGCTTCTTTGTCCCAAACCCTCCAGTGCCGAGGCCGCTTGGGTGGGAGAGGCGTTGGTGTTGGGTGCAGAAACGCTCAGCGATGTGGTGCGGCATTATACAGGGCAATCCCCGCTTCAACCGGCACAGGCCGGTCAAATTCACTCTGATCCGTTCGCCAAAGACCTGCGTGACGTCAAAGGACAAGAGCGGGCAAAGCGGGCTTTGGAAATCGCCGCAGCAGGACGCCACCACATGATCATGATCGGAACACCCGGATCCGGCAAATCTATGCTGGCCGCGCGCATTCCGGGCATCCTGCCGCCTCTCACCCCAAACGAGGCCCTCAGCACATCAATGATCCAATCGCTCTGTGGTCTACTGGACGAAGGTGGGATTTCAATGACGCGTCCGTTTCGGGAACCCCATCACACTGCGTCAATGGCGGCCATTGTTGGCGGCGGCAAAGGAGCGAAACCCGGCGAAATCTCACTTGCCCACAACGGGGTTCTGTTCATGGATGAGTTTCCTGAATTTGCGCGCACGGTATTAGAAACCCTCCGCCAGCCCATCGAAACCGGAGAGGTCATGGTGGCGCGGGCCAACGCGCATATCAAATACCCCTGTCGGTTCATGTTGGTGGCGGCGGCAAACCCCTGCAAATGCGGATACCTGACGGACCCAGGACGAGCCTGTTCGCGGGCGCCAAACTGTGGGGACGACTATTTAGGCCGTATTTCTGGCCCACTGATGGATCGGTTCGACCTCAGGATCGAGGTGCCGCCCGTGGCTTTTACCGACCTTGATCTGCCACCCTCTGGGGACAGTTCGGAAACTGTTGCGGCGCGGGTGAGCGCCGCCCGCGGCGTGCAGGCGGATCGATTCCACGATCTGGTCGATGTCCATCAGAACGCGGATGCCGAAGGGGCCGTTTTGGATCATTGCGCAACCCCCGATGCCGAGGGAAAGGCACTATTGCTCAAAGCGGCGGACCGCTTTGGGCTATCTGCGCGCGCCTATCACCGCATTTTGCGCGTGGCGCGCACGATTGCAGATCTGGAACAGAGCGATGCTGTGCTTCGCCATCATATCGCCGAAGCCCTGAGTTTTCGGATCACAACCAAAGTGACGGCTTAAACTTTGGCCTCAATCGCGTCCCAGATCTTGGATGCGATGTTCACACCGTCAAAACGCTCCAGCTCTTGGATACCCGTGGGCGAGGTCACGTTGATCTCTGTCAGATAGTCCCCGATCACGTCAATGCCGACGAAGATCTGGCCTTTTTCACGCAACAACGGACCAATGGCCGCACAGATTTCCAAATCCCGCTCGCTCAGGCCAATCTTTTCGGGGCGACCGCCAACATGCATGTTTGATCGTGTTTCGCCCTCGGCGGGAACGCGGTTGATGGCCCCGACAGGTTCGCCGTCCACCAAGATCACCCGTTTGTCGCCATTTCGTACATCTGGCAGGAATTTTTGTACGATCAACGGCTCTCGCGAAAAGCCGGTGAACAGCTCGTGCAGGGACGACAGGTTGCGATCGTTGGCATCCAACCGGAAAACGCCAGCCCCGCCGTTTCCATAAAGTGGCTTTAGAATGATATCGCCATGCTTGGCTTTGAAGGCTTTGATCGTTTCAAGATCACGCGCAATCGTGGTCGGGGGCGTCAGATCTGGGAAATCAAGCACCAACAGTTTTTCAGGATAATTGCGCACCCAGAACGGATCATTCACCACCAGCGCCTGCCCTTTGAGCCGATCCAGCAGATGGGTTGATGTAATGTAATGCATGTCAAAGGGCGGATCCTGACGCAGCCACACCACATCAAAATCTGCCAAATCCACCTCGCGCAGGGGTCCAAGAACCGCCGGATCGCCTGCAACCCGCTGTACGGTCATGTCATGCCCGCGCGCGGTTATGCGCCCTTGTTGATAAGCCAGCTGATCTGGCCCGTAGAAAAATAGGTCATGCCCACGGGCCTGCGCCTCTTCCGCAAGGCGGAATGAGCTGTCAGCGTTGATGTCCACGGCCCCGATCGGGTCCATCTGAAAGGCGATTTTCATGACACGGTCCTTTACCTGTTGACCGATACATGGCGTACAGATCGCGCGTGTTCAATGACGATCACCCCAATCCGAACGCATTCTCGATGATTTGAATGCGCCCGGTGCCATCCACAAGCGCCACGTCAAAGCGGCTTTCAGTCAATTCACCTTTGGGTTCACCGGCCAAAAACTCGGCAGCGGTGGCATAGATCCGGCCCATCTGACGTTGGCCAAGTTGTTCCGCCGCGCGGGCAAAATCGCGGCTTTTCTTTACCTCGACAAACACAACGCCGGCGATATCTCGAAAGATCAGGTCGATCTCTCCGCCCTGCCCCCGCCAACGCCGCGCAGCCAGTTCATAGCCCCGCCTTAGATAATCATCACAGACCTGCCGTTCGGCTGCCTCGCCCGCATGGTACGCCATTGCGCTGCGTGTGGAGCGGGCGGTCATCTCAGCCTTTTCCCAACTTGAGCGCCAATTGATACACCGGCCGTCGCGGAATTTCGTACATGTTGGACACGATATCGGCCGCATCTTTGACCGAATGCGTTTCCAACGCCTTGGCCAAGGCGGTTTCGATATCTTCATCGCTCACCGCTTCGGTTCTGCGGCGATCAACAAGCATCACGATTTCACCTTTGACACCTTGGCCCTCCAGACCCTCGGCCAACTCTTGCAATGAACCGCGGCGCACTTCTTCGAACCGTTTTGTCAACTCGCGGCACATCGCAGCGGGGCGTTCACCCCCGAGGACACCGGCCATATCAGCGACGCTGGCAGCGATCCGTTTGGGGGATTCGTAAAACACCAAAGTGCCTGGCACATCCCGGAGTGATTCCAGCCGTGACCGGCGAGCCGATTTGGCATTTGGTAAAAAACCCGCAAAGAAAAACGAATCTGTTGGCAGGCCACCCAGTGTCAAAGCCGTCAAAACCGCCGACGGTCCGGGGGCCGCGGTCACCATATGCCCGGCATCTGCCGCAGCCACACTCAGATCATACCCGGGATCCGCAATGAGCGGCATCCCTGCTTCGGATGCATAAGCAACAGATTGCCCAGCAGCGATCGCATCAAGGATTTTACCACGAGCACCCGCCCCGCTATGATCATGATAGGCAAGAATACGGCGCCCTTCGAGAGGCACACCGTGGATTTCCATCAACCGGCGCAGGCTCCGCGTATCCTCGGCAGCGATCATATCCGCTGAGGCCAGAACATCTAAGGCCCGCAGCGTAATGTCGCGCGCGGTGCCAATCGGTGTCGCGAGAAAATACAATCCCGGCGACAATCTGACCTTTAGGTAATTCAACGCTGGACCCGTCCTCTGGTACGTTTATGATCGGTGTTTGATACAACACGGCTTATCAAAAGCCGGATCAGGGAGTTTTGATTTAGATGTTTGCCGTTTTCAAGCCCACTCGCAAGATTGTCCTCTCCACGCTCGCTTTGGCGTCGGCAGCTTTCCTGACCGCCTGTGATCCGGTTCCGATTGGCGGTGGCGGCCCATCGATCAATACAAGCAAACCAGTTCCGGTTGCATTGTTGGTGCCCAAAGGGTCCGCACAATCCGGGGATGCCGTGTTGGCACAAAGCCTTGAAAATGCCGCCCGGTTGGCAATCGGAGACTTGCAAAACGTGCAAATCGACCTGCGTGTTTATGACACCGCAGGCGATGCGAACACGGCGGCAGCCGTAGCCAAACAAGCGGTTGGCGACGGGGCCAAGATCATTCTTGGTCCGGTATACGCCCAAGCGGCCAATGCTGCCGGTCTGGCTGTTCTGGGCAACAAGGTGAATGTTCTTTCGTTCTCAAACAACACCAGCATTGCGGGGGGCAACGTCTTTGTATTGGGGCCCACCTTTAACAATACGGCAAATCGACTTGCCAGTTTCGCGGCCAGCCAAGGCAAAGGCAACATTGTCATGGTGCACAGCAACGATGCTGCTGGCCAACTGGGGCGTTCTGCAATCGAACAGGCGATTGCTGGAACCAGTGCCAGCCTTGCCGGAACTGTCGCCTTTGATCGCTCGCAACAGGGGGTAATCAGCAGTATTCCCCAGGTCAAAGCCACGGTTGATGCGACCGGAGCCAACTCTATCTTTCTCACGGCAACCACAGCTGGTGCGTTGCCGCTTTATACGCAACTTCTGCCCGAGGCAGGCGTTAGCACCACCGACATCCAATACATCGGCCTAACGCGTTGGGACATTCCTGCGCAAACGCTGGAGCTACCCGGTGTTCAAGGCGGTTGGTTTGCCCTTCCTGACCCAAGCAAATCACAACAATTCCGCGCTCGGTATCAAGGCGCATATGGTGGCGCACCGCATCCAATCGGTGGTCTCGCCTATGACGGTATCGCCGCAATCGGCGCCCTTGTCGGGGCTGGAAAATCAGATGCCCTAACCGGTGCAGCACTGACCCAAAGCGCTGGTTTTCAAGGCGTTGGCGGTATCTTTCGTCTGCGCCCAGACGGAACCAACGAACGCGGGCTGGCGGTTGCAACAATTCAAAACAAACAGGTGGTCGTAATTGACTCTGCCCCACAAAGCTTTGGCGGTGTCGGATTCTAGTCCGGCCAACGCTACTCCGCTGTCTCCGGTTCTTGCCGGCCCTCTCATTTGTGAACCGACAGAGATCTTTGATCCCGTTTCTGTCCGCCAACAGATTGACGCGTTATCCACTGCTGACATAGCCAATGCGGCTATGCGCGGTGAGGTCGTGCGCATCCTGCGCGAAACCCAGAAAACCGGGCGGGCCGCCATTGCTGAAAGTTTTGCAAAGGCCCCGTTTGCGGCACGGCCCCTTACCCGGTCTTACACCTATTTGACAGATGGGTTGGTCAAGACGGCAATGTATGTGGCGAGCGAGATCCTGCATCCGTTGTCGACCCCAACGCAGGGCGAGCGTATCGCCGTGCTTGCTGTTGGCGGATATGGACGTGGTGAAATGGCGCCCTCTTCGGATGTGGATTTGCTATTTCTGACCCCGTACAAGATCACGGCTTGGGCCGAAAGCGTCATTGAATCGATGCTGTATATCCTGTGGGATCTTCGGCTCAAAGTCGGGCATTCCTCTCGTACGATCAAAGATTGCATTCGTCTGGGGACCGAAGATTTCACTATCCGGACCGCAATGCTGGAGCAGCGCTTTATTGCGGGTTACTCACCGTTGGCAGAAGAGCTGGACCAAACGCTGAAAACCGATTTGTTCCACGGAACAGAGCGCGAATTCATCGAAGCCAAACTGCAAGAACGCGATCAACGCCATCGCAAGCAAGGCCAGCGTTACATGGTCGAACCCAATGTGAAAGAGGGCAAAGGCGGTCTGCGCGATTTGCAATCCCTGTTTTGGATCGCCAAATATGTGCATCAGGTTCAGGATGTTGCCGAGTTGGTCCCGCTTGGCCTGTTCACCAACGAAGAATTTGACACCTTTGCCCAAGCCGAGAACTTCTTATGGGCGGTGCGGTCGCATCTCCATCTGGCCACCAAACGCGCGACCGAACAGCTGACCTTTGATATGCAAGTCGAAGTCGCGGCGCGCATGGGCTATCAGGATCGTGCTGGTCGTCGTGGCGTAGAAGTCTTCATGCAGAAGTATTTTCGCGAAGCCACCCGTGTGGGGGAATTGACGCGCATTTTACTGACCAAACTTGAAGCGTCGCACATGAAAAGCGCGCCTTTATTGGAGCGTATTTTTCGCCGTCGACCCCGGATCAAACCCGGATACAAGGTCGTGCACGGGCGGCTAGATGTGGCCGATCCTGAATCGTTCCTTGCGGACAAGGTCAATATGCTGCGCCTGTTCGAGGAGGGCTTGCGCACAGGGATGTTGATCCATCCTGACGCGATGCGGCTGGTTACGGCCAATCTGGCTTTGATCGATGACGATATGCGCAACAACAAAGAAGCGCGGCGCATCTTTCTGGATTTGATGCTGAAACACGGCAACCCCGAACGCGCGCTGAGGCGGATGAACGAGTTGGGGGTTTTGTCCGCCTTTGTTCCTGAATTTGAACCCATCGTCGCGATGATGCAGTTCAACATGTACCACAGCTATACCGTCGACGAGCATACGATTCAGTGTATCACCACCTTGGCGCAGATCGAACGCGGCGAGTTGACGGAGGAGCTGCCGCTGGCGTCCGGCATCCTCAAAGAAGGTGTGAATCGCAAGGTTCTTTATGCAGCTTTGCTGTTACATGATATCGGCAAGGGTCGGCCAGAGGACCACTCGATCCTTGGTGCAAAGATCACCCGCAAAGTTGCGCCTCGCCTTGGTCTGACGAAGTCTGAGGCCGAAACCGCTGAATGGCTTGTCCGCTATCACTTGCTGATGTCAGACATGGCGCAGAAGCGTGACATTTCAGATCCACGCACGGTGCGTGGCTTTGCCAAGGCCGTGCAAACCGTCAAACGGCTGGATTTGCTGACTGTGCTTACGGTCTGTGACATTCGCGGAGTTGGGCCAGACACGTGGAACAACTGGAAAGCCACACTGCTGCGAGCACTGCACAGTGAAACCAAGCGTGCGCTGGAAACCGGGATGGAAGATCTGAACCGTGAGAACCGCGGAACAGAAGCGAAAAAGGCCCTGCGCAAGGCTTTGCCCGAGTGGAGCAAAACACAGCTCAAGCAGGAAACATCTCGTCACTATGCGCCCTATTGGCAGGGTCTGCATGTCAGCGCCCATGTTGATTTTGCAGAGATGCTGCAAGAGCTGGAAGCAAACGGAGACCCCGGCGAAATCTTGATCCGGTTGCACCCGGACGAGGATCGCGATGCCACCAGTGCCTTTTTTGCGATGGGCGACCATCCCGGCATTTTTGCGCGCGTGGCTGGGGCGCTGGCTTTGGTTGGCGCCAATGTTGTGGATGCGCGCAGCTATACAACAAAAGACGGCTACGTCACCGATGCCTTCTGGATTCAGGATGCTGATGGGCGCCCATTCGAAGCCTCACGTCTGCCCCGATTGACGCAAATGATCACCAAAACGCTAAACGGCGAGGTTGTCGCCCGCGATGCGTTCAAATCCCGGGACAAGATCAAAAAACGGGAACGCGCCTTTAACGTACCGACCCATATCACCTTTGATAACGACGGCTCTGAAATCTACACGATTATCGAGGTTGATACGCGCGACCGCCCTGGCTTGCTCCATGATCTTGCACGCGCCTTAGCCGCAACCAACGTGTACATCGCAAATGCGGTAATCGCGACATACGGCGAACAGGTCGTCGACACCTTTTATGTCAAGGATATGTTCGGGTTGAAATATTATTCCGAAAGCAAACAACGCACCCTTGAAACAAAACTGCGGGCCGCAATCACAGAGGGCGCCAAGCGCGCAAACACATGAAGCCAGTCCGTTTGATGTCAGGGTTTCTGACCGTTGGATTCTGGACCTTGGCCAGCCGTGTCTTGGGGTTCGTCCGAGAAATTCTGATCACAGCCTATATTGGCCCCGGGCCAGTCATGGACGCGTTTGTAGCCGCCTTTCGCTTACCAAACATGTTTCGCCGCTTTTTCGCGGAGGGTGCGTTTAACGCAGCTTTCGTACCGATGTTTTCCAAAAAGCTCGAATCCGGGGACGATCCAGAAGGTTTTGCAAATAACGCGTTCAATGTGTTGGGCATGGCCGTGCTTGTCTTGGTCGGTTTGGGTATGGTTGCAATGCCTGCCTTGGTCTGGATCACCGCCAAAGGGTTCCAAGGAGACGCCCGGTTTGATCTGACAGTCGGGTTTGGCTACATCGTTTTTCCCTATATTTTATTCATGTCACTGGCAGCCCTTTTTTCAGGGGTCCTGAATTCAAGCAACCGATTTGCGGCGGCGGCTGCGGCCCCCGTTCTTCTTAATATTTTCGCCTGTTCGGCCATGATTGCAGGGGCTGCATTGGGTGGTCAGGTGATCGATTGGTTGATTTGGACCATCCCTGTGGCGGGCGTTGCTCAACTTGGTCTGGTCTGGGTTGCTACAGAACGGGCTGGAATACGTATTCGCCCCGCGCTGCCCCGGTGGACGCCAGAAATGTCCAAGCTGGTCAAGATCGCAGTCCCTGCTGCGCTGGCCTCTGGCGTTATGCAAATCAATCTGGTCGTTGGGCAGCTGGTTGCATCCGGAACAGAAAAGGCCGTGAGCTGGCTGTTTGTGGCAGATCGACTGTACCAATTGCCCTTAGGCGTGGTTGGAATTGCCATTGGCGTCGTGTTGTTGCCCGATCTGTCCCGCCGGTTGCGGGCTGGGGATGACACCGGTGCCCGTGATGCCTATTCACGCGCTGGTGAATTTGCCCTGTTGCTGACGATTCCGTCGGCCGTTGCGTTCCTTGTCATCCCGTTTCCTTTGGTTTCGGTCTTGTACGAGCGTGGCGCGACAACATCTGACGACGCAGCTGCCATAGCGATAGCAGTAGCGATTTACGGCGTGGGCCTGCCTGCGTTTGTGCTGCAAAAGCTGCTGCAACCGCTTTATTTTGCACGCGAAGATACGCGATCTCCTTTCCGGTTCGCCGTGTTTTCCATGATTGTAAATGCCGGGTTGGCCGTTGGCTTACATCCCATTCTTGGCTGGATTGCGCCTGCAGTCGCTGCCAGCCTGTCCGGCTGGGCCATGGTCGCCCTGTTAATGTGGGGCGCCCGCCCAATGGGAGATGTTGCCCGATTTGATGACCGGTTCAAGCAACGGGTTTGGCGTATCACCGTAGCCGCTGTCGTGATGGGGGTGGGCCTTGCAGGTCTGTCCGCACTCGGGGCGGAAATGCTCGTGACAAGCGGGCTGCGTTATTTAGCACTGGCCTTGCTGATTGTTCTGGGCGCGATCATCTATTTCGCCACTGGGCAGATGATCGGCGCTTTTCACTTTTCGGAATTCAAACAAGCCCTGAGACGAGGGCGTTAAGCCTTAGTCCCGCTGCATCAATCTACGCAGGCGCGCCCAACCTCCGGGGGCGAGTAGAAACGACAATCCAAACCCGGTTGCAAATCCGCCTAGGTCCGCGACCCAATCTTTGGTGCCGCCAAACACCAGGCCAAAAATCAACTGAATCCCCATCAAGAATGCGATCAGGGTAAACGCGCGGCTTTGGTGCTCACCGACAAGCGACAGCTTGACCCAAAGCAGAAATGTAAAAGCGCCGATCAGCCCGTACACAGCAGGAAACCCACCGACCAGCGGATATGAAACGCTGACGATCAAAGCATAGGCCAACGCCCCCCCTGTGCCCGACAGAACAAAGATCACCAACATGGCGACACCACCAAACACCTCGGCCACCATTTTGCCCATCGCCAAGACAAAAACACAGACGAACAGCGCTTGTGTGAAAGAGGCGTGAACAAAGGGATAGGTGACAAACCGCATCACATGTTCCAGCCGCCAGCGGCCCGTTTCCCACATCCAGTGCACGATATCGCTGGAGAACGAATAGGTCTGGATCGCCGACAAACGCCACCCAACGGCGCTGGCGTCACCCACCAATCCGCGTGCACCCAGTGTAAAGATAAGTTCGATCCCCATGATAAACAGGAACAGGGCCACCACTACGGGGGGCAAAGGATTGACTGCGGGGGGATTGGACGGACTGCTCATGGCCTCGGCTCCTGACTGGTCTATGTCGACGCCGCCTGTTGACGTCTCTTGACCCCATGGGTAAGCGACATGAGCCTATTATTCCAGACGGGAGTTGTCGCTATGACCGAGACCCAATTCACGCCGCGCGTGTTTTCCGGCATCCAGCCTTCGGGGGACCTGCACCTGGGTAACTACCTTGGTGCCTTGAAGCGTTTTGTCGACTGGCAAAGCAAAGATGTCGAGACGGTCTATTGTATGGTCGATCTCCACGCGATCACGGTCTGGCAAGACCCCAAGGATCTGATGCATTCGACCCGTGAATTGTGCGCTGGGTTCATTGCAGCAGGCATTGATCCCGAAAAGTCGATCCTGATCAACCAAAGCCAGGTTCCCGAGCATGCCCAATTGGCGTGGATCTTCAACTGTGTTGCCCGCATGGGCTGGATGCAGCGAATGACCCAGTTCAAAGACAAAGCGGGTAAGAATGCGCAAAATGCTTCGCTTGGTCTGTTTGCTTATCCTGCCCTGATGGCGGCGGACATTCTGATCTACCACGCGACCCATGTTCCTGTGGGCGAAGATCAGAAACAGCATCTTGAATTAACCCGGGATATCGCTGCCAAGTTCAACCATGACTATGGTGTTGATTTCTTTCCGATGACCGAGCCGGTGATCGAAGGAGCCGCCACGCGGGTTATGTCGTTGCGCGACGGGTCCAAGAAAATGTCCAAGTCAGATCCTTCGGATGCGAGCCGGATCAACATGACGGACGATGCGGATGCCATTGCCAAGAAGATCCGCAAAGCAAAAACCGACCCTGACGCCTTGCCTTCCGAGGCCAAAGGTTTGGATGAGCGCCCCGAAGCGCGCAATCTGGTCAACATCTATGCAGCCCTGAATGATCAGACTGTGGATCAGGTTTTGACCGACGTTGGTGGCAAACAATTTGGTGACTTCAAACCGATGCTGGCCGATCTGGCGGTTGCCAAGATGGCACCCATCTCGACTGAGATGGGTCGTTTGATGAACGATACGGCTGAGATTGACCGCATTTTGACACGCGGGTCCGAACGGGCGCGGGAAATCACATCACCAATCTTGCGCAAAACATATGACATAGTTGGGATGATCCCGCCTGTCGTCTGATCGCAAAGCGATGCATCTTTTGAACCGGCCCAGCATCCACTTGGGCCGGTTTCGCATCTGAAAGGGTATGGACTTCTGACCCTTTTGAGCGCACCCTCTGCCGCGTGGCATTGAGGGAGAGCAAGTCATGGCAACTGGCACCAACATCCGAACCTATTTCGAAGGCAGCTGGCACGAGGGCAACGCCCCAATCATGCGAGCTGCGGACCACGGATCCTGGCTTGGCTCCAGCGTGTTCGATGGTGCTCGATTTTTTGATGGTCTCACCCCAGATCTAGAAGCGCATTGTGCCCGGACGAACCGCTCTGCCGAGGCCCTGATGCTGACGCCAACTGTTACCACTGACGAGATGGTTGAGATCGCGCTTGAGGGTCTCAAAGCATATCGCCCCGAAGACGCTGTTTACATTCGACCGATGTATTGGGGCATTGATGGGGACCCAACGGCCATTGTTCCAAAGGCTGACTCGACTGGTTTTGCGCTCTGTTTGGAACAGATCCCGATGGCCCCGGCAACAGCATCGGCAACGCTGACGACAACGCGGTTTCGCCGCCCCGTCATCGAAGATGCCGTGGTGAATGCCAAGGCAGGGTGTCTGTATCCAAACAATGCGCGGATGCTGAAAGAAGCCAAATCAAAAGGGTTCTCCAACGCGCTGGTAGCGGATGCGATGGGGAACGTGGCGGAAACCGCCACCGCCAACATCTTTATGGTGAAAGACGGCGAAGTGTTTACCCCGATCCCAAATGGCACATTCTTGGCGGGTATCACTCGCGCGCGGCACATCGCAAACCTGCGTGCAGACGGTGTTAAAGTCCATGAGTCTGTGCTGAGTTTTGCGGATTTCCATGCCGCGGATGAAATTTTCATGTCCGGAAACATGAACAAAGTGACCCCGGTGACCGCGCTGGACGATACACAATTTCAGATTGGCCCTATCGCGAAACGCGCGCGCACGCTTTACTGGGATTGGGCCGCATCCGCCAGCTAACCCTCTGGGACATCATTAAACCCCATTGGTTGCCAGTTGCTGCGCCGTGATGCATGATCCGGTGAAAGAGGAAAGATAACCATGCGTAAGTTTCTTGTCGTCCTGGATGACAGCCGCGAGTGTTTGAACGCGATGCGTTTCGCTGCGTTGCGGGCGTCTCATACAGGGGGCGGCGTGGCCATTTTGTCGATCATCCCGCCAGATGAATTCAACCATTGGATTGGCGTTGGCGAAGTCATGCGGGAAGAAACCCGCGAACGAATACATGCCCATTTCGAAGTTTTTGCCAAGTGGATGCGCGACAAACAACAGATCGAGCCTGAACTGATTATTCGAGAGGGTGAGGCCGTCTCTGAAATCATCGCTCAGGTTCAGGAAGACAAAGAAATCGGCGTTCTTGTTCTGGGCGCTGGAACAGACAAAAAAGGCCCCGGGCCGTTGATCACACAACTTAGCCGTGCTTCTGGGTCGCTGCCGATTCCCTTTACCATTGTTCCGGGCGATCTGAGCAAGGAACAGCTGGAAGCGATCACCTGAGGGCGGACAATGGCTGGGCGTCTTCAATTCTGGTTCGAATTCGCCTCGACCTATTCTTTTCTCAGCGCCATGCGCATCGAAGAGGCTGCGACAGCACGCGGAATAACCGTTGAGTGGCAGCCTTTTCTCTTGGGGCCCATCTTTGCGGCACAGGGCTGGACGACTTCTCCGTTCAACCTTTATCCCGCTAAAGGCCGATATATGTGGCGGGATATGGAACGGCTCTGTATTTCTCGCGGGCTGCAATTCCATCCTCCTGATCCCTTTCCGCAAAACGGACTGAAAGCGGCACGGTTGGCCTTGGTGGCACGGGATGCCGGTGCCGCAGCGGCATTTGTGAGATCAGTTTATGTTTCGGAGTTTTGTTTAGGTCAGGATATCTCTGATTCAGCTGTATTGGCCCAATGTTGGGCTGAGGCTGGTTTGTCACCCGATCTGATGACCCGAGCCACTGCTCCAGCAATCAAAACCGCCCTGTTTGAACAAACCGCAAAGGCACAGGCGCTGGATCTGTTCGGCGCGCCCAGCTTTGTCGCAGGTGGGGAATTGTTTTGGGGTGATGACCGCCTCGATGAGGCCTTGAACTGGGCGGCGTCAATTTAGAACCGTTCCAATTATTGACTTCCTGAGGTCTTGGCCGCATATCAATACCAAGCATCACGGAGACTCACATGTTCATCCAGACCGAATCTACGCCAAACCCAGCAACTTTGAAATTCCTGCCCGGACAGACTGTCATGGAAGTTGGAACTGCTGATTTCCCAACCTCAGACGCGGCTGCGGCATCCCCGCTGGCGACTCGCATCTTTGCGGTAAACGGCGTTGCTGGCGTGTTCTTTGGCAATGACTTTGTAACCGTGACCAAAACAGACACCGTTGAATGGGACCATATCAAGCCTGCGATATTGGGCGCCGTCATGGAGCATTACCAATCCGGTCAGGCCTTGATGGCGGATGATGCGGAAACTAGTTCCGGACATGCTGAACATACTGGTGAAGATGCTGAAATCGTTGGCCAAATCAAAGAACTTCTGGACAGCCGCGTGCGTCCTGCCGTGGCCCAAGACGGCGGCGACATTACCTTTCACGGCTTTGATCGCGGCGTCGTCTACCTGCACATGCAAGGTGCTTGCGCAGGCTGTCCGTCTTCGACCCTGACGTTGAAAATGGGAATTGAAAACCTGTTGCGTCACTACATCCCCGAAGTGACCGAGGTGCGTCCCGTTGCAGTCTGATCAAATCATTCTGGCATTCGACACATCGGCCGCGCATTGCGCGGCCGCTTTGTTACGCGGAGATGAGATTGTCACCACGCGCGTCGAAGAAATGTCCATAGGGCAGGCCGAACGCCTGATGCCCCTTCTCGAAGAGATTCTGACTGAAGCCGATCTAAAGTGGAAAGATTTGACAGCACTGGGTGTTGGCATCGGGCCGGGGAATTTTACCGGCATACGCATTTCCGTTTCTGCGGCACGTGGACTAGCCTTAGGGTTAGAGATCCCGGCAGTGGGTGTCAGTGGGTTTGAGGTTGCGGCTCTTGGAGCCGAGGATGATCAATTGCCCGCAATTCCTGCACCGCGCGACCAAGTCTATGTCGAGGCCCCGGATCAGGACCCAGCATTGATGCCCCGCGCCGAGGCAGAAGCCCTGGGATCACTGTATTTCACCGAATCCGCACCGGACATGATCCAGGCAATCGCCCGCATTGCCGCTGTTTCGTGGGAAGACACAGACGAGGCCCCTGCCCCGCTTTATGTGCGTCCTGCAGATGCAGCACCGTCGCGAGATGTGCCCCCAACATTGCTTGACGCATGACACCAGAGGACATGGCGGCCTGTCACGCGGCCGCCTTTGACCAATCCCGTCCTTGGAGCGCAGAAGAGTTCGCAGATCTTCTGGCCAATGCATTCACGTTCGCTTGCGGTGATTCCCGATGCTTTGCCTTGGTGCAGACAATTGCAGGCGAAGCTGAACTTTTGACCATCGCGACACAACCGGCACATCAACGCAAAGGCTTGGCGCGTCACTGTATGGACATCTGGCAGGGTGAAGCTGTGAAGCGAGGGGCGACTCGGGCGTTCCTTGAAGTTGCTGCGGATAATCCTGCGGCCATCGCCCTTTATGAAAACCAGGGATACACGCCGTGCGGTCAACGGCGCGGCTACTATCAGCGTCAGGGCGCTGACCCAGTGGACGCAATCGTCTTGGAACGTAGGTTACCCTAAGGGCAAACTTGGAAAACTCGGACCATTCGGTCAAAAAAGCGGTTGACGCTTTGCACTGGCTCCGGCCTTAATTGCCAGCATCTAAACTGCTC
The DNA here is from genome assembly GCF_040365955.1 of Phaeobacter sp. NW0010-22. Lineage (NCBI taxonomy): Bacteria > Pseudomonadati > Pseudomonadota > Alphaproteobacteria > Rhodobacterales > Roseobacteraceae > Phaeobacter > Phaeobacter sp. NW0010-22. Next base: position 233,802 of record NZ_BAABWT010000003.1, read on the forward strand.
TGCCCGTATCTATGGTGGTATACCCCTTTGGACGGCCGGGCCAATATAAAAAATCTATGGGAGACGACAATGACCCTCATGAAATCCCTGATGGGTGCCGCAGCCTCTGTTGCACTGACAGCTGGTGCTGCTCTGGCCGAACCCGCGCTGATCTTTGATCTGGGTGGGAAATTCGACAAATCGTTTAACGAAGCGGCATTTGGCGGCGCCACACGTTGGGCCGAAGAAACCGGCGGCACCTTCCGCGAGATCGAACTGCAATCCGAAGCACAGCGCGAACAGGCGCTGCGCCGTTTTGCCGAAGCTGGTGCCAACCCCGTGATCACCATGGGTTTTGCGATGGCTGATCCGCTCAGCGCCGTTGCGCCAGATTATCCGGACACCAAATTTGTCGCGGTGGACGTGAATTGGTTGGACACACCCAACATTCGCCAAATCGCCTTTGCTGAGCACGAAGGGTCTTACCTTGTCGGCATGATGGCTGCTGCGGCTTCGAAATCCGGTACGGTCGGCTTTGTCGGCGGCATGGACATCCCTCTGATCCGCCATTTTGGCTGTGGCTATGCGCAAGGTGCCAAAGCGGTCAATCCTGACATCAATATCGTTGCGAACATGACAGGCACGACCCCTGCGGCGTGGAATGACCCGGTAAAGGGCTCTGAGCTGACAAAAGCACAGATCAGCCAAGGCGCTGATGTTGTCTTTGCTGCGGCGGGCGGCACGGGCGTTGGCGTTTTGCAAACCGCCGCTGACGAAGGCATCCTGTCCATCGGCGTTGACAGCAACCAGAACCACCTGCACCCGGGCAAAGTTCTGACTTCGATGCTCAAGCGTGTTGATGTCGCGGTCTATGACGCCATGAAGGCAGGCACAGAGGTGGAAACAGGTGTATTCACGATGGGTCTGGCAGAAGACGGTGTTGGCTACGCTCTGGACGACAACAACGCTGCATTGGTTTCGGCCGACATGAAAGCGGCAGTTGACGCGGCGCGTGAAAAAATCATCAGCGGTGATCTGAAAGTTGTCAGCTACTATGAAAACGATAGCTGCCCAGCGGTGAAGTTCTGATTTAATCCCTGTACAAGGGCGTCCCAAAGGGCGTCCTTGTACACTACCTGCGCATTTTCGTCAGCCTGTTGGACCAACTATTGGCAGATTTCAAACAAGCTGATGCGCCCCTCTCGGTTATTGAGGACTAAACATGACCATCCCCGCAATTGAGCTTAAAGGGATTTCCAAATCCTTTGGGCCAGTACAAGCAAACAAAGACATCTCTATCAGCGTCGCCCCCGGGACCATCCATGGGATCATCGGTGAAAACGGCGCGGGCAAATCCACGCTGATGAGTATCCTTTACGGTTTCTACAAAGCCGATAAAGGTGAGATCTGGATCAACGGCACCAAAACCGAAATCCCTGACAGCCAAGCGGCCATCACTGCGGGTATCGGGATGGTGTTTCAGCATTTCAAGCTGGTTGAAAACTTTACAGTTCTGGAAAATATTATCCTAGGTGCCGAAGATGGTGCATTGCTCAAGCCATCCCTTGGCAAGGCCCGAAAGATCCTGAAAGAACTGGCCAAAGAATACGAGCTCAACGTGGACCCTGATGCCCAAATCGATCAAATCGGTGTTGGCATGCAGCAGCGTGTTGAGATTCTAAAGGCCTTGTATCGTCAGGCTGATATTCTAATCCTCGACGAACCCACCGGCGTTTTGACCCCCGCCGAGGCCGACCAGTTGTTCCGCATCCTGCATCGACTGCGCGAAGAGGGTAAAACGATCATCCTGATCACGCACAAACTGCGTGAGATCATGGAAGCCACGGACACCGTTTCTGTCATGCGGCGCGGCCAGATGACTGCGACGGTCAAGACTGCTGAAACCAGCCCCCAGCATCTAGCAGAGCTGATGGTGGGTCGTAAGGTTCTGTTGCAGGTCGACAAAGTTCCGGCAAAACCCGGCAAGCCCGTGCTTGAAATCGAAAACCTAAGGGTTGTTGATGAACAAGGTGTAGAACGCGTCAAAGGCATCGACCTGACGGTAAATGCGGGCGAAATCGTTGGCATTGCGGGCGTTGCAGGCAATGGGCAATCCGAATTGCTTGAAGTTCTGGGTGGCATGCGCACTGGCGCAGGGCTGATCAAGCTAAATGGCGAGCCTCTGGCGCTGAGCGGTCCGGGATCGGATGGACAAGCGCGGCGGGCCCAACACGTGGCCCACGTCCCCGAAGACCGCCAGCGCGAAGGTCTGATCATGGATTTTCACGCTTGGGAAAACGTCGCCTTTGGCTATCATCATGACCCGGCTTATCGGAACGGCCTGTTCATGAACAACGCAGCCCTGCGTGCAGACACCGAACGCAAAATCGAGAAATTCGATGTGCGCCCGGCAGATGGTTGGCTTGCCGCCAAGAACTTCTCAGGCGGGAACCAGCAAAAGATCGTGGTGGCCCGTGAAATTGAGCGCAATCCAAATCTGCTGCTCGTAGGACAACCGACACGTGGTGTCGACATTGGCGCCATTGAATTCATCCACAAGCAAATCGTCGCCCTGAGGGATCAAGGCAAAGCCATCCTATTGGTTTCGGTCGAATTGGAGGAGATATTTTCACTCTCGGATCGGATCGCGGTGATGTTTGATGGACATATCATGGGCGAACGATTGCCCCAAGAAACGAACGAAAAAGAACTAGGCTTGATGATGGCCGGAGTTACCGGGGAGGTCGCCTAAGCCATGGAAAAAATGCCAAAATGGGCCGATGTAATCCTGATCCCAGTGATCAGCCTTATTCTGGCCGCCGCCTTATCCGCGCTTGTGATTCTAGCCATCGGAGAAGACCCGATTGCTGCCGTCAAATTGATGGTATCTGGCGCTTTGGGGTCCACGTATGGATGGGGTTATACCCTTTATTATGCCACCAACTTTATGTTCACGGGCTTGGCCGTCGCCGTCGCCGCCCATGCCGGATTGTTCAACATCGGTGGTGAAGGCCAAGCCATGTTGGGTGGCTTGGGTGTCGCGCTGATCTGTTTGCTGATCCCCTGGCCACATTGGTCTTTGGCTTTGATCTTTGCCGCCCTTGGGGCAGGTTTGTTCGGCGCGGCCTGGGCCCTTATACCAGCATATCTGCAAGCTAAACGCGGCAGCCATATCGTGATCACGACGATCATGTTCAACTTTATCGCAGCAGCTGTGCTCAACTACGTATTGGTCAATGTGCTCCGGCCCAAAGGGTCTATGGACCCTGCATCAGCACGGTTCCCGGAGGCGGTGCACCTGCCCAACCTGCACGAGTTGTTGGCCCCAATCGGTATCAGCTTTTCCAAAGCAGCGCCTGCAAACGTGAGCTTGTTGGTTGCGATCGGTGCTTGTGTGGTGATCTGGGCCCTGATCTGGCGCACGTCCCTAGGCTATGAAATTCGTGCTTTTGGCAAATCAGAACCCGCGGCACGCTACGCTGGTATCTCCTCTGTCAAAATCATCGTCGTTGCGATGCTGATTTCTGGTGCTTTGGCCGGAATGATGGCGACCAATAACGTGATGGGTGAAGCAGAGCGGTTGGTTCTGAACTCGACCGAGGGCGCTGGGTTTATCGGAATCGCTGTGGCGCTGATGGGGCGCAATCATCCGTTTGGTGTATTTCTGGCCGCGCTTTTGTTTGGATTTCTGTACCAAGGGGGCGCCGAACTGGCTCTGTGGACCAAGATCCCACGTGAGTTGATCGTTGTGATCCAAGCCTTGGTCATCCTGTTCACAGGTGCGCTGGACAATATGGTTCGAATGCCGCTTGAAAAAATCTTTCTGGTGCTGCGGAAAGGAAAAGCATGATGGATTTCCTGACCCTAATCCAAGTGCTGGACAGCACCGTACGCCTCGCAACCCCACTGCTGCTTGCCTGTCTAGCTGGACTCTATTCCGAGCGAGCGGGCATCTTTGACATCGGCCTTGAGGGCAAGATGTTGATGGCGGCATTTTTCTCAGCCGCGGTCGCCGCTGTGACAGGGTCGGTCTGGCTGGGCCTGCTCGCAGGAATCGCGTCCTCATTGGCTCTGAGCGGACTGCACGGGTTGGCCTCGATCACCTTTAGGGGCAATCAATTGATCTCAGGCGTCGCGATCAACTTTTTGGCGGCGGGTTTAACTGTCCTGATCGCGCAAGACTGGTTTCAGCAAGGCGGCAGAACGCCGTCGTTGATGGGTGGAGGGCGCTTTAACGCGATCACCCTTCCGTTTGCTGAAAGCCTGGCAGAGGTGCCCGTCTTGGGGCCGATTTATTCGGAACTGCTATCTGGGCATTCGATCTTGGTCTATTTTGCCTTTCTGGCCGTCCCCGCAACATGGTGGATCTTGTATCGAACCCGGTTTGGGCTGCGGTTGCGCGCCGTTGGCGAAAATCCGGCAGCTGTCGACACAGCTGGCGTTTCCGTCGTTGGACTGCGCTATGCTGCGGTAGCGATCTGTGGACTGCTCTGTGGCATTGCCGGGGCTTATCTGGCCACTGCGTTGCAAGCAGGTTTTGTCAAAGACATGACAGCTGGGCGTGGCTTCATCGCACTTGCGGCATTGATCTTTGCCAAATGGCGCCCGTGGCAGGCCATGTGGGCCTGCCTGCTGTTTGGCTTGTTGCAGGCCGTCGCGTTGCGGTTCCAGAATATCGATCTGGGTGGCGTGGTGATTCCCGTGCAGGTGATGGATGCGCTGCCTTATATCCTGACCGTGGTGATCCTTGCGGGCTTTGTCGGCAAGGCAATTCCACCACGCGCAGGCGGCGATCCCTACGTGAAAGAACGATAATAAGTCCAGTTTAGACCCAGAAGTCAGTCCTGATTTCTGCAGAGCGGCATCCAGAGTTGATTTTGGGTGCCGCTACGGTCTAACAGAGACTATGCAAATTTACCTCCCCATAGCTGAAGTCTCCGTCAATGCGTTCCTTTTGTTAGGACTTGGCGGGTTGGTCGGGATCCTTTCGGGCATGTTTGGTGTCGGCGGGGGGTTTCTTATGACGCCCCTCCTGTTCTTCATCGGCATTCCGCCCGCTGTCGCTGTTGCCACCGAAGCCAACCAGATTGTTGCATCTTCGTTTTCCGGCGTGCTTGCGCATTTTCGACGAAAAACCGTTGATTTCAGGATGGGGTTTGTCCTTCTTATCGGCGGTCTCGCCGGGGCCGCCCTTGGTGTTGTCGTCTTTAACCACTTGAAAAGCCTTGGCCAGGTCGATCTGCTGGTCAAACTTTGCTATGTTGGCTTCCTTGGTGTCATCGGTGGGCTTATGTTCATCGAAAGCGTCAACGCAATTCGCAAGTCACGCGGCGCGGCTGGTGGTGCCCCCGCAAAGCGGCGTCAGCGCAGCTGGGTACACGCCCTGCCATTCAAAATGCGCTTTCGCACCTCGGGCTTGTACATCTCGGTCCTGCCACCAATCATCGTTGGACTTGTCGTTGGTGTATTGGCCGCGATCATGGGTGTCGGCGGCGGCTTTGTGATGGTGCCAGCAATGATCTATATCCTGGGCATGCCAACCAAAGTGGTTGTTGGGACATCGCTGTTCCAGATCATTTTTGTCACCGCGTTCACCACCATGTTGCACGCCACCACGAACTTTACAGTCGATGTGGTTCTGGCTGTGCTGTTGCTTGTCGGCGGCGTTATTGGCGCTCAGATCGGCACTAGAATTGGTGTCAAACTTAAGGCCGAGCAATTGCGCGTCCTATTGGCCCTGATGGTCCTCGCCGTCTGCGGCAAACTTGCCCTTGATCTGTTGTTGCAACCCGCCGAGCTCTATTCGCTTGGCGCCGCTGGGGGACACTGATCATGCGCCGTTTGATTTGTGCACTTATGATGCTCACCGCGCCCGTTGCAGCCCAGAGTGAAGAAGTTGTTCTGGGCCTTAGCAAGGATAACGTTGCCATTACGACAAGCTTTGATGGCTCTGAGATCCTCATTTTTGGGGCGGTAAAGCGCGAAGAAGCGATCAACACCGCTGAACCCCTGGAGGTGGTGATGACCATCGCCGGCCCATCCGAACCAGTTGTTGTACGCAGCAAAGAGAAAAAGTTTGGCATTTGGGTCAACACCGAAGCATTGGAAGTCGATTCCGCGCCCAGCTTTTACGCGGTTGCAACCACGGGTCCCATCGCTCAGGTCCTGAGCGAGACCGAAGATCTGCGCGAAAAAGTGACAATTGACCGGGCCATTCGTTCAGTTGGGGCCCCTGCAGGAATCATCGATGCGGGTCGCTTTACCGAAGCGGTTATTCGGATCCGCCAAGAAAAGAATCTGTACCAATTGCTCGAAGGGCAAGTTGCACTGGATCAACAAACCCTGTTTCGCACCCGGATCGACATGCCTGCAGATCTGACCGAGGGCGACTACCTGACCCGTATTTTCCTCACCCGGAACGGCAAAATTGTGTCGAACTATGAAACGACAATTGATGTGCGCAAGGTCGGGTTGGAACGGTTCCTGTTTAACATGTCTCGCCAACAGCCTATCTGGTATGGCCTGATGTCTCTCGCCATCGCTATTTTTGCGGGCTGGGGGGCTTCTGCGGTCTTCAGCGCGCTGCGCCGCAACTAAGATTGATTTGGGTGGGGTCTAACCCCGCCCGATATACGGCATAGTTGTCGCCATAACGGTCATGAATTGCACGTTCGCCTCAAGCGGTAGGTTTGCCATGTGAAGAACGGACCGCGCGGCATCCTCAACCGCCATCGACGGCTGCGGCTCTTCGCCTTGCGCAATGGCGGAAGCGTTTAATCCTTCGACCATTGGCGTGCGTGCATTCCCAATATCAATCTGCCCACATGCGACATTGAAGGGGCGACCGTCCAACGACAGGCTGCGTGTCAGGCCAGTTATGGCGTGTTTGGTTGTGGTATAGTGTATTGAGCTTGGGCGAGGCACATGGGCCGCGATTGAGCCGTTATTGATGATCCGTCCGCCCTGAGGCGTCTGTCGCCGCATAATGCCAAACGCAGCGCGGGCCGACAGAAACATACCATTCAGGTTCACATTGACGGTCTGAAACCAATCATCCAGCGCGATTTCATCAATCGTTCCACCCGGGGCAAAAATCCCCGCGTTATTAAACAAAACATCCAGATGGCCTGCATGGCTCTGAAACAATGAGAACGCATTGGTGACCGCCTCTGGATCTGTAACGTCAGCAACCAAGGGCACGGCCCTAGAATGGCCTACGGCGATATCTTCCAACACCTTTTGGCGGCGTGCCAACAAGCCGACGACCCATCCCTCTTTCAGAAACAAATCGGCGGTTGCGCGCCCAATACCGGAACTGGCACCAGTCACAATGATGCTTTTCATGCCTGTTCTCCTTCCAACGTCAACACGGCGGCTGGGGCTTGCTTCAAATCATCAACCTGCAAGCCATATGTTGGTTTGGACAAGCGATTGCGCACGACCCAAATAAGCCGCTCTTGTGCACGCGTGATTGCAACATAGGCCAAACGTTTCCACAGCGGCTGCCCCGCCTCTACGCGCCCCATTTTGGCCGCTACATAGATATCCGGGGCAAAGACCTGTACCGTATTCCATTGAGAGCCCTGCGCCTTGTGAATTGTCACCGCGGCGCCATGCAAAAAGGTCGCCCCCATGCGCGCAGCAAAGGGAATAAAAGGTTCTTCTTCGTCGGGCATTTCGATTTTGACGATCGAGGCCGCGCTCACCTGCGGATCTTCGGCGCCCATGACATGCAAGCGAGAAAACCCTGGTTTGCGCCCCGGTCCTAAATAGACCACCTGTGCCCCTTTGATCAGGCCGCGGGCTTCTAGATCCAACCTTTTCTTGCGATGCTTGAGTGGCAATTCGATACCGTCACAGATCAAGGGTTCCCCTTCTAGCAGCTCTTCGGCTGGTGCGCCGTGAACAGAGCGAAAGGCATTGATCAATCGAATACGAGTCGCGTTGCGCCAAACCAGGACCGGACTGCGCGCCATGAGGTCGACCTCGACCCTTTGGCCCCAAACGACACGGTCGTCACGCTTGGCCGTGTCTTCAATCATCCTCTCGAAGTGATGGAACTCCAATTGAGGATCAGCAAGTGCATGGGCCAAATCCAGAATCGGGTTATCTGCCTCTTGCCGATGGATACGCTTGAGCTCGATTTTACGCGGTGGCTCTAGGTCATCAAAGACCATTGATCCAGACTGGTTCACCGGCGCTAGCTGAGCAGGATCTCCGAACACAACAAGGGTCGGGAAAATCTCTTTCAGATCATCAAACTGGCGGTCATCCAGCATCGACGATTCATCAACAAAACCGATATCCAACGGCTCGTCCCGCCGTTTCCACCCTGTGATGAAATCAGACCCCCTCAGACCGGCAATCGCGAGTGCACCCGGGATCGACTTATTGCCTTCGTAAAAGGCGGCAGCGCGATCTAATGCCTCGTCAGTAAGGCCCTCTATCTCAGGGCGGTCACCATTTCCTGCCAACCATTCTGCGATCCGCTCATATTCCGGGTCGTACACTGGCGTATAGAGAATTCGGTGGATCGTAGTAGCGGGTACACCACGCAACCTGAGGACGCTAGCCGCTTTGTTGGTTGGAGCGAGAATCGCTAACGTCCTGCGATCTTTTTTTTTTCGGCTTTCGTAGTCCCCAGAAACGATCTGTACACCAGCCCCTTCCAGCGCCTTGTACAATTCAGCCAGAAGCAAGGTTTTGCCAGACCCCGCTTTCCCAATAACGGCCATGACGCCCGACTTACTGCCCGCAGGGGGCGTAAGCAGCGCATCGTCGTCCAAATGCACACCGGCAAATCGAAGCATCTCAGTGACACTGTCAAACGCAGTGGCCTGATCATCGGAAAAAACTACAGGAGAATTGGTCATGGCGCGACCCTACAGGGGCACGCCGGACACTGCCAGAGAGCTAGGTGTCTTTTCTCGTCTTACCCGGTCATTGCAAAGCGGTTGTCTCTGGCACTGCCAAAAGCCCGGTTGAACCATAGGCGCGACAGCTCTTGTGATACCCCTGCCCGGGCAGCCACTTTATCACGTGCCTCTTGGCTGAATTCCCACAATCCAACAGAAATGCGATCACGTCCCGTTCCCTCGGATCCCAGGATTTCAGGCGATGATCCAATCGCCTTGTAGATACGCACCATGCGCGCATCAAAGACACCGGCAAAGTGACGAATGCCAAACGCGGTCATAATTTCACCGCCCCCCAACATCAGCGCAGCGGCGACATGTGATCCTGCACCACGTGCTAGGCAAAATCGAGTGCATTCCCAAATCAGCGGGCTGGAAATCGGCGATCCCCCCGTGAGGTGCCCGAAGATTTCATTGACCATAACCGGCCCAGTCGTCGGCAAGAACCGCATCGATCCGCCGTGGCTGCCGTCTGCTTCTTCCCAAATCACATAAAGCGGATTGAGCGCATCGTACTGATCCCGCTCTTCCCCATTCTCATCAACAGAAACTTCCCACCCCAGACGCGTCTTGAATTGATCGGCGCGGTCCTGAAACATAGCCTTGGCCAGTTCCGGATATTGGTGCAGTTCATCAGCATAAATGTAACGCAACATAATGTGTCCCCTTGTCGTCCAGCGATAGAACAAAAGGAGTACGGCACATTGGTTAATTTTTAGTCAGGACAGCGTTCGCCCCTTAAACCACTATCAAACCTCTGCTTAGAGCGCGTGCAATCGCATGGGTTGTATTGAGAGCCCCAAGCTTGAAACGGGCGCTTTCGATGTAGACGCGCAACGTGTGCTCTGAAATCGATAAAGAGTGAGCGATTTGAGCACGGTTATAGCCCAATGCCAACAAGGTCATAGCATCCACTTCGCGAGGTGACAGAGACCGGGATTGTTCGGGCTGTCGATTCGTTTCAAACTCTAACGCCTTACGGTTGAAATAGTGCGCGATCAAAATCAGATCGCGACCAAAGGCCTGAGTAAATTCTGCCCATTCTTCATCAGAACAAACATGGTTCGCGGTAAACAGTGCAAATTGCCCTTTGGGCCCCCGAATCGGGATCGAGTAGCCTTGATTGCCAACGCCGTGATCCAATGCATCTTTTAAAAACACCTTGGCAGCTTTGGTGGACCAATCCATACGTTTCCAGTCCACAGGATGGAAACGTTGAAAACACCCCAAGATAACCGGATCTGTACGATGGTAGTTTTGCTCTACATATCGCTCAACCCAGTCGTCTGAATAGGTCCCACACCCGTATTGATCCCCGGCGCTGTCCACCCAATGATAAACAATGTGGTTTATCTTTAGGGTGTCCCGTAACGCAACCGAGATCTCCTGAAGGTCTTCAAGCGCGCTGGTGGCGTCCAAGTCCTCCAGTATGCTTTCCAAATTGACTTGATTCCCCATGCCCCAGCGAACGCGCCTCTTCTTTCTGGGACGCTATCTCGGCGGCCGCAATCAGCTTGGTGTCATCAAGCTGCTCTGCGAGCACCCTCATTCCATTCGTCGAGGCGAAGGTTTTGAGGTCAGCCAGAACGTCCAGTATCCACTCATTTTGTGGCATCAGAGTCTCTCCGAAACAGTTAACGAAAGGTTAACATAACTATAGCATGCATCCATTGGTTGCGAATATTCACTTCTTTCCCCTCCCCATAAACAGTGAGGGCAGCATTTCTAACTGATTGATACCTCTAGAAGCCCCGGTTCCAACGAAAACGCCCGCGAACCACATTGGTGATTCGCGGGCGTATTTGTCAGCTAGAAACTTCGGTTATGGTTAACCGCGTGCGTCCAGAACTTCTTCGAGTGTCCGCAGACCAGTCTTAGGCGCCTGTACCAGAACGGACATGTTGCCGGGTTTGTGCTCGTTCCGCAGCATTTTCATGTGTGCTTCGGGCAGATCGTTCCAAGCAAATACTTCGGACATGCAAGGATCAAGACGACGTTCTAGCATCAGCTTGTTAGCGGATGCCGCTTGCTTGAGGTGCGCAAAGTGCGAGCCCTGCAACCGCTTCTGGTGCATCCACATGTAGCGCACGTCCAGTGTCAGGTTAAAGCCGGTGGTCCCGGCGCAGATTACAACCATGCCACCCTTTTTGCAGACAAATGTCGACACAGGGAAAGTTGATTCACCTGGGTGTTCGAACACCATGTCGACGTTCACGCCTTTGCCGGTGATTTCCCAGATCGCTGCGCCGAACTTACGCGCTTCCTTGAACCAGGCGCCGTATTCCGGCGTGTTCACGGTGGGCATTTGCCCCCAGCAATTGAAATCCTTACGGTTCAAGACGCCTTTGGCCCCTAGACCCATAACAAAGTCACGCTTGCTTTCGTCCGAAATCACACCGATCGCGTTTGCACCTGCAGTGTTGATCAGCTGGATCGCATAAGATCCCAGACCACCCGACGCGCCCCAAACCAGAACGTTCTGACCAGGTTTCAGGTCATGCGGCTCGTGGCCGAAAAGCATCCGGTATGCCGTGGCAAGTGTCAGCGTGTAGCAGGCCGCTTCTTCCCAAGTCAGGTGCTTGGGACGTGGCATCAACTGCTGTGCCTGAACATTGGTGAACTGCGCAAAGGACCCATCAGGAGTTTCATACCCCCAAATCCGCTGGCTGGTCGAGAACATCGGATCGCCACCGTTGCACTCTTCATCGTCGCCATCATCCTGATTACAGTGAATGACAACTTCATCGCCAACTTTCCAACGGGTCACTTTGGATCCAACGGCCCAAACGATACCGGCAGCATCCGAACCTGCGATATGGTAAGGAGCCTTGTGGCCATCAAACGGAGAAATCGGCTTACCCAAGCCAGCCCAGACACCGTTATAGTTAACGCCTGCAGCCATCACCAGAACGAGAACTTCGTGGCTGTCCAAGACAGGAACATCCACCACTTCCTGCAACATTGCAGTATCTGGTTCGCCGTGGCGCTCTCTACGGATAGCCCAAGCATACATCTGCTTAGGGACATAACCCATTGGGGGGATTTCACCCATCTCGTACAGATCTTTTTCAGGTGCCTCGTACGACGCGATACCGCCGTTGGTGTCCAAAGCCATGTCAGCCTCCTATGTCTAGGTTTCTTGCCGCAATGCAGAATCGCGGCGCTGAGGATGGAATATGAACTGTCGCGCAACATTGCAACATCATTTATCTCTTTTTTGAAACTTTATGACCCAGCAGTCGCAGAAAGATACTTCGCTGTCGCAGCAATTCTCAGGTGATTTGCTTCAAAGTATCATCGACCGACTCGGCGTAATACCTTAGCAAGTCAACGCGCTGTGGGTTTGCGCGGAACATGTCCTGCTCTTCGATCAGGACTTCACGCTGTTTTAACTGCATCAGGCTGCTGTCCAGCGCCTCGATAAACGCATCAGCGGACAAGTGGATCCCATTCGAAGCCAGCCCAGCCGCTACAGCTTCCATTTGGCGCTCTAAGGCATTACGCGAAATAGCCATATTATCCCGCAGCACAAGCCACGCGATTAGCGGTATCGGTAGAACAGGGATGATCTCCCCGATATTTGCCATCAGATGACGCGCCAGAGGAATAGTGACATCCCCCTCATTTTCAGCACGAAACCCCTTTAGAGATACTGGATCTCCGAAACTTACTGCCGCGTATCCAAGACGGTGATAGCGACCAACGATCCGCCGAAACAACTGTTTGACGATCCAAAGCATAACAACACCGATACGGGCCCTAAATCGACGTTCATTTCGATGTGCAGCCGCCGTCAAAGTCGTGTCTTCCAAGACCCGATCATAGTTCAAGGCCACAGGAACAAAAACCACATCACGCCCGTCGGGATCAGCACCATCCACAATATATTTTAACAGACCCAATTTTGGCCGCCCCAAAGCCCCTGTTAGACTAAGCCCACCCTCTGGGAACATCGCCTGTGTCACGCCGGCATCCGTTGCATGGCGCACGTAACTGGCCAAAACTTGGCGGTAGAGCTCGCTGCCAGACTTACGCCGAATAAAATAGGCCCCCATTGCCCGGATCAACCGGCTAAGTGGCCAGACACGCGCCCATTCCCCAACCGCATAAGACAGCGCCGATCGTTGGGCCGCCAAGTAGGTGATCAGAACATAATCCATATTGCTGCGGTGGTTCATGACAAAAACCACGGTGGCATTAGGGTCAATATTGCGCAGCGTATTCTCATCCAAGTGGCTCAGGCGGACATGATAAAACGCATTGCTTAGAAAACGCGCGAGCCGGATAGCAAAGCTGAAATATGCAAACGCCGAAAATGAAGGAACGATTTCACGGGCGTACCGCTTGGCCTCTTCAAAGGCGACGGCTTCTGGCACACCTTCTGATTGCGCGTGCGCCTGCACCGCATGCCCAACCTGTGGATCGTAGATCAATCGTTGGATCATGTCGTGGCGTCGCGCCAACTTGAATGGCTGGATCGGACGCTCCAAACGCGTGTTCAATCGTGCCACGGCACGCTCTAAACGGCGGCGAAAGAACCATCGCACAGAAGGGAACAGAAAATGCGACGCAAAAGTGACCGTCGCAAACAGCACGATCAAAACAAAGAGCCAGAGAGGAAGTTCAATAGTCTGCGACATGGCCGCAAACTGCCATCAAACACCGTCAGCCACAATCCATTCACATCTGACAGAATTTGCCGCAACGCAGCGAATTGACACGCGCTGAAAATTGCGCTTTAGAACCCCTCATTGAAATATTGTTGCTCACCCTGACTCGCGAGGCCCAACATGACACAGTCGCAAAAAGACCGCCCTTGGTTGATCCGGACATATGCCGGTCACTCTACTGCCAAGGCGTCTAACGCTCTTTACCGTGGCAATTTGGCCAAAGGGCAAACCGGCCTTTCAGTGGCTTTCGACCTGCCAACTCAAACCGGGTACGACAGCGACCACACATTGGCACGTGGTGAAGTGGGAAAAGTTGGGGTTCCTGTATCTCACCTGGGCGACATGCGGGCCTTGTTCGACGAAATCCCGCTTGAGCAAATGAACACATCGATGACAATCAACGCGACCGCGCCTTGGCTGTTGTCGCTGTATATTGCCGTTGCCGAAGAGCAGGGTGCCGATGTGTCCAAGCTTCAGGGCACCGTGCAAAACGACCTGATCAAAGAATATCTGTCTCGCGGCACTTATATTTGCCCCCCCAAACCATCGCTTAAGATGATCGCGGATGTGGCCGAGTTCTGCTATACGAATGTGCCTAAGTGGAATCCGATGAACGTCTGTTCCTATCACCTGCAAGAGGCAGGAGCGACACCGGAACAGGAATTGGCCTTTGCTTTGGCGACGGCCCAGGCCGTACTGGATGAACTGCGTCCTCGCGTTCCTGCCGAAGATTTCCCAACGCTGGTTGGTCGGATCTCATTCTTTGTGAATGCGGGCATCCGCTTTGTCACCGAAATGTGCAAAATGCGCGCATTTGTCGATCTTTGGGATGAGATCTGCGAGACCCGCTATGGAATCACCGATGCGAAAATGCGCCGGTTCCGGTATGGGGTTCAGGTGAACTCGCTTGGTTTGACCGAACAGCAGCCGGAAAATAATGTTTATCGCATTTTGATTGAAATGCTGGCCGTGACCCTGTCGAAAAAAGCACGGGCACGGGCGGTTCAGCTGCCCGCTTGGAACGAAGCACTTGGTTTGCCACGCCCTTGGGATCAGCAGTGGTCGATGCGGATGCAGCAAATTCTGGCCTATGAAACCGACTTGCTTGAGTTTGGCGACCTGTTTGATGGCAATCCAGCTGTCGATGCCAAAGTTGAAGAGTTGAAAGAGGGCGCACGCGCTGAGCTGGCCAACCTAGACGGCATGGGTGGTGCGGTCGCATCGATCGAATACATGAAGTCCCGGCTCGTCGATTCAAACGCTGAACGCCTGAATCGTATTGAGCGGAATGAAACTGTGGTCGTTGGTGTAAACCGCTGGACAGAAGGCGAAGCGTCTCCCCTGCAAACCGAGGACGGGGGCATCATGGTCGTCGATCCCGCCGCTGAAAAAGAGCAGATTGATCGCCTGAACGAATGGCGTGCTGCCCGTGATGACGCAGCAGTCGCTGCTGCACTGGTCGCGCTTCGTAATGCTGCCAAAACCGGCACGAACATCATGCAACCGTCGATAAAAGCCGCAAAAGCAGGTGTGACCACTGGCGAGTGGGCTGAAGAGATGCGCAAAGCCTATGGCACATATCGTGGACCAACGGGTGTTTCAGGGTCCGTTTCAAATAAAACTGAAGGACTCGACGATATTCGTGGTTCCGTGGATGCCGTCAGCGACAAACTGGGTCGGCGCCTGAAGTTCCTTGTTGGTAAGCCAGGGTTGGATGGCCACTCGAATGGGGCTGAACAAATTGCATTCCGAGCACGGGATTGCGGCATGGATATCGCCTATGAGGGTATCCGCCTGACTCCCGAGGAAATTGTGAACGCCGCAGTTGAAGACGAAGCGCATGTAGTTGGGCTGTCTATTCTTTCTGGTAGCCATTTGCCTTTGGTGGAAGATGTCGCAATTAGAATGAAGAATGCCGGGTTATCTCATATTCCAATTATCGTAGGTGGCATTATTCCCGATGACGACGCCGAAAAACTAAAAAACATGGGCATCGCAAAAGTATATACCCCAAAAGATTTTGAATTGAATGCAATAATGAAAGATATTGTCTCACTTGTTGCGGAAAAAGCCGAAGTATAAGTAATAACTCCGTGCACTAATGAAAATTGGTGCTGAAAAGCGTCTCAAACTTCGTTAATGTAGCGCGATCAGCGCTGCATTAATTGGCGTTTGTGATAAAGAATGGAGTAAAAGATGGGTATGAATCTAAGCGAGATGTCTCGCAAAGAGTTACTTGAACTGCAAATAGGCGTTGAAGACGCGTTGAAAGCGGCTGAAGTGCGTGAGCGTCAGGAGGCCCTGGCAGCCGTTGAAAAAGCGGCAGCCGAATATGGGTTTAGCCTGGCTGATTTGTCCGGTGACAACAGAAAAAGCACGAAGGGTACAAAAGCCGCTGCGAAATATCGCAATCCGGCCAACCCTGAGCAGACCTGGACCGGTCGCGGGCGCAAGCCACAGTGGATCCACGATTCATTGGCCGCAGGCGCCGATATCACCGATCTCGAAATCTAATCGGAATTAAGTCTCAAAATGACAATTCACATCGGAGCAGAAACCGGACAAATCGCAGAAACAGTTCTGCTGCCGGGCGATCCCTATAGAGCGAAATGGGCTGCCGAAACCTTTCTCACCGAGGTTCAGCAAGTCAACAACGTTCGGGGAATGCTTGGGTTTACCGGATTTTGGAACGGTCACCGCGTTACAATTCAAGGTAGCGGAATGGGGATGCCCTCACTCTCTATCTATGTAAACGAGCTGATCAAAGAATATGGCGCGAAAACGCTGATCCGAATTGGATCATGTGGCGGAATGCAAGAGAATGTCGGCGTTCGGGATATTATCCTGGCAATGACAGCAAGCACCCTTAGCACGCCGTCACGCGGAATATTCAAAGAATTGAATTTTGCCCCTAGCGCCGACTATGGTTTGTTGCACAAGGCATTTCACGCCGCGCAAGCCAAAGGGACCCCGACTCATGTGGGCGGGATCTATTCCTCGGATGTGTTTTATGACGAGAGACCTGATCTGAACGAACAAATGGTGCGGCACGGCATTTTGGGCGTCGAGATGGAAGCGGCAGAGCTTTACATTCTTGCGGCCCGTTACAAATGCCGGGCATTGGCGGTGTTAACCGTCTCGGATCATTTGTTAACCGGCGAAGCTCTTCCGAGTGATCAACGCGAATCCAGCTTTGGTGACATGGTTGAAATCGCATTGGAAGCGGCCTTTGCCGATCAGGATTAACCGATTCTGACCGGTAGCTTTCCGGGAGTGACGTCCGTGCACCTTTTGTGCACCCCCTGTGCACCCCCCGGCACCGACTTATAAAACTCACAATAAAACGGGCGGAGGTTAATCCTCCGCCCGTTTTATTTACCCTACCTATACCGAGCGTTGCAGGTTACCGCCCGTGGCTGCGATCATACCCATTTACCCCGGGCGTCTGCCAATTCCCCAATGCTCCCTCAGCGGGGGCGAAGACTTCGACTAAGAGCGGATGGCAAGACGCCACATCACTGGTGTGCTCGGAGGAGCAATCCCCACCCGGGCACGCGCTGAGCCCGCCAGTCACGTTGATCTCAGCAAAGAACTCCAGATAATCACCGGGACGGACAGGCGAAGCTTTCATAAAGTACTGCCCCGTGTCACGGGTGAACCCTGTGCACATGAAGACGTTCAAGACATCATGAACCAGCGGCTCCGCCTCAGCCAATGGAACCCCCATATGATCAGCCAAAGCGCGCGTCAGGTTGGAATGGCAGCAATAGTGATACTGTGTCCCAGCAGCGAGCAGATTGCCCGTGTAGGGATCGCAGCGGGTCCCGATGACATCGTGCACCGATCCGCCAAAGGCATCCATCCCATACCATCCAAGCGTGTCTTCGATGATCGTCGCCATGGGTCGCAGATGTGGGAAGCTGCTCCACATCCGCTCGCCCGTGGTGATGTGGGTACCATGCAGCGCACGGGTTTTCCCGGAATAGAAACGCTCGGTCAGGTCATCTGTGTTCCAAAGGTTGAGGTCACCCACCTGCGGCCCCTCGACTGAACTGATACGAAAGAAGTGTCCGGCGGGGACAGTAAAGCACCGAGCGTCCCGAGCGGGGACAAGAATCTCGTCCGTTTTGGTGGCCGTTGCACGAGCCGCGCGATAGAGCGCCAGATCTGCCGGGGGCAGCGTGTCGTTGGGATAACAAATAACAGGTTGAATGGCGCGCCGCTCTGCAGCGTCGGCGGGTGGGTTTGATTGTGAAATCATGCGCGTTTCTCCTCTTTGCCCACACAGGGCACGAGCGGGATCACGGATGCAAGAGGCGTTCGCTCATACAGCTGTCTGGCATTAGACAATCGTCAGGCGGATTGAGGAAGGGAAAGGAAGTTAAGGGCGAGATCCCACCGCCCCGTACGAGGGATCCGTGGCGATGGGATCTGCTTTTGGTCACGCTGCATTCACGCTTGCGCGCAAATCAGACGTGTCATGCTGCGTGTTCGCCTTTTGTGTCGATATTGACAAGGGGGAAAAATGACGCGCTTCTTGCCATTTCTCATTTTAATAAACCGTAAGCGATGAGGCGTAGGTTGCGTTCTAAAAGGCGTACAGGAACAGGAAGTCGTCTGCGAATTGGATGACTTCGATATTGACCAGCGTGTCTGTTCCTTCGTTCCCGGAAGTTACGCGCTCCACCCTTGTCTGATCGCCTTGGGTCGATACCTTGTAATCGTCTCGGTTGCCTTGGAAAATCGCGTAACCCCAGCCTGCACCGCCATCCAGAAAGTCATCTGACCCGCCGCCGGCCAAGCGATCCACCCCACCGTTTCCTCTCAGGGTGTCTTCGCCGTAAAGGCCACGAAGAACATTTCTCCCTTCATCGCCGTGCAGAGTATCGTCGTAGCTACTAGCCGGTAACGCGCTCTACACTGGTGTAGCTGTTGCGCGCGGCGTCGCCTTGAGTACCGCGCCCCTGTGATAGGAAGACCGATACAGCTGAGGTTGACGCCGAATAGCTGATCATGTCCAAACCCGACCCGCCATCATATCGGTCGCGCCCAGCAGAGCCGACAAGCCAGTCATAGCTGCCCAACCCTCGCAGATCATTGTCCCCTGCATCGCCCGTCAGATGGTCCTGATAGGAAGAGCCAGTGACACGTTCGATGTTTTGATACCGGTCGCCATCTGCTTGCCCTGCACCGCCACGACCACGTTCCAGATTGACCTGAACAGCGCTGTCAGACGAGACATAGCTGATCATGTCACGCCCAGTGCCACCATCATAGAAGTCGGCCCCTTCGGATCCAACAAACCAGTCATAGCTTCCGGCTCCACGCAGGCGGTTGTTGCCGTCGTCTCCGACGATGTAATCGCCGAACGAGGACCCTGTGATGCCTTCAATGTTTGAGAGCAGATTAACACCATTTCCTGAGGTCGCTCGCCCCGTGGACAGATCGACACGCACGGCTTGCGACTGGTTGATAAAGCTAACCATGTCAAATCCAGTGCCACCGTCGATCGTGTCGGACCCGCCCCCCGGAGTGATCCAGTCGTTGCCGCCGAGTGCTAGGATGTTAGAGCTTTCGCCCTCATAAGTAAGAGTGTCGTTGTTGTCTGTCGAAACAGGAACCTCCGATCTTGTGGTTCGGACTTCAGCCCCCACCGTCGGGAAAAAGCCCAAGACACGAAGCGTCATCCAAACCGCACCAACGCCCTCATTGGATAACGAAACGAGCTCTGGCCCGAGAAACCCCGTACTGCTGTTCGGTGTCAGCTGCACTTCCCCAGTGACAAGATTCAGGTCTGCATCGTATTCGCGAGCCATTGTATCTGGATTCGGGTCAACATTTGACCAAGCAACAATGAAGCCGCCGTCCTTCAGTGCCGCAACCGAGGGGAGATTTTGCTCACCGACTCTGGTCACGTTCACGACAAACTCATTCCCCTGAGGAACGCCCTCAGCTGTCAACTGACGAGCTACAATCCCTTCTTCGCTGCCATCTTGACCTTCTGACATCCACACGGTGATCAGGCTGCCGTCTCCTAGACGTGTAATCGCCACCTCTTCCTGATTGCCGCGCGTGAATTGATTTATGCGAATTTCATTCCCTTGCGGGACGCCACTGGCGTTGAAAACCCGCGACATCAGAGCATTTCCGGAGCCATCTCCGGACTGCGATAAGGTTTCCATTCTCAAGGGCTTGAACCATTGGGAATTTCTGAATGCCTGCAGTGTTTTGCTCCAATTGAACCAAAATTCCGCGTGGCGTGCCGTCTAGATCAAAGGTTTTAAGAACGGTAGAATGCTCTGCGCCACTCGATTGGTACATCCTGGCAACAACAGCGAAACCACCATCTTCAAGCGTCGCCACTTGAGGGGAGAACATTTTCTTCAAAGCAGGGGTGAACAGACGCATTTCCGACCCGAGCTGCGCGCCTGTGTCAGAATAACGAATGGCGCGAATTTCGCTGTTGCCGCTTTCCACGTGCACATAGGAAATAATGAAGCCACCATCCGACAACACGGCCACATCAGCCTCGCCAATGGTGCCACTTGAAGAGGCAACAGTACGCGCTGAACCTGCTAAAGACCCATCAGCTTCGAGAAGCTTGAACCTGACTTTATTAGAAGTTGTTTCCCATATCGCAACTTGGCACCCGTCGGACAGTGGCGCATTTTGGGGACCCGCAAGAACAAGACCACGGCTCGCCAGAGAAGAGATGGATTTTAGGTCGGAAAGGGCCGGCACGGAAACAGCTTATTACTATCTAAAGATGTGCCGACCCTATTTAACTCAAACTGTGCGTTCAACCATCATTTGTTTGATTTCAGCGATTGCCTTGGCCGGGTTCAGACCCTTGGGGCAGGTTTTGGCGCAGTTCATGATGGTGTGACAGCGATAGAGCTTGAAGGGATCTTCGAGCTCGTCCAGACGCTCCCCTGTTGCTTCATCGCGCGAGTCGATGATCCAGCGGTAAGCGTGCAACAGGGCCGCGGGGCCGAGGTAGCGATCGCTGTTCCACCAGTAGCTGGGGCAGGATGTTGAGCAGGACGCACACATCACGCATTCATACAGGCCATCCAGTTTCTTGCGGTCCTCAATCGACTGCTTCCACTCTTTGGCCGGGCGGTTGGTTTTGGTTTCCAACCACGGCATGATCGACGCATGCTGCGCATAGAAGTGGGTCAGGTCAGGGATCAGATCCTTGACAACTTCCATGTGGGGCAACGGATAGATTTTCACATCGCCCTTGATTTCATCCATGCCGTAGATACAGGCCAGCGTGTTGATGCCATCGATGTTCATCGCGCAGGATCCACAGATGCCTTCGCGGCAGGACCGGCGGAAGGTCAGCGTCGGGTCGATCTCGTTCTTGATCTTGATCAGCGCATCCAGAACCATCGGGCCGCACGCATCCATATCGAGGAAATACGTGTCGACCGATGGGTTTTTGCCGTCATCCGGGTTCCAGCGGTAGATGCTGAACTTACGGATGTTGGTCGCACCTTCCGGCTTAGGCCAGGTTTTGCCAACCTTGATGCGGCTGTTCTTGGGGAGGGTCAGTTGTACCATGCTCTCTCTCCTTAGAAAGTCCGCGCTTTGGGCGCGATTTTGGCTAGGGCGATGCCGCCTTGCTCTTCTGTGGTGAGGGGATCAACCACGACGGGGCGGTGGGTCAGTTCGACCTTGTTGCCGTCGACGCGGCTGATGGTGTGGACCCGCCAGTTTTCGTCGTCCCGTGTCGAGAAATCTTCGTGGGCGTGGGCCCCGCGAGATTCCTTGCGTGCTTCGGCGCCGTGGATGGTGGCCAAGGCGTTGGGCATCAGGTTGTCGAGTTCCAGTGTTTCCATCAGATCACTGTTCCAGACCAGCGAGCGGTCGGTGACTTTGAGATCGTCCATTTTGGCAGCGATTGCGGTCATCTTTTCGACGCCTTCGGCCATGGTTTTGGCGGTGCGGAAAACGGCCGCGTCTGCCTGCATGGTTTTCTGCATCTCAAGGCGCAGTTCGGCAGTCGCCACGTTGCCATTGGCATTGCGCAGGTTGTCGAACCGGTCGAACGCAGCATCTACGGAGGCTTGGTTCAGCACAGGGTTGGGCGCCTCGGCGTCCACAACCTTGCCCGCGCGGATTGCAGCGGCGCGGCCAAAGACCACAAGATCGATCAGCGAGTTCGAGCCCAGACGGTTGGCACCATGCACAGAGGCACAGCCTGCTTCACCAACAGCCATCAGACCGGGAACGGTTTTGTTCTGGTCTTCGGCGGTGGGGTTCATCACTTCGCCCCAATAGTTGGTTGGAATGCCGCCCATGTTGTAGTGCACGGTCGGGATAACCGGGATCGGCTCTTTGTTGACGTCAACGCCGGCAAAGATCTTAGCGCTTTCCGAAATGCCCGGCAGGCGTTCTGCCAGAGCTTCGGGTGGCAGGTGTGACAGGTTCAGGTGGATGTGATCCCCGTCTTTGCCAACACCGCGACCTTCGCGGATTTCCATTGTCATGGAGCGTGAAACGTAGTCACGCGGCGCAAGGTCTTTGTACTGGGGCGCGTAACGCTCCATGAACCGTTCGCCTTCGGAGTTGGTCAGATAGCCGCCCTCACCGCGTGCACCTTCGGTGATCAGGCAGCCTGACCCGTAGATGCCGGTGGGGTGGAACTGAACAAACTCCATATCCTGCAGGGCGAGACCTGCGCGCGCCACCATACCGCCACCATCGCCGGTGCAGGTGTGAGCCGAGGTTGCCGAGAAATAGGCACGTCCGTAACCGCCGGTGGCCAGAACGACCATCTTGGCGTTGAACACGTGCATGGTGCCGTCGTCGAGTTTCCAGCAGACAACACCCTGACACTGGCCGTCTTCGGACATGATCAGGTCGATAGCGAAATATTCAACGTAAAATTCAGCGTTGTTCTTGAGCGACTGCCCATAAAGCGTGTGCAGGATCGCGTGGCCGGTCCGGTCCGCAGCGGCACAGGTTCGCTGTACTGCGGGACCTTCACCAAATTCGGTGGTGTGACCACCAAAGGGGCGCTGGTAAATTTTGCCTTCTTCGGTGCGCGAGAATGGCACGCCGTAGTGTTCCAGTTCATAAACCGCTTTGGGGGCTTCGCGCGCTAGGTATTCCATCGCATCGGTGTCACCCAACCAGTCAGAGCCTTTGACGGTGTCATACATGTGCCACTGCCAGTGATCCGGACCCATGTTGGACAGCGAGGCGGCAATGCCACCCTGTGCCGCAACTGTGTGCGAGCGGGTTGGGAACACTTTGGTTACGCAGGCAGTGCGCAGGCCCTGTTCCGCCATACCGAGTGTGGCGCGCAAACCTGCGCCGCCAGCCCCGACAACCACGACATCATATTCGTGGGTTTCATATTCATATGCAGCTGTCATCGTTTTATTCCTTACCGCGCATATTACAGGGCGAGCTTAGCGAGGGCGAAGAGACCCACGGCAATCAACGTGTAGGAAAATCCGGCCACTCCCATGAGGGTCAGTTTTTCTGCGACACCGTGCACGTAATCTTCGATTGCGACCTGCGCTTCGTGCATGAGGTGGAGGACAACCACAATCAGGGTCAGGCCCGATACGATTGCCGGAAAGGGCTGGCTGTAATAGGCGAGCACTTCTTCGTAGGTGCCACCCAAGCCGTAGCCGAATGTTAGGACAAAAAGAGGAACAAGGATAACCAGCGCAGCCGAGCTGACCATCATCTGCCAGTGGTGATGCGTTCCCTGACGCCCAGCACCCAAACCTTGGGCACGTTTGCGATCTGTGAGATATTTCATGGTTTCGCTCCTTATACCACAAGTGCCGCGACGACGGTCAGGACCGTGGCCATAACGAACATGCCAACGCCCAGCTTCTCAGCCGTTTCGACATTCAGGCAGTAGCCCAGATCCCAGACGAGGTGACGCAAGCGCCCCAGCATGTGATAGAACAGCGCCCAAGCCGCGCCGAGCATCACAACGGTGCCCACCCAGCTGGTCAGCAGACCATCGATAAAGTTGAACGCGCTTTCGGACGTTGCGGCGGCAAGCAACCACCAAACCACCAGTACGAACAAAAACAGAGCCGCAATTCCGGTAAGACGGACCATAATCGATGAGAAAGACGTCATTTGCGGACGGTAGATCGATAGGTGCGGCGAAAGTGGGCGGTTGCCCCGATTAACATCGGCCATGGTGGCTCCTTTGCGGTTGGCTGCGCTTGGTTTTACCGCTTTTTTTCGGTGTGTCACCTGTCCCAACGGTTAAAAAGCGCGGTTTTTTGGCGCGGTAGGGCAGTTTGGCATCAAATGTGATCACACTTTTGTTTGCTGTGATCACAAAAATAGCGATAGATCGCCAAACCCCTGCCTTTCATTCGGTGAGACCTGTGATCACGAATCTTGGCCTCATTGCAATGCAGCTGTCTGTTGCGTGACTTCGCGCAGCAGTTTTTTGCGGATTCGTGACGGGTAATCTGCAAAACCTGTCGCAGAGACGACAAATGCCCCCTCACCCACGATGACGTTTTCAAAAAAGTAGGCGGTCAATTCCGGTTCGCTCTCTTCAATCGCGATGGCGTTGACGGTGATCCCTTTGGCACGCAGCGCAGGGTGGAGGCGGATCGGTTCCACCCCTTCATTGGAAAAACCGTCACCGGACAAGTCAATGAGATTGCGGGTGCAGTCTGGTGCGTCCGCAAAAGCATCCATGGTAACCAACAGCGCCTCGCCTATGGCGGTGGAAAAGTTGCGCCAAACACGGGGGCTTGTGGCTACTTGATCGGCGAAGCGATCAATGTCGGAAAAGGAGGTGATGCCGGTCCACGGGAGCGAGATCTGTTGGCGCGATGTGCCGGTCCATTGCACCAGCATCAGATGAGCTTTGCCGCGCACCAAAGCCTCGGACACGAGGGGGTCACGCAGCCCTTCGGCCAGTCCATCCATCTGAATGCGGAATTCTTTGGCATCAACAGAGCCGGATACATCGACGGCCAAGGCCAGAGCCAGATCGCAGGCTTTGGCTAATGGAGCGCTGAGGACAAAGAGCGCGGAGAGGAACAGGGACCGTAACATTCAACCAGAGTATCGTCTGATTGCTTAATGTCACCTCACGAAAGGGTCAGTTTCCGGGTCAGGACGTCGTTTAAGTAGGCTTGATCCTCGATCCGAAAGTGGGTTTGCCCGATGGTTTCGAACCCTTGCGCCCGATAAAAGCCCAGCGCTGGTGTATTTTCAGAGTTTGTCGTTAACCAAGGGGACGTGGCCCCAAGGGTGGCACAGATCCGCAAACCAGCATCAAGAAGGGCCAAACCAGTGCCGTGTCCGTGGTGGCGCGGCTGCACATAAAGTGTGGAGATTTCGACATCCGAACACCCCGGTGCGGGTGCCGGTTTGTTCTGGGTGATGCGGACAAAGCCATCAATCCCCTGCCCCCGTTCAGAAACAAGGATATGCTCGTCGGGATCTTGCAAAACCTTTGTGAACCGCTCGGCCGTGAAAGCATCAAGCGCATAGCTGGCGAAAAACGGGGTGACTCCGTCTTTGATGTAGGTGCCCAGCCAAACTTCGATGGAAAGGGCCGCCAAGCCGGGGGCATCAGACAGTGTGGCGAGGCGTAACGGCATGGTGAACGTCCATAAAAAATGGGCCGGATCATGATCGATCCGGCCCAGTCTGATTATTGTGGCATCAGTGCCCAATAGTCGAGATCAAGCAAGACATCAGGTTTGTATTTGCCATTTTCGTCTTTCAATTCAAACGGTGCACCGCCTTTGGTCGCGACCAAACGCAGGCGAATCGCGCCAACGCCGGGAGCGTCGGTGTCTGCTTTGTCCAGAACTTCGGTCCAAGCTTTGATCGTGGTGCCAGCGAAACACGGGTTCGCATGGGCGCCGCCGTTCAGGCCCACGATCATCTGCGCATTGGCCAGACCGTTAAAGGACAGTGCGCGCGCCATGGAAATCACGTGACCGCCATAGATCAGGCGCCCGTCGGGGCGGAAGGTCAGGTCGAAATGCACCTTGGCGGTGTTCTGCCACAAGCGCGTAGCGATCATGTGTTCGGCTTCTTCGATGGTGACGCCATCGACGTGGTCGATCTGTTCACCGATCTCGTAATCGCCCCAGCGGTGCGGATCACCGGCCAGATCAAAGTTGTAGTTGCTGAAATCTAGGCCTGCAGGAATGGCCAGCTGGTCCACGGGAACCACTTTGTTCAGATCTGGCACAACGGTTTCAGGCGCAGGCGAATCCAGATTGTTTTTGCGCACCATCACCCAGCGCACGTATTCCATCACGACTTCGTCGCGCTGATTCAGCCCGCGAGTGCGGACATAGACCACACCGGTTTTGCCGTTGGAATTCTGCTTGAGGCCAATCACCTCGGATTCAGAGCGCAGCGTGTCGCCGGGGTAGACGGGCAGCAACCAGCGCCCTTCGGCATAACCAAGATTGGCAACCGCGTTCAACGACACATCAGGGACGGTTTTACCAAAGACAACATGGAACGCGGCCAGATCATCAATCGGGCTGGCAGGCAGGCCCGAGGCCTGTGCAAAGCTGTTCGAAGAATAAAGCGCGTGACGGGCCGGATACAGCGCGTGATAAAGCGCACGTTCGCCGCCCGATACGGTACGAGGCACCGCATGAGTCAGGATTTGACCGATAGAGTAGTCTTCAAAAAACCGGCCGGAGTTGGTTTTAGCCATTACTGTTGTCCTAATTTCATGTCCGGCGTGTACTCGGCGTCGACCTCTTTGGTGACCGCCTGACCGCAACGCATGACGTTGTTGATACCGTCAAAGGCATAGGTGGGGTCTCCGTAGAGATCCCAGCCTTTAGAAAGCGCCTCGCTGACTTTGTGACAGAAGGCGGATGTGTCTTCCTCGGTGAGGAGGCGATAGAGTTTGGGCATAACGCTGTCCTTACATCGGGAATGGAGACGGACCGACCAGCCCGTGGATGTAGCCGATTATCGCCATCAAAACGATAGAGGCGACAAAGAACATGCCGTCTTTGGCCAAGGTTCCCGGTTTGCCGGGGGTCCAGTTGGGTTCTGATTTGTTGATCACGATAACTTGCACAACGGCCCAGCCCAGCAATCCGCCAAACAGGATGATCGAGGCCAGATCCCCATTCACCAACAGGTGGGCGGTGGCCCATGCCTTGAACCCGGCCAGCATAGGATGGCGCACCTTGTTCAGCAGCAGGCCCTTTTTGGCGGCTGGGCTCATCATCCAGATCGCGATCAGCACCAACAGATTGTTGATGTGAACCATAAAGCTGGGCGGTGACCAGATGTGGATGAAATCCGTGGCGCGATAGCCCACGATCATCAGGACGATGGACACCAGCAGAACGGCCGTGACGGCGCCCTTGCCGGCATTGCCCATGGCAGCGCGTTGCGCCGGTGCGACGCGTTTAAAGAAATGTGCGGCCCACCATAGGACCACACCGAGAATCAGAAGACCAAAGCCCATGCTGGCTTACCCCGCTTGCAAAGCTGATATTGCCTCTGCTTTTGCCAGAATTTCACGTGCGGTGGCAACGTGTAGGTTTTCAACGATCTTTCCGTCGACCACCGCAACGCCCTGACCGGCGGCTTCGGTTTCTTCGAACGCCACGATCTGGCGGCGGGCGAGATCGATTTCCGCGTCGGACGGAGCGAAGGCGTCGTTGGTGACGGCAACCTGTGCCGGATGGATCAGGGTTTTGCCGTCAAAGCCCATATCGCGGCCCTGTTCACATTCAGCGCGCAGACCTTCGTCGTCTTTGAAGGCGTTATAAACGCCATCAACGATGATCAGGCCCTCGGCTTTGGCGGCGAGCAGGCAGAGACCCAGTGAGGTCTGGAGTGGCAGACGATCAGGGCGGAATCGGGTTTGCAGCTCTTTCGCCAAATCATTGGTGCCCATGACAAAACCAGCCATCAGGGGATGTGCCGCAATCGAAGGCGCGTTCAGCATGCCGCGTGGCGTTTCCATCATCGCCCAGATAGGCAGGTCGCCTGTGATGGCCGCGAGCGCGTCCAAATCATCGGTCGAGCCAACCTTGGGCAACAGAACAACGTCGGCGTCCATCTCACACACGGCCGCTGCGTCGTCCTTGCCCCATGGGGTGTCAAAGCCGTTGATGCGCACGATCTTGATCCGGTCGCCATAGCCACCCGCCGCCAACGCTGCCTTGAGCGTTTCGCGGGCGTTCTCTTTTTCATCGACGGAAACCGCGTCTTCGAGATCAAAGATGATCGCGTCCACAGGCAGGGTTTTCGCCTTTTCAAGGGCGCGTTCCTTGGAGCCGGGGATGTAGAGAACAGAGCGGTACGGGCGTTGGCGCGGGTCCATGGCGATTTCCTTGCGTGTAATAAAGTTGCGCAGAAAGGGGCATTTTTAGCCGGAAAGTTCAAGGGTAAATCGCCGCGACGCAGCATTTGGGTGCATAGGATGACTGGTGCGGGGTCACCGAACGGCGGGTTAACCTCATTTCAGGGTCACGCGGGCAAGCTACTAAGGGTCAGATTTGGACAGGTGGTCGCGGCGCAAGGCCCTCCGATACTCACCCAACCGCTAACACGATCAACATCGGCTGTCTCCCCGGCGCACCAGAGCAAGTCTGGAGGGCCTGACCGGGTACGCTCAGCCTAGGGGCAAAGGGGTAAGACCCATGATGAAGACACTACATACGATGGCCTTGAGCCTAGGGTTTGGTCTGCTGATGGCACAGCAGCTACAGGCACAGGAACAAAATTGCGCGCCACGACCGGCGGTTTTGGCGAAACTGACCGATCAATTTGGCGAGACCCGGCAGAGCATTGGGTTGGCGGCACAGGGGTCGGTTGTGGAGGTCTTTGCCTCGGCGGATACGGGCAGCTGGACCATTATCGTGACATTGCCCAACGGCATGTCGTGCTTGATTGCTGCTGGGCAATCCTTTGAAACACTGGCCGAATTGTTGCCAGCCGGCGGTAAAGACGTGTGAGGCCTGTCGAGCAGTGACCCCGCGCGCGATTGCCCGCCTCCCTCATACCAAGGGAGCGGGCGGTTTTTGGGATCAAAGCAGCGGTTGGCGTTGCGGTGCCCGGCGCAGGATCATGGCGTGTTTGCTGTCGCCGTCATATCCTAGCTTCTCGTAAAAGCCGCGTGCACCTAGGGCCGTACCAGTGAGAAGCATGATTTTATAGCAATTGGCGGCCCATGCCTGGTCGGCGGCATGCTTCATGACCGCCTGTCCAAGCCCCCTGCCCTGATGGGCCTTTAGTGTGACGACATTTTCGATCAGCGCATAGGGGCGTCCGCCAAAGGTCATATTAGGCATTACATGCAGCGTGGCAGTCGAAACGGGTTGACCAGCAACGTCAGCCACGATGATTTCCGTGCCGGGATGGTTGAGGATTTCGGCAAACCGCGCCTGCCCTTGTGGGCCGTCAATCACCGGAATCGTTCCGACCAGTTCTGAAAAAAGCGCGTGCAGCCTAGCATAATCGGACTGTGTTGCCTGCCGGAGGATCATGTCAAAGCATCCCAAATCAGTTTAAGGCCCGTCAGGGTGAGCAAGCTGTGTGCGATGGCAAAAAAGACCCGTTCCGACATCAACCGATGCGCCCGGACCCCCAGCCAGGCCCCAAGCACCGCAAAAGGAGCAAGCAGCACGTTGGCCCAAGCGGTTTGCAAGGTAAACATGCCGAGAAACGCGTAAGGAATGAATTTCGCAATATTGATCGCCCAAAAGGTGATCACGGTGGTGGCTTGAAAGCGCGATTTATCCAGCCCCTGCGACAACAGATAGACCGCCGCCGGGGGGCCACCTGCATGGCTGACAAAACTGGTGAAGCCAGTCACAACCCCGGCCAACAGCCCGGCCCAGGCGGGCAGTTGATGCGTGACACGTTTAATCCAGCCCCGAGATTGCGCCAGATGCCACGCCACAAAAGCCACCGAAATTCCGCCGATCAGCAGCCGCAGCAGGTCCGCATCTGTCGCGCGAAAAAGCCACGCTCCGGCAGCTACACCGGGCAGTCCGCCCAAGATTAACAAGCGCGCGTCCGGCCAACTCCATTTGCGCCAATAGGGTTTCAGGGTTGCCGCGTCGATCATCATCAAAACTGGCAACATCACAGCAAGCGCTTGCCCCGGTTCAAGAAAAATTGCCAGAATCGCAGAGGATGCAAACGCCGCTCCGGAGCCGAACCCACCCTTGGAAACGCCCGCAAAAACCGTCGCGGGGATCGCAACTGCGAAAAACAATAAGTTGAGTTCTAGCATCCACTCACCCTGTAACACCCTTATTCTTAACGCCTTTAGCGCAACCAACCAACCCCAACCTGCACACCTAAGCAACTATGCCGCGTCGCAGAAGACTTGCACGATGACGCATTAGCGACTAGCAAACGCGCAAATTTTCATCGGATCGGAGTACTTTCCAATGGCCAGACCCAAGATCGCCCTTATCGGCGCAGGTAACATCGGTGGCACGCTTGCACATCTCGCTGCTGTAAAAGAATTGGGCGATGTTGTCCTGTTCGACATTGCAGACGGTCTGCCTCAGGGCAAGGCGCTGGATATCGCAGAATCCGGCCCGTCCGAAGGCTTTGATGCCAACATGTCCGGCACCAGCGATTACGCTGACATTGCCGGCGCAGACGTTTGCATCGTAACCGCAGGTGTTGCACGCAAACCCGGCATGAGCCGTGATGACCTGCTGGGCATCAACCTTAAGGTCATGAAATCGGTTGGCGAAGGCATTGCAGCCCACGCACCCGACGCATTTGTTATCTGCATCACCAACCCGCTGGACGCGATGGTTTGGGCTCTGCGCGAGTTCTCGGGCCTGCCCCACCACAAAGTCTGCGGCATGGCTGGCGTTCTGGATTCCGCACGTTTCGCACACTTCCTGTCGGAAGAGTTCAACGTGTCCATGCGCGACGTTACCGCGTTTGTTCTGGGCGGCCACGGCGACACCATGGTTCCTTCGGTTCGTTATTCGACCGTTGCAGGCATTCCATTGCCTGATCTGGTCGACATGGGCTGGACCACACAGGACAAACTGGACGCAATCGTTCAACGCACCCGTGATGGCGGCGCCGAAATCGTTGGCCTGCTGAAAACCGGTTCCGCGTTCTACGCGCCTGCCACATCGGCAATCGAAATGGCCGAAGCCTATCTGAAAGACCAGAAGCGCGTTTTGCCTTGTGCCGCATATTGCGACGGCGAGCTGGGTGTTAAAGGCATGTACGTTGGTGTTCCAACGGTGATCGGTGCCGGTGGCGTCGAGCGTGTTGTCGACATCAAACTGAACAAAGAAGAGCAGGCTGGCTTTGACAACTCGGTCAACGCTGTCAAAGGCCTGATCGAAGCGTGTCAGGCGATCGACCCCTCGCTGGTCTAAGCCGCTAACCACGAGATTGAGAGAAAGCCGTCGGCGCGCCCGGCGGCTTTTTTCGTGTCTGGGTCATAAAGTTGTAACTGTTTCTCGGTGACATATCTGACGTTACGGAAGGTCAAAGTCGCACCCGGCACATGATTTGACGTGAACATCCCACGGTATTTCGATTGCAAGACTGTTGGGTTTCAACGAATCACCAGACTTTGGAATTTTTCCATTTTGTGATCACACGTTAAAAATGTGTGATCACAAAATGGACAATTCTCTGTGTAATTCCCCAACTGCGTCAAAAAAACCTTTAAGGATTGGCCCTAGACACGCCTATATCGGTGCAATCGTAGTCAGACGGGACAGTTTCAATGAACATCCACGAATACCAGGCCAAAGCGCTTCTTCGCAGCTATGGGGCGCCCGTGTCGGACGGCCGCATCGTTCTCAAGGCCGAAGACGCAAAAACCGCAGCTGGTGAAATGGACGGCCCACTGTGGGTTGTCAAAGCGCAGATCCACGCAGGTGGCCGGGGCAAAGGTTCTTTCAAAGAAGCCGACGCTGGTGAAAAAGGCGGTGTCCGCCTTGCCAAGTCGGTAGAAGAAGCCGCCGAAGAAGCCAAGAAGATGCTGGGCCGTACATTGGTCACGCATCAGACCGGCCCAGTCGGCAAGCAGGTCAACCGCATCTACATCGAAGACGGTTCCGGCATCGAGACAGAAATGTATCTGGCTCTGCTTGTTGATCGTCAAACCAGCCGCGTATCTTTCGTATGCTCGACCGAGGGTGGCATGGATATTGAAGAGGTTGCAGCCGCAACCCCCGAAAAGATCCTGAGCTTCAGCGTTGATCCTGCATCCGGGTATCAGGCATTCCACGGCCGCCGCATCGCATTTGCGCTGGGTCTCGAAGGCAAGCTGGTCAAGCAGTGCGTTGCGCTGATGGGCATCCTGTACAAAGCGTTCCTGGAAAAAGACATGGAAATGCTGGAGATCAACCCGCTGATCGTCACCGACGGCGGCGATCTCAAGGTGCTGGACGCCAAGGTATCATTCGACGGCAACGCGCTGTACCGCCATGCGGACATCGCGGAACTGCGCGACGAAACCGAAGAAGACCCAAACGAGCTGGAAGCCAGTAAATACGATTTGAACTACATCACGCTTGACGGTGAAATCGGCTGCATGGTGAACGGTGCGGGTCTGGCGATGGCCACCATGGACATCATCAAGCTGTACGGTGCCGAGCCTGCCAACTTCCTTGACGTAGGTGGCGGCGCGACCAAAGAAAAAGTCACCGAAGCGTTCAAGATCATCACCTCGGATTCCAAGGTCAAAGGCATCTTAGTCAACATCTTTGGTGGCATCATGCGCTGTGACGTCATCGCCGAGGGCGTTGTTGCCGCAGTGAAAGAGGTTGGTCTGAAAGTTCCGCTGGTTGTGCGCCTAGAAGGTACCAACGTTGAGCAGGGCAAGGCCATCATCAACAACTCTGGTCTGGATGTGATCGCGGCGGACAACCTGAAAGATGGTGCCGAAAAGATCGTTAAGGCCGTCAAAGGCTAATCCTGGGGTGGGTGACTACCCACCTTCCCCCATGAAGACTTATTAAGGAGAACGCCAAATGGCAGTCCTCATCGACGAAAATACCAAAGTTATCTGTCAGGGCCTGACCGGCTCGCAGGGTACATTCCACACCGAACAGGCCATCGCCTATGGCACCAAGATGGTTGGTGGTGTGACCCCCGGCAAAGGTGGCATGACCCACCTGAACCTGCCGGTTTTCAACTCGGTCCACGAAGCCAAGCACGTGACCGAAGCGAACGCGTCCGTCATCTATGTTCCGCCCCCCTTTGCGGCGGATTCGATCCTCGAAGCGATTGACGCCGAGATGGAAGTGATCGTTTGTATCACCGAAGGCATCCCGGTTCTGGACATGATGAAAGTGCAGCGCGCACTGGAAGGTTCCAAATCGCGTTTGATCGGCCCCAACTGCCCCGGCGTGATCACGCCTGACGCCTGCAAAATCGGCATTATGCCCGGTCACATTCACAAACGCGGGAGCGTGGGTGTCGTTTCACGCTCAGGTACGCTTACATACGAAGCTGTGAAACAGACAACTGACGTAGGACTGGGCCAGTCCACCTGTGTGGGCATTGGCGGCGACCCGATCAAGGGCACCGAGCACATCGACGTGCTGGAGTGGTTCCTCGCGGACGACGAAACCGAATCCATCATCATGATCGGTGAAATCGGTGGCTCGGCCGAAGAAGAAGCGGCACAGTTCCTAGCCGATGAAAAGAAAAAAGGCCGTTGGAAGCCCACGGCTGGTTTCATCGCAGGCCGCACCGCCCCTCCGGGCCGTCGCATGGGTCACGCGGGCGCAATCGTCGCCGGCGGCAAAGGTGGCGCCGAAGATAAGATCGAAGCCATGCAAGCCGCTGGTATCGTCGTGGCCGAAAGCCCCGCCGGTCTGGGCGAAGCTGTGCTGAAAGCGATCGGGTAATACACCCGAGCCCCGGGCGTGATGTCCGGGGCACTTTTTTGAGGAGATCGAATCACATGACCTTTTCGCAAGCCGTCAGAACGTGTTTCTCAAAATTCCTTTCGTTTTCAGGGCGGGCCTCTCGTTCTGAGTACTGGTTTTTCTTCCTGTTCATCGTGCTGTGGAATGCGTTGGCTGGTCTCATCGACTGGCAGCTGTTCACACAGGTTGTAGAGACCGAGGCGAATGGCGTGAAATCCATCACAGCCACGTCTTCTCAACCGGTGCAAAGTCTGGTTGGTCTTATCGTTTTCTTTCCCCATCTGGCCGTCGCATGGCGACGCATGCAGGACACAGGTCGTAGCGGGTTTTATGCCCTGTTCCCGATCCTGCTGATGGTTGGTGCGGGCCTTGTCATGGTATTTGGCATTGGCGTCGCCTCCAGCTTCGCCCCCGGCGGATCGCTGGATCTTTTGTTCACACGGGCCACGCTGCTTGTGATGATCCCGACGATGATCGTTCTTATCGTCTCTCCCCTGTTGGTTTTGTGGTGGCTCACCCGCCCCAGCCAGCCGGGTACTAACCAATACGGTCCCAACCCATATGAGGTACAATCATGACCGAACATTCGCCCAACGACGTGTTCCACGCCTCCAGCTTTATGCAAGGGCATAACGCCGAGTATCTTGAGCAACTGTATGCTCAATACGCCGGTGATCCAAATGCGGTGGATGCCGCCTGGGCTGAGTTTTTCAGACAAATGGGAGACGCAGAACTGGACGTGAAGGCCGAGGCAAGTGGCCCCTCTTGGGCGCGCAATGACTGGCCACCGGTTCCGGGCGATGATCTGACAGCTGCACTGACGGGCGAATGGCCTGCGGGTGAGACCAAAGCAGCTGGCAAAAAGATCGCCGACAAAGCCGCAAGCAAAGGTGTTGAGGTCAGCGATGAGGCCATCAAACGGGCCGTTCTGGATTCGATCCGCGCGCTTATGATCATCCGGGCCTACAGGATCCGGGGCCATTTGGCTGCTGATCTGGACCCACTGGGCATGCGCGAAGGGTCCAAGCATCCTGAGCTGGACCCCAAGACATATGGCTTTACCGAAGCGGACATGGATCGCCCGATCTTTATCGACAACGTGCTGGGACTGCAGGTTGCCTCGATGCGGCAGATCGTTGAGATCGTAAAACGCACCTATTGTGGCACCTTTGCGTTGCAGTACATGCATATTTCCAACCCGGAAGAGGCTGCTTGGCTGAAAGAGCGAATCGAGGGGTTCGGCAAAGAAATCTCGTTCACCCGTGAGGGCCGCAAGGCGATCCTGAACAAGATGGTCGAGGCCGAAGGGTTCGAAAAGTTCCTGCATGTGAAATACATGGGCACCAAACGTTTTGGTCTGGATGGCGGCGAAAGCCTGATCCCCGCGATGGAGCAGATCATCAAACGCGGTGGCAATCTGGGTGTGCGCGACATCATCATCGGCATGCCGCACCGTGGGCGTCTAAGCGTTCTGGCGAACGTGATGCGCAAACCATATCGCGCCATTTTCAACGAATTCCAGGGCGGCAGCTTTAAGCCCGAAGATGTGGATGGATCAGGCGATGTGAAATATCACCTCGGCGCGTCCAGCGATCGTGAATTCGACAACAACTCGGTCCACCTTTCGCTGACTGCCAACCCCAGCCACCTTGAGGCGGTAAACCCTGTGGTTCTGGGCAAGGCCCGCGCCAAGCAGGACCAACTGGGTGATACGGATCGCACGCAGGTTCTGCCGATCCTGTTGCATGGTGATGCGGCCTTTGCGGGTCAGGGTGTTGTGGCCGAAGGTTTTGGCCTGTCGGGTCTGAAAGGACATAAAACCGGCGGTACCATGCACATCGTGGTCAACAACCAGATTGGCTTTACCACCGCGCCGCATTTCAGCCGGTCGAGCCCTTATCCCACAGATATCGCGCTGATGGTCGAAGCGCCGATTTTCCACGTGAACGGTGATGACCCCGAAGCGGTTGTTCATGCGGCCAAGGTGGCCACTGAATTCCGTCAGAAGTTCCACAAAGACGTGGTCATCGACATCTTTTGCTACCGTCGGTTTGGACACAACGAGGGCGACGAGCCCATGTTCACCAACCCGATCATGTACAAAAGGATCAAGACCCACAAAACCACGCTGTCGCTGTACACCGAGCGTCTGGTCAAAGATGGCCTCATCCCCGAGGGCGAGATCGAGGACATGAAGGCCGCATTCCAAGCCCATCTGAACGATGAGTTTGAAGCTGGAAAAGACTATAAGCCCAACAAAGCCGACTGGCTGGATGGGCGCTGGTCGCACCTGGACAAAAACAAAGAAGAATACGTGCGTGGCGAAACCGCTATTTCGCCCGATACTCTGACAGAAATCGGTACCTCATTGAGCCGGGCACCGGATGGGTTTGCCCTGCACAAAACCGTGGGCCGGCTTTTGGCAACCCGCGGCAAGATGTTTGAAGAAGGCAAAGGGTTTGACTGGGCCACGGGCGAGGCGCTCGCCTTTGGCTCGTTGTTAACCGAAGGCTACCCGGTACGTTTGTCTGGGCAGGACGCCACACGGGGTACATTTAGCCAGCGTCATTCGGGACTGATCAATCAGGAAACCGAAGAACGCTATTACCCTCTGAACAATATCCGCGCGGGTCAGTCGCAGTATGACGTCATCGACTCGATGCTGTCTGAATATGCTGTGTTGGGTTTTGAGTATGGCTATTCACTGGCTGAGCCTAACGCCCTGACTCTGTGGGAAGCCCAGTTTGGCGATTTCGCCAACGGCGCGCAGATCATGTTCGATCAGTTCATCAGCTCGGGCGAAAGCAAATGGTTGCGGATGTCCGGTTTGGTCTGTCTGTTGCCGCACGGGTTCGAAGGCCAAGGCCCCGAACACTCGTCCGCGCGTCTGGAGCGGTTCCTGCAGATGTGTGGTCAGGACAACTGGATCGTGGCAAACTGTACAACGCCTGCGAACTACTTCCACATTTTGCGCCGTCAGTTGCACCGGACCTTCCGCAAGCCGCTGATCTTGGTCACACCTAAGTCCCTGCTGCGTCACAAGATGGCCGTCAGCACAGCCGAGGATTTCACCACCGGTTCCAGTTTCCACCGAGTTCTGTGGGATGATGCGCAAAAAGGCAATTCTGACACGCAACTGGTTACGGATGACAAGATCAAGCGCGTCGTGATGTGTTCCGGCAAGGTCTACTATGACCTGCTGGAAGAGCGCGATGCCCGTGGCATTGACGACGTCTATCTGCTGCGTGTCGAACAGTTCTACCCCTTCCCGGCCCACTCGTTGATCAACGAGCTTGAGCGGTTCAAAGGCGCCGAAGTCATCTGGTGTCAGGAAGAGCCCAAGAACCAAGGCGCATGGCACTTCATCGAACCTAACATCGAGTGGGTCCTGAGCCGTATTGACGCAAAACACTCGCGTCCCCGTTATGTGGGACGCGCCACCTCTGCCTCGCCCGCAACGGGTCTGGCCAGCCAACACAAAGCACAACAAGCGGCGCTCGTGAACGAAGCGCTGAGCATCGAAGGAAACTAAAACATGACAATCGAAGTTCG
Organism: Phaeobacter sp. NW0010-22; assembly: GCF_040365955.1. NCBI lineage: Bacteria > Pseudomonadati > Pseudomonadota > Alphaproteobacteria > Rhodobacterales > Roseobacteraceae > Phaeobacter > Phaeobacter sp. NW0010-22. The sequence continues at coordinate 270,792 of NZ_BAABWT010000003.1, forward strand.
TGTCCCCACGCTTGGCGAATCCGTGACCGAAGCCACGGTTGCCACCTGGTTCAAGAAACCCGGCGATGCAGTGGCAGTGGATGAAATGCTGTGTGAACTGGAAACTGACAAGGTAACAGTTGAGGTCCCCTCACCGTCTGCTGGTGTCATGGGTGAAATCGTTGCCGCCGAAGGTGAAACCGTAGGTGTTGACGCTCTGTTGGCAACAATCCTTGCCGGTGAAGGCGCCGCACCTGCCCCAGCGCCTGCGGCCGCGTCAAGCGAAGCACCCGCAGCCGCGGGTGGCAGCACCGATGTGATGGTGCCCACTTTAGGTGAATCGGTCACCGAAGCCACGGTTTCGACCTGGTTCAAGGCCGTAGGTGATACCGTCGCACAAGATGAAATGCTGTGTGAGTTGGAAACAGACAAGGTGTCGGTCGAAGTGCCCGCCCCTGTTGCTGGCGTTCTGGCAGAAATCACCGCTGCCGAAGGCGCAACCGTCGATGCAACTGCCAAGCTCGGTGTGATTTCCGGTTCTGGCGCTGCTGCAGCACCTGCTGTGGCTGCCCCTGCGGCAGCGGCTGCTGCATCTGGTAGAGATGTTGCGAACGCCCCTTCGGCTGAAAAAGCAATGGCCGAGGCCGGTATCAGTGCCGCCAACGTAACAGGCACCGGTCGTGATGGTCGGATCATGAAGGACGATGTGGCCCGCGCGGTTGCAGCCGGCAGTGCCGCCGCCGTGGCTGTGGCCCCCGCTGCCCCTGTTGCCCAAGCCCCACGTGGCCCGGTATCGGCAGATGATGCTGCGCGCGAAGAGCGGGTGAAGATGACCCGCCTGCGTCAAACCATTGCCAAGCGCCTGAAGGACAGCCAGAACACTGCCGCGATGCTGACCACTTATAACGAGGTCGATATGACCGAGGTTATGGCGCTGCGGAATCAGTACAAAGACCAGTTTGAGAAAAAGCATGGCGTCCGCTTGGGCTTTATGTCCTTCTTCACCAAAGCCTGCTGTCACGCCCTAAAAGAAGTGCCTGAAGTCAACGCCGAGATCGACGGCACCGATGTTGTGTATAAAAACTTTGTACACATGGGTGTTGCGGCGGGTACGCCATCAGGTCTGGTTGTTCCAGTGATCCGGGATGCCGATGCGATGTCTTTTGCAGGTATCGAAAAAGCGATCTCGGAAAAGGGCAAGCGCGCCCGTGATGGCAAACTGTCGATGGCAGAAATGCAGGGCGGCACATTCACCATCTCGAACGGCGGTGTGTATGGGTCGTTGATGTCTTCACCGATCCTGAACCCACCACAGTCAGGCATCCTTGGCATGCACAAGATCCAGGATCGCCCTATGGCAATCAATGGACAGGTTGTGATCCGCCCGATGATGTATCTGGCGCTGAGCTACGATCACCGTATTGTTGACGGTAAGGGCGCTGTTACCTTCTTGGTGCGTGTCAAAGAAGCTCTGGAAGATCCACGCCGTCTGTTGATGGACCTGTAAGCGACAATGGTGCGGGGTCTGATCAGGACACCGCACCTGTTTTTCGATCGCTGATAAGGACAACCTAATGTCTACACCCTATCGCCACATTCCAGTCCTGTCAGAGATGTACCGATCCCTGCGCCGACTGGTGAGTTTGGTTCAGTATTCTGGCAACGCAGTTCGATGTGACTGTTGCGGCAAGAGCTTTTCTGCGTGGCGAAAGGACAGTGGTGATGCCTGTCCGTATTGTGGCTCGCTCGCGCGTCAGCGCATCTTGGCAAGATACCTTCGAACCTATCCAACCGCTCCGGGGCAGCGGGCAAAAGCGCTGTTGTTTGCTCCTGACTTTTCGACCTTGCAGTTGTTGGATGCTCAGCCATCCCTTGATGTGACGACAACGGATTACAGCGCGCCAAAGGTTGATTTTCACTGGGATATCACCGCGCTCCCATGTGCAGATGAATCGTTTGATTTGATCATGTGCTCGCACGTTTTGGAGCACGTTCCAGATGACAAAGCGGCGATTGCAGAGCTGTCGCGCAGTTTGTCCGCCAATGGAACGGCCCTTGTTCAGGTCCCCTACAAGCGGGAAAGCGCTGAAACCGACGAGGACCCGAGTGTTACGGATCCGGCGGAGCGAGAAAAGCGGTTTGGACAGTTCGATCACGTGCGCGTTTATGGCCGCGATCTGGCAGATCGTCTCGCAAACAATGGGCTGCATGTCACCCTCATGACGCCCTCTGACCTGTTCAAACCCGAAGAGATTGAAACCCATGGGTTGTGGGACGATACGCTATTTGTCTGCCGAAAAAGCGCGGCAACGGACGACGCCACGCCCATCCACTGACTTTTAATACATGTCACGCTGACATGTCTGACCAAAAACAGGAGACCGAAATGGCTCAATATGACGTCATCATCATCGGCGCAGGCCCTGGCGGCTATGTATCAGCCATCCGCTGCGCACAGCTGGGTCTGAAAACAGCCGTGGTCGAAGGCCGCGAAACATTGGGCGGCACCTGCCTGAACGTGGGCTGTATCCCATCCAAGGCATTGCTGCACGCCAGCCATATGCTGCACGAAGCCGAGCATAACTTTGCCGACATGGGCCTGAAGGGGAAAACCCCGTCCGTCGATTGGCCACAGATGAAGGCCTATAAGGACGACGTGATCAGCCAGAACACTGGCGGTATCGAATTCCTGTTCAAGAAGAACAAGATCGAATGGATCAAAGGCTGGGCCTCGATCCCGGCAGCGGGCAAGGTGCAGGTTGGCGACGATGTGCACGAGGCCAAGAATATCGTGATTGCATCGGGGTCGGTATCGTCGTCGTTGCCCGGTGTTGAGGTGGACGAAAAAATCGTGGTGACCTCGACCGGCGGTTTGGAATTACCCAAGGTGCCCAAGCGGATGGTTGTGATCGGGGCCGGTGTTATCGGTCTGGAACTCGGGTCGGTTTACGCGCGCCTTGGGTCCGAAGTGACCGTGGTCGAATACATGGATGCGGTATGCCCCGGCATGGACAAAGACGTACAACGCACGTTCAAGCGGATCTTGGAAAAGCAGGGCCTGAAATTCATCATGGGCGCGGCTGTTCAGGGCGTTGAAACCGCCAAAAACAAAGCCAAAGTGACCTATCAGTTGAAAAAGGGTGGCGACGCCGAAACCATCGACGCCGATGTGGTCTTGGTTGCAACCGGCCGTAAACCCTATGTTGATGGGCTGGGTCTGGATGCGTTGGGTGTTAAGATGACCGAGCGTGGTCAGGTTGCAACCGACGCACATTGGGCGACCAATATTCCGGGCATCTACGCCATCGGTGATGCAATCGAAGGTCCGATGCTGGCGCACAAGGCCGAAGACGAAGGCATGGCCGTCGCTGAAGTCATCGCGGGCAAGCATGGGCACGTGAACTATGGCGTGATCCCCGGCGTGGTCTACACCGCCCCAGAGGTCGCTACGGTTGGTCAGACCGAGGATGCGCTGAAGGCTGAGGGTCGTAAGATCAAGGTCGGCAAGTTTATGTTCATGGGCAACGCACGCGCCAAAGCGGTTCATCAGGGCGATGGCTTTGTGAAACTGGTCGTAGATGCGGAAACAGATCGCATTCTGGGCTGTTCCATCATCGGCCCGGGTGCCGGTGACATAATCCACGAAATCTGTGTTGCCATGGAATTCGGCGCCTCAGCCGAAGATATCGCGCTAACCTGCCACGCCCACCCCACCTATTCTGAGGCGGTCCGTGAGGCCGCTCTGGCCTGTGGTGATGGCGCAATTCACAGCTAAAGCGCCCTCCTTTACGCGGGTTCATGAGAGGCGGCCAATTGGTCGCCTCTTCTTTTTTTGGGAAAGCTTGATATGTCTTATCCAGATTAACGCGATTTTTGAGCTGATAGCCAATCGCCAATACGGCGTGTCATCGGTTCGCTGCACAGGCCATACACCACTGGGAGCAAGAGAATTGAAACGCATCCTCATCCTGACTGCTGTCGTTAGTTTCGCCAGCCCCACCTTTGCCGAGGGGTTGTTCGACAAGGTGAAGCGCGGTGCGGATAGTGCTGTCAGCGCAGCTGAACGCGGGGCGAACAGTGTCGGAGATGCAGTTGGCAAAGGCGTGGACGCGGTCGATCAGTCGATTAAATCTACCAACGAGCTGTTGCGCGAGGAAGAGACGCCCGAGGCTATGCGTGCCAAATTGGATACGATGGCTGACGGTGTGATATCTCGCCTGCGCGCGGAAAACCCAGATGCCAACAATATGTATGACATCAGCGCGGGATACGCTGCCTTTGACACTCGCAGCCTGACCATTTTCCCGCTATCTGCCGGGTATGGTCGTGGCGTTGCCATTTCTACAGAGGCCGGCGCACGGACCTATATGCAGATGGGAACGGGCGGAGTTGGGGCGGCGTTTGGGATTGGCGGGTTCGAAAGCCAGTTTGTGATCATGTTCGAAACCCAAGCCGACTTTGATGCGTTCACTGAATATGGCTACGATGCCTCTGCCAACGCTGGAGCGATGACAGGGGATAGCCGAACCACAGAAGCCGTCCAATTTATCGATGGTCGATCGTTCTTTGTGCTCGACAAAAAAGGGTGGCGCGTGAATGCAAACGCCACCGGTACGAAATATTGGAAAGATACCGATCTGAATAGGTAACGTCAGATCTAGCCATATCCTCCAACACGCCTCTTGATGGGTTAGCTGGGATCAAACCCTGCTTCTTTCATCAACAAATTTGACTGGCTTTCAATCGCCTGTTCGAGTTGGGCCATGAAGTCAGACCGGGGCACTCCGGGGGCAATCGGGTCAAGGAACTCAACAACAGCCCGACCGGGCTTTCGCATAATACCAGTCCGCGGCCAGAACACGCCAACATTTGCGGCCACAGGGACACAGGGCATGCCCAAGCCATCATACAAAATGGCACTGCCAACCTTGTAAGGTTTCTTGGCCCCTGGCGCGACCCGCGTACCCTGCGGATAGATCACCAATTGGCCTGGCTCAGAGAATTCAGTCGCGACGTCTTTGACCATTTTGGCAATCGCGGTTCCCTTTCTGCCGCGATCTACTGGAATACAGCCAAGGCGCTTGGCGTAAAGGCCAATAACGGGCGTCCACAGCAGCTCTCGCTTCATGATGAACTTACCATGGGGAATGGCGTTAAAGATCAACAGGATATCAAAAAAGGACTGATGTTTGGCCGCGATCATCACCTCATCTTTGGGAACGATGCCGCGCACTTCGCCTTTGATGCCGACCATCCAACCGGCCATCCAGATCACCGATCGGGCATAGAGCTTGCACGCGCTGAGGGCGCCGCGTTTCGTCAACAGGGCATAGGGGAAGAACAAAATACCCAGGATCGCCATCCAAGCATAGATGACAACCACAAACACCAGTGAACGGAGCCATTGAATTGCGTTGGCCATTACGTGAGTTCCTTTAGCGTGCGCCGCGCGGCGTTCCAGGTGGCAAAAAAGGCGACGACGCCGCTGAGCAGCGGTAGCAAAAGGGGCACGCCCCAGCCAAGGCCCTGAAAGCCAAGGCCGGTTAAAAAGCCGCCCTCGTTTGAGGCCTCGGGGAGCAGCATGACACCGCCCATCCCGATGCCAACACCAATGGCCGACCCAATGAGCGCGCGCATCGTAAACCGGCGTACAAACGCTCCAGCGATATAGCGGTCCCGCGCCCCAACCAACCGCAAAACTTCAATCACCTGCGCATTTGCGGCCAAGGCCGCGTTGGCGGCCAGTGTAATCATGCCAGCCAGTGCACCACCGATCAAAAGGGTCGAAACCAGTGCTAGCCGACGCAGCGAATTGGCCGCATCAACAAGCGGCTCGCGCCAGCGGGTATGGTCGTCAAACACCGCGCCCGGGACCTCGGCCACCAGACGCAAGCGCAACCCGGCCAGATCGTATCCGGGCTCGCCCGCAATGACCTCGATCAGCTGTGGGATCGGCAGGGTGTCCAATGGCAGATCCGGGCCAAACCATGGGGTCAGCAGAGCAACCTGCTCTTCGACAGACAGCGCGCGCGCAGAGGCAACGCCGGGCGTCTGTGCCAGAATATCCAGGGCTGCTTTAGTCTGGTCCGCGCGTTGATCTGTTGGCGCATTGATCCGCAAGGTCGCAGAGCGTGCCAGTTCATCTGCCCAGCGATCCGCCAAGCGTCCGGATGCTAAAGACAAAGCCAAGGCAAACACGGCCAGAAACCCCATGGCGCCAGAAACAAACAACGTCAACTGGGCGGTAAATCCAGTGGGCGGGACAACACGATCGGCTTGTTTGTCCCCCATCAACAAGGTGCGCAGGTTGGCTGTATTCATAGGTCCGCCCCCGCTGTTTGCAGTTGGCGGTTGGCAATGCGCAGAACGCGAGCCTGCACCTGACTTTTGGCGGCCCGGATCAAGCTAAGATCGTGGGTTGCGATCAGCACGGTTTTGCCCATGCGGTTCAATTCGACCAACAGTTGCAACAGGCGCTGTGACATTTCCCAATCCACGTTACCGGTTGGCTCGTCCGCGATGACGACATCAGGAGACATGATAACAGCCCGCGCAAGAGCGGCCCGTTGACGTTCCCCGCCCGATAATTCGGGTGGCCGTGCGTCTGCCCGACCAGACAGGCCAACCCACTGCATCAATTCATTCAGGTTGTCCGTCTCAGAGGACAGGTCACGCCCCGAAACCAGCAAAGGCAGAGCAACGTTTTCGGTTAAAGTTAAATGATCCAAGAACCGGCAATCCTGATGCACAACGCCAATTCGGCGACGCAGCAGCGCAGTTTGATCCCGGTCGAGCTTGCGCATGTCCGTTTCAAAGGCGCGCACCTGTCCCGCCGTCGGATGCAGGGCCCCGTAGCACAGTTTCAGCAACGTTGTCTTGCCCGCCCCGGACGGGCCGGTCAGGAAATGAAAGGAACCAGGCGTCAGGCGTACTGACAAATTGCTCAACAATTCCCCACCGCCATAGCTATAGCCCACGTTATCCAGCTCGATCACAGTTGTATCCCCTGTCGCTTTGACTGTCTTCTTGCCTCAGCATGGATATAGTTTCAATGCCTCGAGACGATCCTGATACACCACTTATCGCTGGGTCAGATAAAACTCTCTTTTCGTGTGGGGCTTAACAGCCTATGGTCATTAAAAAATAATATTCAGGCAGAACAAAACACCGGGAGGCCGAATGCGTCTGACATGTCCTAATTGCGGTGCTCAATACGAAGTGCCAATAGAAGTGATCCCGCAAGATGGCCGGGACGTTCAGTGTTCCAACTGCGGTGACACGTGGTTTCAGGAGCATCCAGATAAAGTGATCTCTGAAGAGACACACAGCACGCCGGACCCTGTTGCATCCATCCCTGATGATGACGGTCTGCGAGCCGCAGTCACTGGGCAGGACATTCCCCAAACCGAACCGGACCCTGCCCCGCAAGAGGCTTCGCCAGAACCCGCAGTTGACACAACGATAACCGAAGACCCGGAACCTGTGCGCCGTGATCTGTCCCCGGACGTGTCGGAAATTTTGCGCGAAGAGGCGTCACGCGAAGCCGATTTGCGGGCTACTGAAACCCAGAGTTTGGAAAGCCAACCCGAACTGGGATTGGACGCGCATGGCAATGAAGAACCAGAACGGCGGGCCCGCGAAGCCCAAAATCGGATGGCGCGTATTCGCGGCGAAACACCATCAACCGAAGTTGCCACACAAGATGCCGGATCACGCCGTGGATTGTTGCCCGACATCGAAGAGATCAATTCCACCCTGCGCAACTCGACAGATAAAGCCGCCGATCAGGGAGCCAATTTACCACAACCGGGGCCCGCAAAACCCCGCAAATCCGGAGGGTTCCTGCGCGGATTCTCGGTGATTGTGATTATTGGGGTGATCTTGGCTGGTTTGTATATCAACGCCCCGACTATCGCCCAAAGCGTTCCGCAAGCCGACCCGATGCTCAGCGCTTATGTCGCGTTGGTCGATCAGGCCCGGCTGTGGCTGGATGCTCAGGCTGCAGGCTTTGTGGGGCAGTAAACCCCTTTCAAAGCTCTGCCACCATGTTTCAGAACCGATCGAGCAGGCGCTTTAAGTAGTCCAGCTCGATCTCTGGACGCTCACCCTCACCAGAGCGGCGGCGGATTTCATCAAGCAATTCCCGCGCGCGGCGGTAAACATCCTGCCCCTGCAACAGATTTTCGTCTGTTCCGATCGACCCCTGTGATCCGGGCTGACGGCCCAACGGATCACGGTTCTGCGCCTGTGCGTCACCCTCTTGCGTGCCTTGGCCCGGTTGGTTTTGCTGTTCTTGGGCCATAGCCTCGCCAAGGGAACGCATTCCTTCACGCAAGGCCTCCATTGCCGAAGATTGCTGATCCAAGGCCTCTGCCATGTCGTTTTCCCTGAGCGCCTGTTCTGCCCCCTCCATCGCGCGCCCAGCCCGATCTAGCGACTCACGGGTGGCATCCCCCTCGGGTGTGCCTGCACCTGGCATGTTCTCTTGCTGGCGGCGGAGTTCTTCGCGCAAAGCTTGCTGCCGGTCTGCCAGCGACCCCGCACCTTGCTGACCGTCTTCCCCGTCGCCTGCACCGGTGCCACCTTGGCCACTATGACTTTGCCCACGGCCTTGCCCACCATCACGCCCTTGGTTTTCTTGGCTCTCTCCCGCCTGTGCGCCGGGATTGAATTGCTCCTGCAAGTCCCGGAACGCCTGATCCGAAAGACCTTGTTGATTGCGCAGCGTATCTGCCAACCCTTCCATCGCGCGCTGACCTTCGGACTGCCCCTGTTGGCCTTGAGTTACGCGCATGTTTTCCATCATTTGCTGGAGCTCATCCAGCGCCTGCTGAGCCTCGGCCATACGGCCCTGCTCCATCAGCTCTTGAATTTTGTCCATCATCTTTTGCAGATCATCCTGTGTCATCTGCATCGACTCGCCACTTTGCCCCTGAGGCTGATCACCCCCCTCTTGTTGGGCTTGGCGGGACAGTTGGCGTAAATAATCCTCGGTTGCTTCGCGGAGATCTTGCATCAGCTCCGCGATTTCTTCGTCCGTCGCGCCGTTCTTCATCGCCTCACTCAAGCGTTCCTGCGCCCGGCGCAACCGTTCCAGGGCGTCGCCCAGATTTCCGTCTTCGAGCAGGATCGCCAGATCCCATAGAGCGGCTGCAATTTCGGTCTGCCACTCCGGCGTCAAACCTGCCTGAGTGTACACTTCGAGACGCCGCAAAATGATCCGGTAGCGCAGGTATCCAGTTGACGAACGGAACAGATCCTCAGGCCGGTGAGAGATGGCGCGCATAAACTGGGCCACGCGCGCTGCATTGGCTCGGGCCCACAACAGGTCGCGACGCTGCTCGACAATCGCCGCCGCCAAGGGGTCAAAGAAACCGCGGGCAAGTAACGCCGTTCCAAACGGGGCTGCCTCCCCGGTTTGGCCGGCGGCATCGTTTGCGGTCAGCGTAATCCTGACCGGCAAGTGCGCCCAGGGATGTTGTGAAAAATCCTCAATCAGGGTTTCGACAAAATCGCTTCGGTCACCCGTAATCGGAATGGGCAAATCCAGAACAAGAGCGGCACGTGAATCAGGGGCTACGCTCAGACCATGACGGCGGTCGACCGCAAGGAGATCCAGTTCAACCGTCACCTGCCCACCAGAAATACCATAGTCATCCTGCGCCGTGAAAGGCAGCGCCATACGCCCTTCAGCCCGCGTTTCTGCAAGACCGCTGACTGAGATCTGCGGGGGCATATCTTGTAGGATTTGCACCAGCCACGACTGGCCATTGGGCCCTGCGATGGACAGTGATCCGGCTTTGGTGACTACAAGAGACTGCTCTGGCGCACTCGGGTCCGGGATCACTTGCCCTGAGATCGTTTCATTCAGTGTCAAGGCGCCCACTTCGCCATAAAACCGCAAGGAAATGCGGCTGTTTACGGGCAAGGTCAGCGTCTCGAGGGCCTGGTCATTCAAATACAGCGTCGGCAAGCCGGTATAACGTGGTGGCTCGATCCACCCTTCCCATGTTGGCCCCCCCGCCCCTGCACCCACGCCTGGTGCCAGACCTGCGACGGTTTCGACGCGTGAAATCGAACCAAACACCACAGCCACGACAAAAGCCAAAAGAGCCATATAGCGCACGGCATATGGATCTCGCGTGGACAGCTTCAGGTCAGGTTCAACTGGGCTCGCTTCGGCCACCCGCTGTGCCATCCGCGCCTGATGCGCCTGCCAAAGCGCCACCGATGCGGCATCCTGAGCACCCACAGTTTGCGTATCGATCAACGCCTGAATGGGGCGTCCCGGCAATGATGCATCCAAACGGATCAGAACATCAGTACGCGTGGGAAAGCGCATGTTGCGCGCGCCAAAGGCAAGTGTTGCCAGCCCGGCCAGAGCACTGAGACCGGCAAGGCCCCAAACAAATTCAACAGCTATGAGATCCTGCAGACCTAACATCAGGGCCGCAAGCACGAGCATCACAACGGAAAAAAATAGCCAAAAGCTGCGCAATACCCGTTCAGCGACAATGCCCGCGCCGGTCAGCCAAAAGGACAGGCGCGGAATTTGCGAAGGCACGGGTGGTTTGGCGGTCAAAGCGTCACTCCGGGTTGGTCAGACGCGGGGATCGCGTCAGAGCCACTCAGGTATGGTATCGCGGTTTATCATTTCGTCAAAGGTGGGACGTGGGCGAATAACCGCAAATTGATCCCCATTGACCAGAACTTCGGGGATCAGGGGGCGCGTGTTGTATTCGCTGGACATGACCGCACCGTAGGCTCCCGCACTGCGAAAGGCGATCAAATCACCCGACGCCAGCGGTGGCATGTTGCGTTGCTTGGCAAAGGTATCGCCAGACTCGCAAACGGGACCGACGATATCATAGGCTTGCATCTCGGTACCCGGAGCCGGCTCGTTTACCGCCACGATGTCATGATGTGCTTCATACATCGCGGGGCGGATCAGGTCATTCATCGCCGCATCTACGATTAAGAAATCACGACCTTCGCCCGATTTCACATAAATCACGTCCGATACCAGAATGCCGGCGTTCCCAGCGATCAGGCGACCGGGTTCGATTTCAATTTCGCAGCCCAGATGACCAAGGGTTTTTTTGATCAGCGCACCATATTCCACCGGCAATGGTGGCGCCTCGTTCGAGCGGGTGTAAGGAATACCCAAGCCGCCGCCCAGATCGAGACGGCGGATATTGTGGCCCTCATTGCGCAGCTGTTCAGTCAGTTCCGCAACCTTTTGATAGGCAAGCTCGAACGGCTCCAGCTCGGTCAATTGTGACCCGATATGTACGTCGATGCCAATGACATCTAGCCCCGGCAACGCAGCGGCGCGGGCGTAAACCTCGGATGCGCGGGCAATCGGGATGCCAAATTTGTTTTCGGATTTCCCAGTTGCGATTTTAGCATGTGTTTTTGCATCCACATCCGGGTTCACCCGCACGGTGATCGGTGCAACTACGCCCAATTCTAGAGCGACAGCGTTGATCACTTCCATCTCGGGTTCGGATTCGACATTGAACTGGCGAATACCCCCGGACAGCGCGGTGCGGATTTCGCGTGCGGTTTTGCCGACACCTGAGAATACGATTTTCTCGCCAGGCACACCGGCCGCCTTGGCGCGCAGATATTCCCCTTCGGACACTACATCCATCCCAGCCCCGACCTGCGCCAATGTGCGTAAGATGGCCTGATTGCTGGCCGCTTTCATCGCGTAGCAGACAAGGTGATCCATACCTTCGAGCGCATCATCAAACAGCTTGAAGTGCCTTTGAAGCGTTGCAGTTGAATATGCATAAAACGGAGTACCCACCGCCGCGGCGATCTCGGAGATGGGGACATCCTCGGCGTACAGCGCGCCGTCGCGATACAGAAAGTGATCCATAAGACCGCGATTAGACCAAAACGGGGTTTGTGATCAATTACAAACGTGAGCTGTGGCTGTTTCTCAGAGACTTGGGTGGTGATGGGCCCCTTCAAAAAATTAGCCAACCCCTTAGAAGGTGAATGCTGCGTTGAACCAGAGAGTATCACTTTCAAACCGACGTTTTGCGCCAAACTCGGTAAAGTACTTAACCTTGAATGTTACGTCTTTGCCAAACATCGTGGCCCCGGAATAGTTGATGACTGGCCCGGCTCCGAACACTTGGGCCCGGAGGCTGTCAGCACCAAGAAACGCACGAGTCGCGTCAGCACCCGAACCTGAATCATCGCCAATTTGCGCATAAGCATAACCTGCCAGTCCCAATGCCCATCCAGACTTGGTGTGTTGCACAACCGCTGCCTCAAGGTTCAAAGCAGGAGCATTCTGATAATCCGTGGCTGAGTTGCGTGTGCTGAACAACAGGCTCGCGGCTCCTGAGAACTCTAAACCTCGGGATGGATCGAAATACGTGGCGGCAAACACGGGTTGAAATGACCAGATATTCTTGCCGGTGTTGAGCGCATTAATAGTTCGGTTTGGCACATCAATCGAGGCGGTATTGTAGCTGCCCGTGGGTGCAAAAACGGAAAAGGCCGCGCTGTAGTGCAAGTTGCCGCGGTGCCAGCCAACCAAGGACGTGAGAGTAATATCTCCAATGCCTGATGTTGTGTCCTCAACTGGAATACCGACGAGGGGGGGTGTTTGCCCTATAAAGGAAAGCTTGGCATCCAAGACGAAGGGCACGTTTATATTGAGCGCCGGAGTGCCGCCCCATAATTGGGTGTCTAAAACTTGTGTCACACTCAGCTTGGCAAAAGACACTTTGAGATCGGATTCCGCCTTGATCGGTAAGCCTGCCAGCGAGAGCCCCTCGACCACTCCTTCGGAATGCACAAGATCAATGCCAACATACGTACCGGGCCCCGGCACAATGCCCGCAAACCCCTCTCGTGACCCCAACAAATATGCACCTGCCCCCCCTTCGACAGCGAGCGAAGGCGAGCCAAATGTTGCAAAAGACAATGCTGCTAATGTGATCCTAATCTTTGTGAACACAGGGCGGCCCCTTCAAAATTGGTCTATTTATGACTTGGGCGACACCCAAATGGGTGAACCCCACGCACGTTCTTGGATAACTGGTGCGACCTCGTTCAAAAGAGGCAAGTTGTTGCGAACGGCATCATAAGTTGTCCAACGAGGTGTCGGAATTTCAATTGCCCGTGCATAATAGAATGCACCATTTTCAGGTTCAAATTCCGCGTCAGTCCAACGACCAAAAAGAGACGTGGCACCAATTTCGTTGGTGTAGAGAGCCGTTTCCAGATCGACAGTGTTTCCAATCGGTGGCAGCTTTCCGTCTTCTCCAGGAGAACGATCACCCGACCATGTCACGTCGATAATCTTTTCATGGACTTCGCCGGCCGCGTCCACCCACCCTTTGATGATCTGGATTCGATCCAGGTTGGCACCCAAAGCGTCTTTTTCTGCATAGACAGTAAATGTCGGAGCTTTGTCCGAATGCGGCAGAACACCTCCCATGGGAACGCCATTGGTGTACCCCTCTTCAACCATCTCGCGGGGGTCTGTCGCGCCTAACCCAACGCCCCCAAACATTCGCACTTTGATGCGCGGCCCCGACGTGGCAAAGGTCTCACGCCGTTTCATTGCGTCCCAGATAGACGCGCGCGTGTTTTCTTCGGCCCAAACGCCGGCCAAAGATCCGATCGAAAGATCAACACCATCAATCCAGCCGCCTACACCGCCTGTGCGGCGACGATCGACGCTGCCGTCTTCAGGGCCGTGACCACCGGTAAAATCATTCTCGGCCACATCACTGGTCAGGCCATTGTGGTTGTCGGTACCTCCGATAAAGCCATACATGAAGGGGTTCACACCCAATTCTTGTTCTTTCGCGAGGCCAATTTTCAGGCCCTCCCGCACAAAATCACGTTTGTGGAAATAGCGGTTTGAGTTTTTCTGAATGGAATTGGCATTTTCAAAGTCTGCAAATTCATCCGCCTGCCAGAACGCTTCGTGGACTTCCGAATTACCTTTGATTTGCATCATCTCGATCAAGGGCTCCCACATCTGGCGGCGCTCTGCCCAACTGGTGGTCAGCTCTTTGCCAAAACTGTCAGTGTCCGGAAACATCAACTGTTTCGAAGCATTCGAGTTATGTGGAATGGCCAACAAGGTCGATCCTGCATCCGCTGTCTTCTGAAGCCAGTCCCACAAGTCTTCGACTTTGTTGCTGTCATAGCTCGAGTATGGCAGCTCGGGCGCCACATCATCCCGGAAAATCACGTTGCGGTGCATGTTACCGCCACCAGGTGCGGCGGACCATTCAAAGGCCACGAAGGCGGTAAAGGTGCCGGGGTCATTATGCTCTTCGGCAGCATCTTTGATGATCTGCCAACCTGATTTCGTAGTATCCGGACCTTGATAGAATGGGGGATGGGACGGATTATCACCGCGGTTGTTGGACACCACATATTTGTAGAACCACTGTTGTTTGTCCTCCAGAGTCTCCAAGGTACGCAATTGCTCTAAATCATCCTGCAAATGCCCGGGGGCGTCCGGGAAAATGGTCGAATACATTTCTCCCAAATATTCCACATGGTCGCTGACCGCAGCAAAATCCAAAGGGCGGCTCAGTTGCTTGTGACGCCCATCGACGATGACCGACGCCCCCTTGGCAAATCGCAGGCTGTCTGACGGCATAAGGCGCGCACCGCCAATAAATGCATCCAGCGACAGCGCGGTGTGCACATGGGTCTCGCCGAAATAGGCATTCCGAGGGATTTTATCCTCGGCAACAGCAGTCGTGGCCAGCGCAACAACTGCGATAGAAATAATAAGACTTTTCATATGACTTATCCTTTTGGGCTGTACCAAATGGGGGATGTGTAAGCACGTTCCTGAGTAATGAGTTTAACTTCTACAGGCATGTCGACGTCAAATTTGACTGCGTCATAGGCTGTCCACCTTGGGGTTGGGATTTCAATGACACGAGCATAGTAAAAGGCATGTTGTGAGGGGTCGAAATCTGGATCGACCCACACCGTAGCCAAATCTGCCTTACCGATATCGTTGGTCCAACTTGGAATGTTTAGATCAACAGTATTGCCGACAGGCGGGAGCTTGCCATCTGCGCCGGGCAAACGATCCCCGGACCAAACCACGTCATAGACTTTTTCTTGTGTACTGCCGTCTGACAGTGTCCAACCTTTGATGATCTGAATCCTATCCAGATTTGCCCCGATGGGATCGCGCAGCGCATAAACCAAAAAAGCGGGGGCGGTATCAGTGGCTTTCAGATCTCCGCCCATCGGCACACCATTCGCATAGCCAATCCGCGCAAGATCACGGTTCTTGAGGTCCCCAGCCGTGTAATCCCCGCCAAAGAAACGAACCGTAATCCGGGGGCCGGTTGTGGCATAAACTTCCCGTCGTTCCAAAGCGTCAAACACACCTGCACGCGTATTTTCAGTTGCCCAGACCGCCGTAGGTCCCGGAGTGGCATATTGCCAACCCTTATAGTCGATCCCAAGATCATCATTCCCTTTGGCAACTGAGGTGGCGCGCGTCGCAGAGGGCTCCATCCAAGTGAACGCGCCAAAAAAGTTATCATCATCCTGCGTCGTCAGGCCCGTGTGGATGTCTGATCCGCCGACAAAGCCCAACTTGAATGGGTTCGTTCCTTTGCCTTGTTCAAAGGCCAATCCTTTTTGCAACACAGAACGTACATACTCAAAGGGCAGCATCTCGGGGGTTTTGGCCTCGGATACATCCAGATTTGCCCAATCCCAACTTTCGTAGTCTGCAAATTCATCTGTTGGTGACAAAAGGGGATGGGTTTCGCTGTCGCCTTTGGTCTGGCCTATCTCAACCAGCTTTTCCCACTGCGCGCGAGTTTTCAGATACTCGGGATCAAACTCGGCGCCATCGCGAAATGTATCATTCGGTGCGAACATGATGCCATTGGACAGATTCGGATTGTGCGGAATAGCCAACACATCGCCGCCCGTTTTATCCTCATAGGTTTGCATCCATTTCCACAGGTCGCGGGGATCTGGGCTGCCCTTAGGGGGCGCCATCAAAAACGGTGACACCTGCAATGCACGCTTAGGACCATCGCGGAAGATGACGTTTCTGTGTAGGTTGTTCCCTGCGACCAGCGACGTCCATTCATAAGCGATCATCGCGGTAAACACGTGGGGTTCATTAAATTCCTCAGCGGCCTGCACCAAATCCTTCCAGGTGTTGTCATACCCTGCCGAGCCGGGCTGATACAGCAATGCCTCGCTGAGGGTCCCCTGGCTGAACTGGGCAATCAGGTCGATACTGGCCTGTTTAGCTGCATCCCCACCTTTGGCAAATTCGTCGTGAAACATTTTACCTTGTTCATCGGCCATAATGTTGGGCGCACCCCGCATGATGTCGGTGATTACACCCATGCCATCTGTGTGCTCCGTCAACATATAAAAATCGAATGGACGGGGCAGCTTTACAGGCTGACCGGTGTTCGAATTGACTTGGCCGCCACGTGCAAAACGATACATATCGCGCGGCATCAAAGTTGTACCGCCGCCGCCTGCATCCGCCGATAAGGCAGAATGTACATGCGTGTCACCAAACAGGGCCATTGTAGGGAAGTCACGGTCTGCATTGGGTGAATATGGGCGCTCAGAGGAAACCGATGGAAGGCTATCCGTACCAATCGTGTCTTGGGCTATGGCTTGCCCCGCTAGTGCGCAAATAGCTACAGGTATTAATAGGTTTGATCTTAACATATCTGTGCCTTTCAAACTGGCTCGGCAAAATCGGTTCTAATGTTGGGGCAACAACGGCTTGGTTGTTGTTCCAAGTGTGATTTCAGGGGCGTCTCCCTGATCGTAGAAATAATTCTGTGTACTGATGACCCACTATACCCACTTGCCATCAATTCGCATCATTTTAGATAGGAGCGCCTTAAGGGCGCGACACAACAGCTCCGACACCGAAAAAATCAAAAGGAATGGTCGCACCGAACTTAACTGAATTTCCGGCACCCCCACACTTCCCGAAATCGAAACTGTTAAAGAAATTTTGCGGCTGAATCGACATCTGGGAAACGGTCGGATCAATGGCCGCCACTTCCACAGACTGGCCCTCATTCACGGCCATTAAAGAAGCTGCAAACATGCAAGCTGGAACGGGTTGGGATTATCCCGAGGATATAGTGACAAGATACATGGCTCGTCCCGAATCCTGAATCCAAATTTGATAGTGTCACTTTTCTCGCCAAAACATTGTATCGGATTAGCCATTACTCGAAGCTGGATCACACCTCTATGCCCGAGAACGAACCGCAGCTTGCACATTTCTATAGACCAGATATTTGGTTTTTAGATTTCGAGTTTGTTACCGGGAGCCCTCGTATTGTGGCGATTGGCGCAGCTGAAGACTTGCAACTCGTACGCGTGCGGGAGGAGAGCTTCGAAAGCTCAAATCCAGACGCGTTGCACTAGATTGCAGTGCCGGCAGCCTAACAGGCGTCCCCGGCACGCAGCTACCCGGTTGACATGACATGCCAATCGACCGGAATTTTCTTAGGCTCCGCACCTATCTGCGAGCTTGTTGAAATGGGGTCCAAGCAGACCTTTGGACGCTTAGAACCCAAGGTACAGGTTAAACGGTCCCCGGTGCAGGCCAACAGCGCCACCAACATTGGTTCCGTTGCCAGACACGCCCACATTTGCATTCAAGGAGGGCTGCACCGGTTCGCCATCCGCGCCACAGGCCGCTAAGGCGGTAAAAGCCAACAAAGCTAGGGCGCGGATCGGGGTCATGACAGGGTCGCTTTCCAACGTTCAACTTGGGCACGGACCTGTTTCGGGGCGGTGCCACCATATGACATGCGTGAGTTTACCGAATTATCAACCCCAAGGACACCAAAGACATCATCGGTAATGTCACCATGCACCGACTGCATGTCGGCAAGTGTCAGATCAGGAAGATCGCAGTCCTTGGATTCGGCCATAGCAACCAGAGATCCGGTGATGTGGTGGGCATCACGAAACGGCAGGCCCAGCACGCGCACCAACCAGTCGGCCAGATCGGTCGCGGTCGAGAACCCAGAACCGGCAGCAGCGGCAAGGCTGTCGCGATTGGCGGTCATGTCTTTGACCATGCCCTCCATCGCGGCGAGTGCCAGCATCCAGTTGTCGGCTGCGTCAAAAACCTGTTCTTTGTCTTCCTGCATGTCCTTGGAATAGGCGAGTGGCAGCCCCTTCATCACCATCATCAAGGCGGTGTTGGCGCCGTAAATCCGGCCCACTTTGGCGCGGATCAGCTCTGCTGCGTCAGGGTTTTTCTTTTGCGGCATAATCGACGAGCCGGTCGAGAACCGGTCAGACAGGGTCACAAAACGGAACTGAGCAGAGGACCAGATCACCAGCTCTTCAGCGAAACGAGACAGGTGCACGGCGCAGATCGAAGCGGTCGACAGGAATTCCAACGCGAAATCCCGATCCGACACGGCGTCCAGTGAGTTGGCGGCGGGGCGATCAAAGCCCAGCGCCTCGGCAGTCATGTGGCGGTCGATGGGGAACGAAGTGCCTGCCAGAGCCGCAGCGCCCAAAGGCGATTCGTTCATGCGCGCGCGGGCATCCCGGACGCGGGACAGATCGCGGCCAAACATTTCGACATAGGCCATCATGTGGTGGCCCCATGTCACGGGTTGCGCTGTTTGCAGGTGGGTAAAGCCTGGCATAACCCAAGCGGCG
Source organism: Phaeobacter sp. NW0010-22 (assembly GCF_040365955.1). NCBI lineage: Bacteria > Pseudomonadati > Pseudomonadota > Alphaproteobacteria > Rhodobacterales > Roseobacteraceae > Phaeobacter > Phaeobacter sp. NW0010-22. The sequence continues at coordinate 289,461 of NZ_BAABWT010000003.1, forward strand.
CCCGCTTCGGCCTGCGACAAAAGCGCGTTGATCAGCGCAATCAGGCCTGCCTCGGCGGCATCAAATTGAACACGCACCCAGAGTTTGAAATCAGTCGCAACCTGATCATTTCGCGACCGGCCTGTGTGCAAACGGCCCGCAGGCTCGCCAATCACCTCTTTCAGGCGTGCTTCGACGTTCATGTGAATGTCTTCGAGGGCGGTCGAGAACTGAAAAGTTCCGCTGTCGATCTCTGACAAGACTGTGAGGAGGCCTTCACGAATGGCTTCAGCATCGTTATCGCTGATAACGCCTGTAGCGGCCAACATTGCCGCATGGGCCCTAGAGCCTGCGATGTCTTGTGCAGCCATCCGCTTGTCGAACCCGATCGAAGCATTAATTGCCTCCATGATCGCGTCCGGTCCGGCGGCAAAGCGGCCGCCCCACATCTGGTTCGAGGTCTTGTCGGTCATCGGATAAACCCTTTTGGAGGGGACATGAAGAAACTGTTGCTCGCGCTCGTCTATACTGCCCTTGTGTCAGGCGCAAATGTCTCAGGCGCCTTAGCGGCTGATCTGGACAAAACCACGCTAGAAGCCCTGCGTGAGGGCGACATGAAAAAGCTGGTGTTCCACAGCGATCCCAAACCGGTGTCGGCAAACGCGTTCCAACTGGCAGATGGGGCCGGAACAGGGACACTGGCAGATTATCAGGGCCAGTATGTGCTGCTCAATTTCTGGGCAACTTGGTGCGCCCCCTGCCGTAAAGAAATGCCACAACTGTCAGAATTACAGGCCGAGCTGGGCAGCGATCAGTTTCAGGTCGTCACGCTGGCGACTGGGCGCAACTCTCCGTCCGGGATCAAAAAGTTCTTTGCTGAAAATGGCATCGACAATCTACCCCGACATCAGGATCCCAAACAGGCAGTGGCGCGTGAAATGGCCGTTCTGGGATTGCCCATCACTGTTTTGCTGAACCCCGAAGGGCAAGAGATCGCACGCTTGCGTGGGGATGCCGAGTGGAATTCGGATAGCGCCAAAGCGATCATTCAGGAGCTTTTAAAATAAACAAAACTGCAAAACTGTTTCTGAAAAGGATCTGGGCCTAAACTTGGTCGCACTGGCATCCACAGCTGTGTGGATGTCCATTTTGTGTATGCCCATTTTTCGGTGATCTAATGAATCGTATTGCATTCATAGCTCTTCCGCTGCTGTTGGGCCTGGCTGCGACAACGGCATTGGCCGGGTTCAAGGCCGTTAAGAAAGAAAAATAGTTCCGCCATACCATCGTCGGCCGCAAGCTAACCAGCAACAAAGGCAATTGGACCGTCATCAATTCGGACGGTACCCAAACCGGGAAGTTTGGCAAAATTTCCTATAGCGGGACTTGGAAATGGAGCGGCAAATATTGGTGCCGCAATGGCGTTATTGGGGGCAAAGAGCTGGGCACCAATTGTCAGCTGGTTGAGATCAACGGCAACAAAACCCTGTTCACCCGAGACACGAGCAAAGGCAAGGATGCCGGGACCTACACCATCAACTAATGCGCAGGTCTATCCATTGCTTTACTCCCGTTGGAAAGGCGCTGGAAACGGGTCAGGACTCTCTTCCTCGCTGAGCGCGATAAACGGCACGGCAAGTCAAAGGTGACGCTGACGTCACGCCACCTTTGACAAAACTGTCTGGCCCGGCTCAAATCCCGGACCACGGAGGAGACCATGCCACTTGAAATCTTACTGATCCTTGTCGTAGGCGGCATCAGCGTCACAGCCTTGCTGTTGCATTTGTCAGGGCGTTCCAACCGTAGAGTGATGCAAACGGAAGAGGATGTAACCGCTGAGTGGTTGCGTCAGTTTCCAGACGATTTTGTTCAAGGTGTCATAGTTAGTTTGGACGGGCATTCGGCCTTGGTTCAGACGGAAACCGGTCTGGGTTTATTGTGGTCACATGGCGCGGATACTGTTGGGCGGCATTTGTTGGATTATGACTTAGTAGACCGACCCGAAGGGTTTCAAATCTATTTCCACGATTTTGCTGCGCCTCAAGCCCTGCTGCATCTCAGCCCCGAAGAATGCAAGACCTGGAAAAACTTGATGGAGCGGTCATGACTGATAGCTTGTATTTCCCCGATCCAACCCAGTTGGCAGTACCGTTTTTCATTGTTGCCATTCTGGGTGAGTTCTTGTGGATCGCCATTAAGGGGCGTGGCGGTCGCTATGAGACACGAGACGCGGTAACTTCGCTGGTGATGGGTGCTGGCAGCGTCGCCTCGGGGATTTTATTGGGGTTTCTGGCTTATGGGTTCTTCCTGTTTCTTTGGCGGATCACCCCATTGGATCTGGGTACGTCAGTTTGGGTAATACTCCTGTGCTTTGTGTTAGATGATCTGCGGTACTATTGGGTGCACCGGTTTGGTCACCGCGTGCGCTGGGTTTGGGCCAGCCACGTCAATCACCATTCTAGTCAGCACTATAATCTGACAACGGCCCTAAGGCAGACTTGGACCGGGACCTTCACGTTAATGATGATCGTGCGTGCGCCGTTGATCCTGTTGGGGTTTCATCCCGCAATCGTGTTGTTCGTCGGTGGGTTAAACCTAATTTACCAGTTCTGGATTCACACAGAGGCGATCAACAAGATGCCCCGTTGGTTCGAAGCTGTCATGAACACCCCCAGCCATCACCGTGCCCACCATGGTCGCAATGCGCGGTATCTGGACTGTAACTATGCCGGGGTGTTCATCATCTGGGACAAAATGTTCGGAACCTTTGTGCCAGAACAAGACAATGACAAGGTCGACTATGGGCTGGTTCACAACATCGGCACGTTCAACCCCCTGCGCGTGGCCTTTCACGAGTGGATTGGATTGTGGAAAGACGTTGTTCAACCGGGGCTTACGATCCGGCAGCGCCTTGCCTATGCGTTTGCCCCGCCGGGTTATAGCCACGACGGCAGCCGGGACACCTCTGAAACGATCAAAGCGAAACATTTGGCCCGGACCCCATCGGACGCAGGCACACCTGGCTTTCGCTAACTATAGGGCGCGCGTCAACTTGGCCACGTCCGCGTGACGGGGGCAGGTCACCAGATGATTGTTGAGCAGCCCCATCGCCTCCATGAAAGCGTAGACGATCGTAGGACCGCAAAATTTGAAACCCGCCTTTTTCAGATCTTTGGCGATCTGTTCAGACAGGGCGCTAGAGGTAGGAACATCGGCCTGTGCCTTGAACCTGTTCTGGATCGGCGCACCCCCGACGTAGTCCCACAAAAACCTGTCAAACCCACCGGCTTCTTCGATCCGCTGCCAGGCTTTTGCATTGGTGATTGTTGCCTCGATTTTGCCCCGGTGACGGATGATGCCGGGGTTTTCCAATAGGGTAGACACCTCAGCTTCGCCCCAATGTGCAATGATGTTGGGATCAAATCCCCGAAAGGCCGTGCGAAAATTATCTCGCTTTTTCAGGATTGTGATCCAACTCAAGCCTGCCTGAAACCCATCCAGCACCAGCTTTTCCCAAAGGACACGGCTGTCATACTTGGGCACACCCCATTCAGTATCATGATATTGCAGATAAATTTCTTCTGTGCCTGCCCAGCTACATCGCTGCATCTTAAGTCCCCACACTTTGAGCGGCCAGTGTCTTTCAAATACCCTTAAAATACGAGGTTTAATCGACGCTTTACGATTTTGGCAAACTCTGGGCAGGTCGATAAACTCGCGCTGAACCAAAGGGATTGAGATGTTGCAAAAGCGTAAGATGATGTCAGATGTTCAGGTGGGCGCGGAAAATCCGTTGAATGTGGCAGTCTCAGGTCGCGACCGCAGCACTCTGCAAATGGCAACCGAAGCGGTCAAACACAAACAATGCCGATTGGCCTATCAACCCGTGATGCAGGCGACACCGCCGCACAACACCGCCTTTTATGAGGGGTTCATTCGCGTTTTGGATGAAACCGGTCGGGTGATACCGGCCCGAGACTTCATTCAGGTGGTGGAAAACACCGAAGTCGGCCGTCAAATGGATGCGATCGCCCTAGAAATTGGGCTGCGCACGATGGTGCGTAATCCAACGCTCAGGCTATCCATCAATATGTCAGCACGTTCTATAGGGTATCAACGGTGGATGCGGGTGCTGGATCGCTTTCTGAAACAAGATGAAACCTTGGGCGAACGATTAATCCTCGAAATATCGGAAACGTCGGCCATGACCGTTCCTGAATTGGTAATCGATTTCATGGACCGTTTGCAGGATCGCGGAATCGCGTTTGCTCTGGATGACTTTGGGGCGGGGTCAATCAGCTTTCGCCACTTCCGAGACTTCTTTTTCGACGCCGCCAAGATTGATGGTCAATTCATCCGCGGCATCGACACAAACCGCGAGAACCAATCGCTAGTGCGGGCTCTTGTCGCTGTTGCGAAAGAGTTCGACATGCTCGTGACCGCCGAATCGGTTGAAACCGTGCCCGAAGCTGAATTTCTGGTCTCAATTGGCATCGATTGCTTGCAAGGGTATCTGTTTGGCGCACCATCAGTAACCCCCCCTTGGAAGCAAAAAGACACCGCGCAAGCGATCGCTTAAGTACGAATATTGCGCAAAAATCCCCGTTTGCGTCACATGAGACAAGCTGTCTGTTGCTGCAAGTGCAGCATTACGTTATGTCATCGCTTGCAAGAGCCGGGAAACACCGGACGCGGTTTGGGGTCGACTCTCCCGCCTTGAACCGCCAAGTTTCCCCAGAAATATGACGGCAAAGGATTGGATCATATGACCAACGTAGTAATTGCTTCCGCCGCGCGGACTGGTGTCGGCAGCTTTGGCGGTTCGTTCGCCAACACACCTGCACATGATTTGGGTACGGCGGTTCTTGAGGCCGTTGTTGAACGCGCCGGAATCGAAAAAGGCGAAGTCAGCGAGACCATTTTGGGTCAGGTTCTGACCGCAGCACAGGGCCAAAACCCAGCGCGCCAGGCACACATCAACGCTGGCCTACCACAGGAAAGCGCCGCCTGGAGCATCAACCAAGTGTGTGGTTCTGGTTTGCGCGCCGTTGCATTGGGCGCACAGCACATCGCCTTGGGTGACGCGGATATCGTTGCAGCCGGTGGTCAGGAAAACATGACGCTGAGCCCCCACGCCGCAAACCTGCGCGCTGGCCATAAAATGGGCGACATGAAATACATCGACACAATGATCCGCGACGGTCTCTGGGATGCATTCAACGGCTACCATATGGGTCAGACCGCTGAAAACGTCGCTGAAAAGTGGCAGATCAGCCGCGAGATGCAGGACGAGTTCGCTGTTGCGTCACAAAACAAAGCCGAAGCCGCACAGCTGGCTGGCAAGTTCGCAGACGAAATCGTGCCGTTCATCATCAAAACCCGCAAGGGCGATATCGTGATGGATAAAGACGAATACATCCGTCACGGTGCAACCATGGCTGCCATGCAAAAGCTGCGTCCCGCCTTTACCAAAGACGGCTCGGTCACTGCTGCAAACGCATCTGGCCTGAACGATGGCGCCGCAGCCACCCTGTTGATGTCTGCAGACAATGCCGAAAAGCGCGGCATCGAGCCATTGGGACGCATCGCGTCTTACGCCACAGCCGGTCTGGACCCATCCATCATGGGCGTTGGCCCGATCTATGCATCGCGCAAAGCTCTGGAAAAAGCCGGTTGGAAAGCCGAAGATCTGGATTTGGTCGAAGCAAACGAAGCCTTTGCTGCTCAGGCCTGCGCCGTGAACAAAGACATGGGCTGGGATCCCGCAATCGTAAACGTGAACGGCGGCGCAATCGCCATCGGCCACCCCATTGGCGCCTCGGGCTGCCGGGTTCTGAATACCCTGTTGTTCGAAATGAAACGCCGGGACGCTAAGAAGGGTCTCGCAACCCTCTGCATCGGTGGCGGCATGGGCGTAGCCCTTTGCGTGGAGCGGGACTAAGCCCCTCGCCAATTGGACATACAAAGGGCGCCAGTGAGCGCCCTTTTATTTTTCAAAAACAAAACCTTAAGATATATGCGACAATAATTCCGTTCTGCCATGGATATTTCACCACGAAAGAATATTGCGTATCTCTGTCGGAATAGGTAACAGCATTACCAAGCCAAATATCAATTGGAGGATTCCTCACATGGCACGTACAGCACTCGTCACCGGCGGTTCCCGCGGCATCGGCGCCGCAATTTCCAAGGCCCTAAAGGCCGAAGGATACAACGTTGCAGCCACATACGCAGGCAATGACGAAGCCGCCGCCAGCTTCACCGCAGAAACCGGCATCGCCACCTACAAATGGAACGTTGCGAACTACGAAGAATCCGCTGCAGGAATCGCAAAAGTCGAAGCAGAAATCGGCCCGATCGACGTTGTTGTGGCAAACGCCGGCATCACCCGTGACGCCCCTTTCCACAAAATGACACCCGAGCAGTGGCATCAGGTCATCGACACCAACCTGACTGGTGTTTTCAATACCGTACACCCGATCTGGCCCGGCATGCGCGAGCGTAAGTTCGGCCGTATCATCGTGATCAGCTCGATCAATGGTCAGAAAGGTCAGTTCGCTCAGGTGAACTATGCTGCGACCAAAGCCGGTGATCTTGGTATCGTGAAATCGTTGGCACAAGAAGGCGCGCGCGCCGGCATCACTGCCAATGCAATCTGCCCCGGCTACATCGGCACCGATATGGTTATGGCCGTACCAGAAAAAGTGCGTGATTCGATCATCGCTCAGATCCCAACTGGCCGTTTGGGTGAGCCCGAAGAAATCGCACGCTGCGTTGCCTTCCTCGCATCAGACGACTCAGGCTTCATTAACGGTTCGACCATCTCGGCGAACGGTGCTCAGTTCTTCGTCTAATCAACTGACGCAGACGCAAAGAGTTGGGGCCGATCCTTTTGCAGGATCGGCCCCTTTTCGTATCCCGTAAGAACGCGCGCGCTGCGATCAGCGGGAACCGAATAGCCAATGCCATGCTGTTTTGACAAACACGGCGCGTTCCTGATGGGCCCGTTTGAATGCACGCTGTGCGGCAGGATTAGTAGTTGCTTCAATCATCTCACGCTCCTTCATCAGATTACTTATTTTTGCCTTAAGCTCAATATGGCCGTACGTATGCAAAGCTACAAACGAGACTTTTCATGGCCTCAATAAAGTATTACTTAACTGAAATGTCTCTTCGCCTCCCTCCGCTGACCGCTTTACGCGCCTTTGACTCCGCAGCGCGGCACATGTCGTTTGCAAAAGCTGCTGCTGAGTTAAATGTCACCCCTGCCGCCCTATCGTTTCAGATCAAATCTCTAGAAGAACATTTGGGCGCGCCATTGTTTCATCGGTTGAACCGAGCCGTTGAACTGACAGAGGCCGGGCGCGTGTTAGCACCCGGAGCCGCCGAAGGGTTTCAAACGCTGGCTGCAGCGTGGCAATCTGCACGCCGATTACAGGACAATACGACCCTCAACGTGACGGCTGGCCCGGCCTTTACGGCCAAATGGCTCGCACCACGCCTTTACGAATTCGCGCGCAGTTTTCCTGAGATTGATCTACGGTTCTCGGCCACCTTGCGCTTGATGGATTTTGCTAGGGACGAAGTCGATGTTGCCGTCCGGTTTGGGTATGGGCCTGATGAGGGGCTGTATGCCCTCCCTCTGCGCCGGGAATGGATCACGCCGGTCATGAGCCCCGAAATGGCGACCCGGTATCCAACACCAGACAGCTTGCGAGATGCCCCTCTGATCTTTGATCATTCGGTCGATTTTCTGGACCCACCCTGCGATTGGACCACCTGGTTTCGTGCTGCGGGTCTTGATTTCACCCCTACGCATGGCTCTCACTTTAGTCAGGCGGACCATGCAGTTGATGCAGCAGGTGCGGGTGCAGGAGTCGCATTGGGGCGACGCGCGATGGTTGTCAAAGACCTACACGAAGGCAAGTTAGTTGCCCCTTACCCCCTTGCGCTGGAAACCAAGGCGCATTTCCGCTTCATTTGCACGCTCGGCACCGAAAACCGCCCACAAATCAAAGCTTTTCGAGATTGGATTCTATCCGAAATCACAAAAACGGATTACGTGACGGATTCGCTGACGATCATCCCTGTCGAAGATATTCCGCCGCTTTGAACCCCTTCCGCACCGGCGATACCAGATGGCGAGGGTTGGGCCCTCGGGATTTGCGCAATGACTTTTTTGGGGGACTGTTACAGCCAGCGAGGTATCTCAGATCTCTGGCACGTCATCCTATGCGACCAAACTTAAATCTATTGTCACATTGGGGTTGGCCGGGATCGCCACCCTACCCTAAGGTTTGGCGATCACGACCTTTGTGAGTACCGGCAAAGCATCAATTGCTGCGCGGGCTATACTGCCTACTTAAACGGACAGTCGCTCAATCTCTTCCTTTAGTTTGAGCTTTTGCTTCTTCAGATTCACCAAATGCAGGTCATCAATACTCGGGGAACGCTGCGCTTGTTCCACTTCGCTACTGAGGTTCTCGTGCTTTCTTTTCAGTTCTGTCAGGTGTGAGCTCAGGCTCATGGCAGTCCTCCTCTGAATTAGATGCTCGACAAGTTGAGCATAATCAAAAGCGACTGTCACGCCGCAGGCGCACGAATTTTGTCACGAAATCGACATATGCGCTGAACCTTGCTTACTCCGATTCAGGCCAAGGTATAGCGGCCCCATCGCGTAAAACCGCCCGAATCTCAGCACGATAGCTTTCGCCGTCTTTCTCATGCCGTGCCCCTTCGTGTAAAATCAGTGGGGCGTGCAGACGAAATGCCGCTTTCCCCCCTTTGCGCGCACGAAGAATCACCAGATCCGAAGCACGACCCAAACGCGCGGACAGGGGCAGCACTTCGACGGACCCCAAATGCCCCTCGCAGGCCATCAGAATATCGGGCAAGCGGTCCGTTCTTTGGATCATGTGCAGATACCCCTTGGGGGCAAGCCGACGCGCGGCCACCTCAACCCAAAGGGCAAGCGGTGTTTCCTCACCCAAAGCCGTGCGTCGCCCCGCATCAACTGCACCGCTGTGCGCACCAGCACGATAGTAGGGCGGGTTAGCAATCACATGGTCAAATTGCATCTGTCGCAGCTCTGGCGGCAGAGATGTCAGATCACAACAGGTTACCGTCAGATTAGCATCATTTTCAGCCCCGTTTCGCCGCCCCAGATCAGCGTATGCAGGCTGCAGCTCAACCCCCTGCAAATGCAGGCCGGAAACGCGACCATGCAGGGTCAAGATCGCCGCCCCTGCCCCGCAACCAAGCTCTAACACCGATTGACCTGTCTTTGCAGGAACTGCAGCGGCCAACAGCACGGGATCCACACCCGCCCGGTATCCATGGCGCGGTTGCCACAATTGAATACGCCCACCCAGGAACCCATTCCGGGTCAGCTCATCAGGTTGGAATCGGGTCACTTGCCCAACGGGATTTCGTTATCCCGCATCACAATCAATGCGCGATCATAATCATCTACACGCACCATCATGCGGCGCGGAAACAATCCGATGCCACCTTCGAGGATGCTCATATTTACGTCCATCTGAAAGCAGTCTATATCCTCGCCCTCAAGAAGGGCGGATGCAAAGGCCATGACGGTCGGATCGGTGCTGCGCAAAAGTTCCTTCATAAAGACGGATGTAAGGGCAAGGGGAGGCAAATGTCGACCCTTGTATCAGGAGTGTGATGGACAGCAGCACGATCTCAAAACCGCATGAGCGTTTGGCAGCCACCCTTGATGGGGAAATGACCGCTGTAAATGAGCTGATCCGGACACGGATGGCCTCGGAACACGCGCCGCGTATCCCCGAAGTGACCGCCCATTTGGTAGAAGCAGGCGGGAAGCGTCTGCGCCCCATGCTGACCTTGGCCGCCGCGCGCTTGTGTGGATATCAGGGCGAACACCATGTGCGGCTCGCCGCGACGGTGGAGTTCATTCACACCGCAACACTGCTTCACGATGATGTTGTGGACGAAAGCGGTCAACGCCGGGGGCGCCCAACGGCGAACCTGTTATGGGACAATAAATCCTCGGTATTGGTTGGCGATTATCTGTTTTCCCGCAGTTTTCAATTGATGGTGGAAACCGGCAGTCTGCGCGTGTTGGATATTCTGGCCAATGCCTCGGCGACAATTGCCGAAGGGGAAGTTCTACAAATGACCGCGGCGCAAGATCTTCGCACAGACGAAGCTGTCTATCTGCAGATTGTACGCGGTAAGACCGCAGCTCTGTTTTCGGCTGCGATGCAAGTGGGCGGTGTCATTGCAAAGGCACCAGAATCACAAGTACAGGCCCTGTTTGACTATGGTGACGCCTTGGGAATCGCCTTTCAGATTGCTGATGACCTGTTGGATTATCAGGGAGATGTAAAAGAAACCGGCAAGAACGTCGGCGATGACTTCCGTGAACGCAAGCTAACCCTGCCTGTGATCAAAGCGGTCGCGCAAGCCACAGCCGAAGAACGCACCTTCTGGGAGCGCACCATCGAAAAGGGACGTCAGGAAGACGGCGATCTAGAGCACGCATTGGAGTTGATGAACAAGTACGGCACGTTCGATGCAACACGCGCCGATGCCAATGCCTGGGCAGCCAAAGCGAAATCGTCTTTGGAGTCCCTGCCCGACGGAGAAATCCGCACGATGCTTAGCGAACTTGCCGATTATGTGGTTTCGCGACTGAACTGATTACCGGTCAAAGCTTTACATGCGACGGCCCACCATTCTGGATGGGCCGTTTTTATGTGTGCCACTGCGTTTTGCTGTGCTTGGGCATTTTCCATAATTGCAAAACAAGTCGCACCCGACCCTGACATGCGAGCCAATTGGCATCCCGGCTGCGCGCGCAGCATATCCAGAACATCTGCGATAACAGGTTCTGCCGACACGGCAGGTGCCTCCAAGTCATTGCGTTGCCTTGCCACCCATGACACCCAATCTGTTGGATTCATGGGCCAATTCATCGCTGGATTTTCTTTGCAACTTAAGGCTTTGAATACCGTTGGCGTTGGAACCTCGACCCGAGGATTGACCATCACAAGGTGCATATCTGGCGGAGGCCCAAGCGTGCTCAACTGCTCGCCGATACCCTCCATCCTGACCAACCCACGCTTTAGGCAAAGCGGGACATCTGCCCCCAGAGACAGCACCGCGTCCGGCGTGGGCAATGGCACGCCATAGAGCTGGCACAACCCCGACAGAGTCGCAGCCGCATCCGAAGACCCCCCACCGATCCCCGCAGCAGCAGGTAAGTTTTTTTGCAGATGGATGTGTGCAGCCACGCCCAAAAGTTGCGCCGCTTTCACAACCAAATTACGCGCATCTGTTGGTACCCCGGCTGCGCACGGGCCAGATACCTCAAGCCGCGTTTCGGCAACTTTGGTCATGGTAATGCGATCTCCGGCATCAGCAAAAACCACCAAGGAATCCAACAGGTGATACCCATCGGATCGTTGGCCGGTCACATGCAAAGTCAGATTGATTTTGGCGGGTGCAAAGACCTCAACCGTCATTGGCAACCTTTAAGGGCTCGGCACCTTCGTCAGCCAAAACAGTGTCCAAACCCACGTCAAGCTTGCGCCGAATGCGTTCTGGATCTGCCTCCCCATCGGTGTCTTCAGGCTTCACAAACGACAGAGCGCGGCTCCATTGGAACTCAGCCTCACGGATACGTCCGACAGCCCAGTATACATCACCCAGATGGTCATTTACCACCGGATCAACGGGCATCAGTTCCACCGCTTTTTCCATATGCGCAACGGCCTCTGAATACCGCCCGAGCCGGAACAATACCCAGCCAAGGCTATCAACAATGTACCCGCTATCAGGACGCGCAGCGACTGCCCGCTCAATCATCTCAAGCGCTTCGTCCAGATTGATCTGCTTTTCAACCATCGAATAGCCCAGATAGTTCAAGACCTGTGGTTGTTCAGGGTTCAGTTCTAAAGCCTGTCGGAGGTCCGCTTCGCTTTTGTCCCAATTTTTCAACCGCTCATGGCTGATTCCACGCGCATAGTGCAGGAACCACTGCGCCGGGGCGCCCTCTTCCGTGAGGTTCAGCGCCTTATCATAAGCATTCACCGCGCCTTGATATTCCTCTTGCTGCCGCAACAGATCCCCAAGTGCAGAATGCACCGAAGCCATCAAAGGATATTCAAGCGACAATTGTTGCAACACTTCGACGGCGGCGTCAGGTTTGGCCGCGCGACGCAGAGCTTCAGCGCGTCCCAATTCAGCGGCGTGATGGTCCAGACTATCCCGTGGCACTTGGCGATAGCTGGCGACGGCCAGTTCGTATTGCCCCAAATTGTCGAGCAACTCAGCGCTCAACAGCAAAGCATCAATGTGGTCGGGGCGCAGGAAATTCGCAGCCCGTGCATAAAGCAGCGTGTAGTCGTCTGCTGCTTCGTTGTTCAACGCCGCCCCGATCGAGAAAAACACCTCTGCCGCGCCATCTTGAACCGACCGAACCTGTGAAAACGGGAGTTTTTCACCTGCGGCCAGACGATCAGTGACCGAAATCAGGGCCGGATCTGAACGCCCTACAAATACATCTGCCATGATTTCGCGCGCGCGGTCGTTTTGATCCAACTGCGACAGGATTTCCACCCGCGCCAGCACGGCTCGACGCGAGATGGTAGTTAGTGCCCCGTCATCAGCAGCAAACAGGGCCTCCGCCCCTTCGTAGTCTCCGACAGAAGCCAACGCCAAGGCCTTGTGATACATCGCAAAGCCCCGTAGCCCGTTTTGATCGGCAACGATGTCAAACTGCGCCAAAGCTTTGGCAACGGATCCGGCCCCCATGTGTGCCCACCCGATCAACAAGCCATCGACCAGCGGCCCAACCCCACGCGTTTCAAGATCGCGCGCGAGCACCGTGTCGTATTGTTTGTCGGCAAAAAGATTTGCTACAACAATCAGATGCGCCACTTGACTACGCAATCCCTCGGATTCGATTTTTTGCGCGACCGGCAAAGCACGCAGCACCTGTCCGGACGACAGCTGTGCAACGGCCAAATCTTCCATCAATTTTGGATTTCTGGGATCCATCCCCAGAACGCGCGCGTAATAGAGCGCGGCGGCAGCAAAATCGCTGTCATAGGCAGCTTGTCGGCCCGCTAGATACGCTCCTGCACCCGATTGTGCCGACCCAGTCGTGGGCAAGGCCAAAGTAACTGCAATTGCGGCGACTGCCGCGCGTTGGACTAGGGAAAACACCAAACTGCCTGCCTTTTCTCATCTGCTTTTGAATAAGCTAGGGCGTCAGTGGCAAAGAGGCAATGGCACACCCTTCACGAGCGCGCCATTGCCGGATTCTTGCTTACATGTTCGGATAGTTCGGGCCATCACCACCCTGAGGTGTGACCCAAGTGATGTTCTGGCTTGGATCTTTGATATCACATGTTTTGCAATGCACGCAGTTCTGGAAGTTCACCACGAACTCAGGCGTGCCGTCTTTTTCCACGATCTCGTACACACCAGCTGGGCAATAACGCTGCGCGGGTTCGGCATACTTGGGCAGATTGACATTAATCGGCACACTCGGATCGCTCAGGTGCAAGTGGCACGGCTGGCTTTCTTCATGGTTGGTCATCGCAAAGCTGACGTTGGTCAGGCGGTCAAAGGACAGCTTGCCATCGGGTTTTGGATAATCGATCGTTTTGTGCTTGGATGCTTCTTCGGTCGATTCCGCGTCGTTTTTACCGTGCCCCAAGGTGCCAAATAGCGAAAAGCCCAATGTGTTGGTCCACATGTCCAGACCACCCAGCGCCAAGGATGGCAGCATGCCCCACTTGGACCACATCGGCTTGACGTTGCGAACTTTTTTCAGGTCTTGGCCAATTGCACCTTCGCGCACTTCGGTTTCGTAAGACGTCAGCTCATCACCTGCACGCTCGGCTTTGATGGCGTCAAACGCCGCCTCGGCTGCAGCTTTGCCGGACAGCATCGCGTTGTGGTTGCCCTTGATACGCGGCACGTTGACCATGCCAACCGAACAGCCCAGCAACGCCACGCCAGGCGCGACCATTTTGGGCATCGATTGATACCCACCCTCGGTGATTGCACGTGCGCCATAGGCCACACGTTTGCCGCCTTCGAGCAGGTCCGCAACGATGGGATGGTGCTTGAAGCGCTGGAATTCCATGTAGGGGAACAGGTTGGGGTTTTTGTAGTTCAAGTGAACCACGAAACCGACGTAAACTTGGTTGTTGTCGAGGTGATAGATGAACGAACCACCGCCCGCATTGCCACCCAAAGGCCAGCCCATCGTGTGGGTCACGGTGCCTTCTTTGTGCTTGGCCGGATCGATTTCCCAAATCTCTTTCATGCCAAGACCGAATTTCTGCGGCTCTTTACCCTTTTGAAGGTCGTATTTGCCAATAACTTCTTTGGCCAACGACCCACGAACGCCTTCGGACAAGAAGACGTATTTGCCATGCAGCTCCATGCCCGGCTCGGTCCCCGGACCATAAGATCCATCTGCTTCCAATCCAAAGACACCGGCAACCACACCTTTGACTTCGCCGCTGTCGCCATAGACCAGCTCGGAACAGGCCATACCGGGGAAGATTTCCACGCCCAGCTCTTCGGCTTGTTCGGCCATCCAGCGGCAGACGTTCCCCATCGACACGATATAATTGCCGTGGTTGTGCATCAGCGGCGGCATGGGGAAGTTAGGGATGCGGATTTTACCCGCTTCGCCCAGCATGTAAAAGTTGTCTTCTTTCACTGGAACGGTCAGCGGCGCGCCTTTTTCTTTCCAGTCAGGGATCAGCGCGTCCAGACCGCAGGGGTCCAGAACCGCACCAGACAGGATGTGCGCGCCAACTTCGGAGCCCTTTTCCAGAACGACAACGTCTAGGTCTGCATCCAGTTGTTTCAAACGGATGGCCGCCGACAAACCCGCAGGGCCTGCACCGACGATCACTACGTCATATTCCATCGCTTCGCGTTCGATCTCGGCCATCGAGGTGCTCCTTGGCTATCTTGTCGCTAGTGGCCCCATTGGGCGCAATAATGTTTCGTGGGTGATTACCCTTTGCAACGGGGCAAGGTCAAACAAAACTGAGCGTCACGATGCTGCGGCGCGGCGATTAGGCCTCAGGTGTGTCGCCCATGAGGTACCTTGGGCCGCTTCCGCCCTTTTTTGCGCGATCTGCAGGATTATACAGCGCGCAGTTGGGTAAACTTAAACATCCACATCCGATGCAACCGTCCAAATTATCGCGCAAACGCAGCAATGTGTTGATTCGCTGATCCAAATGAGTTCGTAGCTTTTCGCTGATCCGGGTCCAGTCTTCTCGTGTCGGTGTGCGTTGCCCCGGTAGTCCCGACAACACCTCGCGGATTTCAGGTAGCGACAGCCCAAACTGCTGCGCAATCATAACAAAGCTCAGCCGCCGGATATCCGCTCGCTGATAGCGGCGCTGGCCGCCCGCGTTGCGCCACGGGCTGATCAATCCCTGTGCTTCGTAGTATCGGATCGCCGAAACGGCCAATCCTGTACGGCTCGCCAGCGCCCCTATCGCCAATCCTTCAGAAATCGCCATACCGCACCTCATAATTCCTTGACCTAAAGTTAGGTTTAGAAATTACAGTGAGTCGCGACAGCCGTCAAATACAAGGAGCAGGTCACATGACAGCAACTCTAGAACACAGCAATTTCACCGTCGCCGACCCCCACGCAACCGCAGCTTGGATGCAAAACGTCTTTGGCTGGAACATCCGTTGGGAGGGAGAGGCCAAAGCCGGGGGATATACCGTCCACATCGGATCAAAGGACAGCTACCTGGCGCTTTACAAACCCAAGTCGGTGCGACCTTCACAAGAAAGTAGCTATGATGTTTTGGGTGGGTTGAACCATGTGGGAATTGTGGTCAGCGACATTGATGCCGCCGAGGCCCGCGTCATCGCTGCGGGGTTTACCCCAGTTAATCACGGTGATTATGAACCCGGCCGCAGATTCTATTTTGATGATGACAACGGAATCGAATTTGAAGTTGTTGCATACGATTAAGCCACAATCCGCATAGGGCGACACGTGTCCCCTCTTGCTATTTACCCCTTGTTTGGGTCAGGTAAACGATAACCCAAACAGTCGCCCCGGCGCATCGCGCGGCGGGGCGACACTTATTTACGTGGATCAAAACACATGGACAAGATTCCAATGACCCCCACGGGCTTCAAGAACCTTGAAGTCGAGCTGAAACAGCTGAAATCCGTCGAACGCCCGGCTATCATCGAGGCGATCGCCACGGCGCGCGAACTTGGCGATTTGAAAGAGAATGCTGAGTATCATTCAGCCCGTGAAAAGCAGAGCTTTATCGAGGGACGCATCAAAGAGCTTGAGGGCGCTTTGTCGTTGGCAGAAGTAATTAATCCGGCCAACCTATCCGGGACGATCAAATTCGGTGCCACCGTTACCTTGGTTGACGAAGACACGGATGAAGAGAAAACTTGGAAAATCGTTGGTGAAATGGAAGCCAATGTTGAAAAGGGCCTTCTCAACATGAAATCCCCCATCGCACGTGCTCTAATCGGAAAAGACGAAGGCGACAGCGTTGAGGTTCGCACCCCGGGTGGTGTACGCTCTTACGAAGTGCTTACAATCGCGTACTCCTGACCGGAGCGTTGCCTATGTCCGGCCCCAAGCCAGATCACGACCCAGCCCAGCCAACACCGTTTGGGGTCTATGACCAACCAAAGCGGCAAATGGTGACCGGGATTGAAATCGTCGCCATCCTGCTCAGCGTTTTGTGGCTGGGTGGGGCCTTGGCCTATTTCTTCGTGAGTCCACCGCAGCAACCTGCGGCGATTGGGGTTGGATTTCTGGTTACAATGCTGGCCGTTTTCATGCCTGTCGCCATGATCTGGGTGGCTGCAACAGCCGCCCGATCCAGTCGTGTTATGCGTGAGGAAAGCCACCGTTTGCAGGCAGCAATCGACGCCATTCGCCACGCCTATGTGACGCAGCAACAACGGGCCACCATTGGACAAGAACCTTCGGTGGCCAAAAAGCTGGACGAAATCGCTGAAACGGCCCGCAAGACGGAAACAACTCTGGCAACGTTTTCGACCAAGCGCCGAGAACCTGTTCGCCCAGCCTCCCAAACGGAACAAGCCGCCGATGTAAATGGAGATCAGGGTTCTTTGGAACTGGGTACCCCTGCCGAGACACTGTCTCCTCCCCTGCCCAGCGACGACTTTATTCGCGCGCTGAACTTTCCTGAAACCGCCGAAGATATTGATGGGTTTTCAGCCCTGCGAAGGGCCCTCAAGGATCGCAAGGCCGCGCAATTGATTCAGGCCGCGCAAGATATCCTGACGCTGCTCAGTCAAGACGGCATTTATATGGACGACTTGCGCCCTGATCTGTCCCGCCCAGAAGTCTGGCGCCAGTTTGCCCAAGGGACACGCGGGCGTGCCGTGGCTGCCTTGGGGGGAGTTCGGGATCGTTCCTCACTTGCGCTGACCGCAGGGCGCATGAAACAAGATCCGATTTTTCGCGACGCCGCCCACCATTTTCTGCGCCGCTTTGATCAGATGTTCACTGAATTCGAACCCGAAGCCAGTGACGAAGAAATTTCAGCCCTCAGCGATACCAGAACAGCCCGCGCCTTTATGTTGCTGGGCCGGGTCGCCGGCACCTTTGACTAAGGTCGGATGGAAACGCCCAGCGTCTTTTCCATCCGCGTTGCCTTACTGAACCCAAAGATATGAACCAAGGGACCGGTCTCTTCTTCGCTGATGGGGACAAATCCAACACGTTCGTACAAGGCACGCGCCCGCGGGTTGATGTCGATCACATCCAGTTGCACACAGTCCAACTGACGCTGGTGGGCCTCTTGGAACACCGCCTCGAGCAACGCGGTTCCGACCCCAAGCCCGCGCGCACTGGCGTCTACGAACAGGCCATCCATCTGAAAAACATCGGGCTGAACCTTGCGTTCCAGCAAACTAAGCAACAACCCCCGCCATATCCCCCCGACCCAACCGTAAACCCGCGCCATATCTTGCAGAGACCCGTCAACCAATCCACCTGCGTCAGTCCGGAAACCAGCGACACCTAACAACTGCCCCTGTTCATCGCGCGCCACTAGGGCAAAATTGGGGTTTAAACATCCGTTGAAAAACTGCAAAGCACGGGCGTCCGGGCCCATGATCCGACCCAATTTGGCGGAAAACGCTTGCCAAAAGAGCTGCGCAACATGGCTTTTCTCTGCCTCGCTAAATCCCTGACTGATCGTGATGCCCATCTGTCAGAGACCGAAACTGTCATAGGGGATAAACCGCACAGGATCACCGGGCTGAATATCGCGCGCACCGTCTTCGAGTTCGACCAATCCTTCGGCCCAGCTCAGGCCACTGATCCGCCCGGACCCTTCTGAAGCAAAGGCTTCGACCTGACCATCGCGTAAACGTGCCCGCAGATATTCACGACGACCGGGCTTCTTACGTTTCGAGAATGCCGCGGGCAAATTGTAACCCTGCGGCTCACGCCATTCGGACCCTGCCAACACTTTCATCGCAGGGCGTGCAAAGACCAAAGTACACACCAATGCGGCAACGGGATTACCCGGCAAGCCAAAAACCGGCACATTCTTCCACATCCCCAACGCTAAGGGCCGCCCAGGTTTAACCGCAATACGCCACCTTTGCATCGCCCCCGCATCCGTCAACAGAGAGGACACATGATCCTCATCCCCGGCCGAGGCACCGCCACTGGTCAAAATCACATCGGCTTTCTGCGCGGCCTGATCCAGCGCCGCTCGCAGCGCCTCCCGATCATCCGCCACACAGCCCATATCAATCGGCGTAAAGCCAAACCGGTCCACCATAGCCAGCAGCATCGGGCGGTTGGCGTCAAAGATCTGTCCCAAAGCGGGCTCAGCCCCCGGCTCGATCAATTCATCTCCGGTAGAGATCACGGCCACGCGCAGTGGCTTGCGCACCGCCACCTCTGACACCCCAATGGCCGATAACAGTGCCAAATCCGCAGGGGTCAGAACCCGCCCTGCTTTCAACGCAGTATCTCCCCCGACTATATCCTCGCCCGCTTTGCGCGTATTTGCCCCTGCTTTCAGGGGACCGCGAAACGCAATTCGATCTGATTGCACGGTCACATCTTCTTGCAAGATCACGGTATCCACACCTTGCGGCAGGACCGCTCCGGTCAAGATCCGAATTGCTGATCCCTTGGGGACTTGTCCATCGAACGGAGCACCAGCCGCAGCCCGCCCACTGACCAATGGTAAGACATGCTCTCCGTCTGGAAATGCTCCGGCAAACCCATAGCCGTCTACCGCTGTATTAGGATGCGGTGGATTAGAGCGACGCGCGACAACATCTTCAGCTAAGACGCGGCCCATCGACTTTGCCACTGCCTGGCGATCTTCGCCGGTCACGGGGTTTAGTCGTTGCCGCAGCAAATCCAAAGCCTCATCCACTGGGGTCCACGCTATGCCGGCCGGCAAGGCAAAGCAGTCATTGCGCAGCGGTGGGGGTGAAATCGTACGATTTTCCTGCTCAATTCCCAAAATCCACCCCTCCTCAGGCGCCTCTATATCCAATTGCATTGTTAACTTAACTGCTGGCCACCGCGCCAGCCCCAAGGCCACTTGTTGCACCTGCCACGCGTCTTTGATCATTCCATCAGGCGCTGACCCAACGGTCAACGACGGCCAGATCTCGACAAAAGCGACCGGCTTTTCCAGCGGCTGAAACGGCCAAACTGCGATTTGATCGGCAAACCGCCGGCGCAACCGTGCCAGAATTGCCATCCCCATCATCACCTGGCTGCCAACTGCACCTGCGCCCGCCAATTGCCAGCAAGTAAAGCTCCCCTTTGCGAGGTGCTCAACAGCGCGGCGATCAGGGAACGGGTTTTGATAGGTCGCTTTGGTGCGGGGCAAACCTGCGATATCGCGCTTTAAGGCATTGGTCCAAAACGGCCCCTCCCCACCAAACCGCTGGTTAATTTCCCCCGCCAGATCAAAGCGGTTATTGGTCTTGGGCGAATCTTGAATGTGGGCTTCGAACCAATCCCAAACCGCCAATGGGTCGTCAGTGCCGGTCAGAGCACGGGCAAATCCCACTGGATAGCCAAACGGAAAATCAAACCCAATGCACAGACGCCGCCCTGCATGCTGTTCGGCAGCGATCAAGTTCGCGAGCCACTCTTCGGCCAGCACGCGATTGCGCAAATAGACCGGCGATTCCACCTTCCCATTCCGTACCACACAGATCCAAATCGCATCTTTGCAGGGGCGCGGACCGGTATCATTGCCACCAGACCAATCCACCATCGCAAAGGTGTCGAACCCCGTCACAACCCGACCTGAGCCAAAATAAAGTCGGCAATCGCGCCGGTATCGTTCAAATCGAATACTGGTCGATCCAGATCTAAGGGAATATCACTTGCAACGGCCTGAATTGTCTCGTCATCAGGTGCGCGTAAATCATGCCCAACAGCGGCGCGATAGGCTTCGATCTTCGGATGTGCTTCACGTTTATATCCTTCGATCAAAACCAGATCGACGGGCCGTAAACGGGTTAGTAGTTCACGCAACGGGGGCTCTGATGCATCACGTAATTCCTGCATGATCGCAACACGCAACGACGAAGCCAAAACCACCTCGTTTGCACCAGCAACGCGGTGGCGGTGACTGTCTGTCCCCGCGTGATCAACATCTGCGCTGTGGTGGGAATGTTTGATGGTTGAGACAGAAAAACCGCGACCTGTGATGTCTGTCACCAGCCGTTCCATAAGCCCGGTTTTGCCCGCATTTTTCCACCCGGTGACGCCAAACACTTTCATCTGATCAAAGCCTCAGCATACTCCAAGTCAGCAGGCGTGTTTACGTTAAAAAATGGATCGATATCTCCGACTGGGAACAAGGCTTCGCGCCCATCGTGCTTATCCGTCCACAATACAACTTTGCGCAATCCATCGTGCAAGGCCGCGCGCAAGTCATCCCGCAGTGCGACTGGCCAGATTCCAAACGTCGGATGCCGATTTATCTTTTTGTTGCCACCTGATTTCAGCTCTTCGCCCGATCTTGGCGTTGTTGCCAGCGCCAAACGTGCTTCCATTCCTTCGGTCGCGAGCAGCAATTGGGGCACCAAATCGCACGGGAAGAACGGTGTATCCGCCGCAGCTGTTACAATGCAACCCGCCCCCTGATCCGCGGCCCAATCGAGCCCCGCCAGCACCCCAGCCAGGGGGCCTGCGAACCCTTCGATGCTGTCTGCAATCACAGGCAGGCCCAGATCGGAAAACCGCGTTGGATCTCCGTTTGCATTCAACGCCAACCCGGCCACCTGCGGCTCCAACCGATCAATCACGTGGCGCAGCAAGGATTGACCTGCCAGCTTCAGCTTTCCCTTGTCGCCCCCGCCCATACGAGTGGCCAACCCACCTGCCAGAATGACACCAAGTGGTTGTTTCATCATATTATTCCCCGGCGCTTTTACGTCGATGTTTCTTGTCTTCGACTCTGATTGTCGATGGATCCACATCTCGTACCAGACGATCCTCGCCCGCCAGGCACACAAACCGCTGACCACGCATCCGCCCGATCAGTGTCAGCCCAACTTCGCGCGCGATTTCAACGCCCCAAGCGGTAAAGCCCGACCGAGACGCAAGCACAGGAATGCCCATCATCGCCGTTTTGATCACCATTTCAGACGTCAAACGACCCGTTGTATAGAGTATCTTATCTTCGGCCGTTTCCTTTTCGGACATCATCCACCCGGCGATTTTGTCAACCGCATTGTGGCGCCCAACGTCTTCCATATAGACAAGTGGGCGGTCTTCGCGACACAGCACCGTCCCGTGGATAGCGCCAGCTTCCAGATAGAGCGAAGGCGTTCGGTTGATCTGTGACGCAAGATCATAAAGCCATGAGGTGCGCACTGACACGGCTGGTAGTGAGACATCCTCCAACCCTTCCATCATGTCGCCAAAAACCGTTCCCACAGCACAGCCCGAGGTCCGCGTCTTTTTCTTCAGCTTCTCTTCGTATGACGTCTGGCGAGCCGTGCGGACCACAACAATCTCAAGATCATCATCATAGTCCACACCGGTGATCTCATCATCCACAAGCAACATGCCCTGATTACGCAAGAACCCGAGCGCCAGATATTCAGGGTAATCCCCGATGGTCATCGCTGTAACGATTTCCTGTGCATTAAGAAAAATGGTCAACGGGCGCTCTTCGACCACTGAAATCTGGATTAAATCGCCATTTTGATCGCGCCCTTCGACAGCACGCGTTAATCGTGCCGCGCCGGGGTCCGGGGCAATGATGTAGCCCGTCACATTCTCTGCTCTCGCCAATTGCAACCCTTCCCAAAGCCCGTTACCCCTGTCGAGCTTAACTTAGGATTTCCTCATGGCATTCACCACATCGAATTCCTACTATTGGAAAGGCTTTCGCGACGGGTCGCCATTTGTATTTGTCGCTATCCCGTTCGGGACACTTTTTGGTGTCTTGGCAACCGAAGCTGGTCTCGACATTTATCAGACCATGACGTTTACGGCGACCGTCTTTGCAGGGGCCGCACAGTTTGCCGCTCTTCAGTTACTGCAAGAAAATACTCCAACGATGATCGTCTTGGCCTCAGCCCTTGCTGTGAACCTGCGCATGGCGATGTATTCAGCTGCTATAACCCCGCATCTGGGCGCGGCCCCGATGTGGCAACGCGCCTTTGCGGCCTATTTTGTGGTTGATCAATCCTATGCCTGTTGCACGGTCCGTTTCGAACAAGAACCTGACCTGACCATTCAGCAAAAGATGGCATATTTCTTTGGCACCGTGTCGCCCATTGCGCCCCTTTGGTACATCGCTACCTACATGGGTGCCGTCGTTGGGACACAAATTCCTGACAGCTGGGCCTTGGATTTTGCCCTGCCGATCACTTTTCTCTCCATGGTCGGTCCGATGATGCGCACCGCACCACATGTTATCGCCGCCTTGGTTGCGATCATAGTCTCATTGCTGACCACAACAGTGCCTTTCAACCTAGGTCTGTTGATCGCAGGCTGCGCGGGCATGATGGCTGGAGCACAGGCGGAGCTTTTGTTCGAGCGTAAAGGAGCCAAGACATGAACCAGATTGACGATACCACCATCTGGATCATCATTGTTGGCATGGCTTTTGGCAGCTTCGGCCTGCGGTTCGTGTTTCTTGGTTTTGTGGGTGATCGCCCTATGCCAGCGTGGCTGCTGCGCCATTTGCGCTACACAGCCGTCGCGATTCTACCAGCCTTGATTGCGCCGCTGGTTGTCTGGCCTGCCGCCACCAACGGAGAAGCCGACATCCCCCGGATGAGCGCCGCCGCCGTTGCACTTGTTGTGGGGTTGATCACAAAGAACGTGCTCGCCGCCATCGGATCTGGGGCGATAACGCTCTATGGATTGCTGTATCTGTTAGGATAAACTTTGGAACAGAACGTGCCGGGTTAGGCCGGCGCGTTCAGGTTGGTATTGCCCTCAGTCAGAGCTTTTTGAAGATCGTCACTGTCATCTTCATAGTATTTGTCCGTCACAACACCAGGAATCTTCTCGAACTGGTTTTGCAAATTCACCGGAAAAAACGTGGTCTTTATTCCCGAAAATCCGGGAATTCCTTGCAAAACACGTGACGTGGCGTTCGCACAATAGGCGCCTGGTACTGGACCGGCTTCCTGAACCAACTGCAGAGCAATCTGTGCCTGTTCGGGAGTGACTTCGATCTTTTGGCGAACGACGTGGAACGTGCTGCGCGCATGCGCGCCCCGGTAAGCCTTTTCGATCGCTGGGGTGATCCCATAATGCACATCGTTCCGCTCAGGAACGATGTCTGCATAGAACGAACCGGCCGGGTCAAAAATAACCCGTTGGCTGGCGTTCACCATAAGCGATGTATGCCCACCTTCTCCCGAACGGTTGTTCACCATGGTATAAAGCGTCAGGTAGGCTGGACCAGGGTCGCGAAACGCAACCGCATCAATAGACGCTTGATCCGCTTGAGGTCCCGGCTTTGCACAACCAGCAACAGTCAGCGCAATCGCGCAAGCACACAGAATTCGACGCACTGGAATATCCCGATCTTAGGAGGCAAAAATCGCCAGAAAGACGGCTAAGCCGACCAGCACATAAGCCGTGCGTGTCGTGAATTTGATGAAACCGTTATAAGTTGCGGTCTGTTCAGTGATGTCCATCTCACCGTGTTTATGGTCTGCCATAAGACTATTCCTATTCGCGAAGTTTGAAAGGTGGATACTGGATTCGAAAGCGGCTGTCACCACGTCATTCGCGCGCAGGGCTATCATCACCGGAAGAAGCGCCAAAGACGCTACATTCCGGATACCCATAGCCCCATCGCCATGGCAATCCGGAACAGGGTCCGCCCCCGAAACGCACTGCAAGATACATGGCCCCGGCGATGGTTTCATAAGCCCCCAGCACCTGCTGTTGGGATGCTCCGTACAACTCAGCCAATTCCACAACCCGCAATGAACCCGTATCTACGACACAGGATTGCAAAGCTTCGTCTGCAACCACCCGGGCGTCATAACTGGCCTGCGCGGTCTCTGCGCCAGCCATGTTATGGTAGGCGCGGTCATGGATCACACAGCAGTTTTCCCAAGGCGGCAGTTGGTTGTGCGCCTCGGCAAAGTCGGGAAACGTATCAGCGACCAACGTCCAGCTGTAAGACAATCCGCCAGAGCACCCATCGGTCACAAAAGGCTTCAGGTCTGACTGGTTACCTACCTCGATCAGCGCACGGTGTCCGGGCATTTCAACAAGGCTTTGCATATCTTGGGCCTGTCCAGTCAACGGCAGCAAACACAAGACCGCAGCGAAACCGTTAGGGGTTATCATCGCGGTATTCCTTTGCATCGATTTCCAGCCCCAGCTCTTCGGTCATCCACAATAGCAACCTTTCAGCCGGGCTGAGTTGCGCCCGCACTGAAAGAACCTCGTGAACCAAGGCGGGCTCATCGGTGATCAGACCATCGACACCCATCGAAATCATCTTGGACATTTTGAGCGGATCATTCACCGTCCAAACATACAGCTCCTTACCCGTTTCCTGAACCGAGCGGATCAGCCCCGGCGTGGCCATATTCGCGTTCACTGCCAGAAAATCGCCATCCAAACCTGCTAGATTTCCAACAGCCGTGGCAGCCAAAACACCAGAGCGCCAATCAGGACGCAGTTCTTTCATTTTTAAGACGGCAGGGTACTTTAGGGACATGGTCGCGACCTGATCTTGCATCCCCAACTCTTCGACCAATGCAATCACCCGGTTTTCAAGATCAACATCATGGCCATAATATTTCAGCTCAATCAGCACCTTGGCTCTGTCTTTCGCCGCCTCCAGCACGGCCCGCAAAGTCGGCGTGCGTTCGTCAGCATAAGCAGGGTCAAACCAACTGCCGATGTCGATTTCTGCCAGATCTTCCATCGTGGCATCCCAGATCGTTAGATTGACGCCCGCCAACTTCATGAAATCACTGTCATGCATCACAACAACTATATCATCTGCAGTTTCCTGAACGTCGATTTCAACCCAATCTGCCTGATCCTCAATCGCTTTTTGAATTGAGGCCATTGTGTTTTCAGGTCGTAGTCCAGCCGCCCCTCGATGGGCGATGATTTCGACGCTGTCTTCGGCTTGCACCTGCTCTAGCAAACCACTGCTCATCCAAATTCCAGCAACGACGGCCACGGCGGTGGCCCCCAGCACCAAGAACAGCCGCGCTTTGAAATTGCCCTGCCCAGAGACCGTTTGGGGGGATGGCGTTTTGCCTTCGAAAAACCCATCCAGCAAAGCGGCCAAAGCCCCCAATGCGGTCGCGCTTAGCACCAACCCCGCCAAAGCCCCCAACGCCACACATGAAAGGGACAAGGTCAAAGCTAATCGCAATCCACCCTCGTCGCTTACCGGAATAATCGCGATCAGTCCGGTCACACAGACAGCAATAGCAGCCGCCAGTGCCACCCGCATCAAAAGCCACAGCGCCAGTTCGATTTTCAGCCGCGTCCGCTTACCTGCCATCTGGCGCGTGCTTTCCCTAAACGCATTGTTTGGAGCAACATTTTCGAACAACACAAGGTGCAACGCCAACGCCCACCCAGACAATCGGGGGAGCAAAACCGCTGCCATGGCCAAAACCACAACAACGATCAGACCCACGGCAACCATGAATTCAGGTGGGTGAAAGGTCAGGTAATAGTTGATGTCGTACTCTGTCAGAGCCCACCACGCGATCGCCCCTGCGATCAGAACAAACGGCAACATCAAAGCTAAGACCCGCAACACAAAGTGGACCGCAAAAAGCAGAAGGTGGCGCAATCGGCCAACCACTAGAGCAAAGGCATAACGCGCCGTTTGCCACAGATCACTGTCTTGGTACCGCAGACTTGCTGCCATCACAGAAAAGCTGAGCACCTCGGCCACCAGAAACAAGCTGAGAACCGTCAGTGTGGCCAGAAAACCCAATGGCGACAGGATGAAAAAGGCAATGTCCTGATCCGTCAGTGCCGGTTGATCCGACAGAGAAACCGCCAGATTGATTGCGCCAGCCACGCCCGGCGCGACCAAAGCCAGCAACAATAGGCGAACGGACAAGTACAGCGGGACAAAAACCCGACGACGGGCCCAAGCATCCGCAAACGCGCGGGTAATCGTTGAAAAATGCGACACGGTTCAACTCCTGAAATTACCGCGTATTGAACGCGGTAAGGTGTTGAAATGCAAGGGTGCCGTGATGGGCTAGTTGTCTTCTAGATCTGCAGCCAATCGGAAGCCGATGCGCGTGGCTGGGCCTTCTTCGGCAGGCTTCGGGAGCGCGCGCAGCATCACGTTCAACTGGCTCACGTGCTGCACCAGCTGGGTGCGTGCACCGCTGTTGTCACTGCCATAGAAGGTCACGATATCAGGATCGAAATACCCCATCCCTTCGATCCGCAGAACACCGGCGTCGCCGCCTGTAAATCCCATAGCAACTTCTTGCGTTGAATCCAGTTGCTTTTCAAAGTTCTGGATATAAAGGATTAGGCGTTCATAAGCCCATTGGGCCGGGCTTTTGTTTTCTACCGGCTTTTTCAGCGGCTCTGGTAAGTCTTCCAATTTGGCGCAATCCGGATCGGCGTGCACCTCATGACAGCGCGGTAAAGCCGCCGCTTCGGCGGCTTCAGCACTGGTTTCAATCTTATCGTCCATACCAAACCTACCCTTTTCGTTGATAGACCCAAGCTCCGTCTTCGCGGCGCGTTCGAGTCACCTCGTTGGTATGATAAAGATGGTTCACATGCGCAACAGCTTCAACCAGGGCCAGCCCATATTCACCTTCGCCGATGTTTCGCTTGAACAGGGGGGCAAAACACTCGGCAGCGGATTTTGGCGTGTCCAAATGTTTGACCAACCGCTTGAGCGCGCCATGATGATTGTCAATCAGCTGACGCATCCGCATCGGCAGCCCGGTAAACGGCAGCTTGTGTCCACCCAATGCCAGATGATCCTCTCGCGCGAGTGGAGCCAGACGTTCGCAGGCCTCCAACCACTCGGCCAGTGGATCGGCCAAAGGCTCGGTGGCGTACACACCGATGTTGGGGCTGATAGAGGACAGAATTTGATCGCCCGTGATGACCAAATTGTCGTCCCGACTCCAGAAGGTTGCATGTTCAGGCGCGTGGCCGTTGCCCATATGCACATCCCAATCGCGCCCGCCCATGCGGATCACGTCGTTCTGCTTGATCCGAGTGAACCCCAAGGGCATCGGATAAACCATATCGGAGAAATTAAAGGGACGGTCCGCAATACGTTTGGCCAAGATATCAGGGGCCATGCCTGACTGGCGGTAGTATTCCAGCGTTTCTTCGGGCCAGCTTTCTTGCACGTCCAACGTCAACATCCGCGAGAACAACCATGCGGTGCGTGTCGTCACCAGTTCAACCCCAAACTCGGATTGAAACCAACCTGCCAGCCCCATGTGGTCCGGATGATGATGCGTTACGACAACTCGTTTGATCGGTTTGCCCGCCAGTGGCCCCGCCATGAGCTGTTCCCAGATCCCGCGCGATTTCTTGGACGAAAAACCAGTGTCAATCACCGTCCAGCCATCGCCGTCATCCAGCGCGTAAACGTTCACATGATCCAACTTCATCGGCAATGGAAGGCGCATCCACAACACGCCTTCAGCGACTTTTATCGCTTCGCCCGGCTCCGGAGGGGTGTCCCATGGGTGACGCATCGCCAAGGTTTGTGCTCCGTCCATTATTCTGCCAACTCTTCTAGGTTAAGCGCATAGAGATCCCCAGCGCCATTTTGTGATTGCGCCAACAGGCCAGCATGTTCCGGCAGCAAAGCGTTAATATAGAACCGCGCCAGTTTTTCCCGTGGCCCATCCGGATCAGCCAAGGCCGCCACTAAATGATAATGCCCACCAAGTACACGCGCAAAGGCGCGCAAATAGGGCACCGCCCCTGCAAACCGCGCGTTCATATCTTTTTGGTCCACCAACCACTCGGTTGCCTCACGCAGAGTTTCCGTCGCTTCCCAAACGGATTCGGCCAGTTCGGGTAATGTCGCGCGCGCATGTTCAGCGTGGTCTTCGATTTCATCCAACAGGCGCGCAGCAGCGTCACCGCCGTCCATCATTTTTCGGGCGACCAGATCCATAGCCTGAATGCCATTGGTCCCCTCGTAAATCGCGGTGACACGTACATCCCGATAATACTGCGCAGCACCCGTTTCTTCGATGAAACCCATGCCACCGTGAACCTGCACACCGGTATCTGCGACCGCTATTCCAGTGTCCGTGCCAAACGCTTTGGCAATCGGGGTCAGAAACGCCGCCCGTGCGGCCCAATCCGCATCTGCCGTGGCTGTTTGCATGTCGATAGCAACGGCACAGGACAACAGAATGGCGCGCGCCGCAAAAACGTCTGCTTTCATGCTCAGCAACATCCGGCGCACATCGGCATGATCCGCGATCGATCCCCCCGCTGATTTGCCCTGCTTGCGTTCCAACGCATAGGTTAACGCCTGCTGATAAGCCCCTTCGGCCACACCGACACCCTGCCCACCAACACCCAGACGCGCGTTGTTCATCATGGTGAACATTGCGGCCATCCCGCCGTGTTCTTTACCGACCAGCCACCCCGTGGCTCCGTCAAACTGCATCACGCAAGTGGGGGACCCATGAAGACCCATTTTGTGTTCCAGCGAAACAACCTTGAGACTGTTTGCAACCCCCGCATCACCTCGGTCATCTGGCAGGTTACGCGGCACAACAAACAGACTGATACCCTTGGTTCCGGGCACCCCATCAGGAAGACGCGCCAGCACCAAATGGCAAATATTCTTGGCGAAATCGTTATCACCCCAGCTGATGTAGATCTTTTGTCCTGTCACCGAAAAGGTACCGTCACCATTTGGTACGGCCTTTGATGACAAGGCGCCAACATCTGAACCCGCTTGTGGCTCAGTCAGATTCATAGTGCCAGACCATTCCCCCGACATCAATTTTGGCAGGTACAGATCCTTGATTGCATCGCTGGCATGATGTTCCATCGCTTCGATCTGACCCTGGCTCATCAATGGAGCCAATTGCAGGGACAGGCAGGCCGCGCTCATCATCTCATTGACAGAGGTCGCAACCGTCATCGGCAGACCCATACCGCCATATTCCGGATTCCCGCTCATCCCGATCCAACCGCCTTCGGCAATGGCGTTCCATCCGTCAGCAAAACCGGGCGACGTGCGCACGATGCCGTTTTCCAAACGGGCGGGTTCCAGATCACCGGGACGTTGCAGGGGCGACATCACCTCTTCAGACATCTTGCCCGCTTCAGTTAAAATGGCAGCGACCATATCCTCAGAAGCTTCGGCAAATCGCTCGGTTCCGGCGACCTGATCAAAGCCGATCACATGGCGGAACAGAAATTCATAATCGGTGACTGGTGCGCGATACGGCATGGGCTCCCTCGAAAAGCTGAAGGTGCGAGTGGGCTTGGCATCCACGCAATGCACCGGTATTGAACAGGGCTTGGACGATTACCACTCCAGACCGATCCTGCAAGCAACCGAAACGCCGCGTCACCCACCATGAACCGTAAAGACACTTTGTATCTGACCGCCGATTTGGACGGGATCCATGAGGCCGCAAAATTGCTGCGCGCCGGAGAGTTGGTCGCGTTCCCTACGGAAACGGTCTACGGTCTGGGCGGTGATGCACGTAATGACGATGCGGTTGCGCAAATCTATGCAGCCAAAGGACGGCCCAGCTTTAATCCCTTGATCGCACACGTCGCCAGCCCAGAAGCCGCGCGCCGCCATGTTCACTGGAACGATGCAGCCGAGCGCCTGGCGCAAGCGTTCTGGCCGGGGCCGCTGACACTGGTAATGCCGCTCAAGCCTGATCACGGAATTTCATCACTTGTAACCGCTGGCTTAGACACATTGGCCGTTCGAATGCCTGCCCACCCGGCGGCACAACAGCTGCTGCGATCGTTTGATGGTCCGGTCGCTGCCCCCTCGGCCAACCCGTCAGGTCGGATCAGCCCGACAACCGCACAGCATGTTCGCGAAGGGTTAAACGGCCGCATTGCAGCCATTCTTGACGATGGCATCTGCAACGTGGGTCTAGAATCCACCATTCTTGGTCTTGCCGGTGATCCGACGTTACTGCGCCCCGGTGGATTGGCTCGTGAAGAAATCGAAGCCGCACTAAATCAAGAATTGCACGTGCATCAACAAGGTGAGGCCCTGAGCGCACCGGGGCAACTCTTATCCCATTACGCCCCGGATTCGGCAGTTCGGTTAAATGTATCAACGCCGCAGGGGGATGAAATTCTGCTAGGGTTCGGGGACATGGATTGTGACCTCAACCTCTCTGTGGCTGGCGATGTGAACGAGGCCGCAGCGCACCTGTTTTCTGCCCTGCACCTCCTGGACAAAACCGGGCGCCCCATTGCAGTGGCTCCGATTCCAATGCATGGGCTGGGCGCCGCAATAAATGACCGCCTCAGCCGCGCGGCTGCGCCACGGGATCAGTAGGAAACGGTCAAGCGTGACCTGCGCTGGCAGAGAGGGTCAAAGCGTCCACACCCAAGGTTTTCAGGGCCGCCTCCCATTTCTGATGGTCCGGCACAGCAAAAATCAGATGCGCATCGGCGTCTGTGGTTAACCAACCATTCTGGGCAATCTCGCCTTCCAACTGTCCCGGCCCCCACCCAGAATAGCCCAGCATCAGCAGCTCCTGCTTGGGCCCTTCGCCATTGGCGATATCTTCAAGAATATCCAACGTCGCGGTCATTCGAAACCCATCTGCGATATCTGTTGAATGCAGGCTTGCCTCGTACTCTGCTGAGTGCAGCACAAACCCGCGAGCGGTTTCCACCGGTCCTCCAAATCGCACTGGCAACGCGCCGACATCGGGATTGTCGCACGAAATATCAAGTTGGTTCAGCAAGGCAGACAAAGGCAGATCCGCCGGTTTGTTGACAATCAGCCCCATGGCACCGTCTGCGGTGTGACTACACATATAGATTACCGAATGATCAAACCGTGGGTCCTCCATGCCGGGCATGGCGATCAGCAGTTTACCGGTCAGATCCATCATTTTCGTACAGTCCTTCTAGCTCCTTTTAAGAATGGCGCTGCCCTGCCACATGCGCAAGGGAACACATCCAAAAATAGCGAAAAACGCCGGTGTGACGTCAACGTGACTTGGCATTTCGGAATTGGCAACGCATCTATGAGATATGTTCAAGATGACCTCTACCGCCCTCGCCCTGTGTGCTGCGTTCTCAACTTCGGCTTTTGCTGGGGGCATGGATGATCTGGTGCAGCTTGATGTTCTGGATGGCGGCGTCACCAAACGCGGAACCTATATGGGTGCAATTCGCCTTACCCTGTCGGAGGGGTGGAAGACCTATTGGCGCGCACCCGGTGATGCAGGCATTCCGCCTGAAATCGATTGGAGCAAATCTCAGAACGTTGGCGAAGTCTCGATTACTTGGCCAGCCCCTCATGTCTTTGACCAAAACGGGTTGCGCTCTATCGGATATAAAAACCAACTTGTACTGCCAGTTGAAATCACACCGAAACGATCAGGTGAACCGGTCCGGTTGCGCGGCGAAGTTGCCTTTGGTGTTTGCAAGGATGTCTGTGTACCCGGAAATCTGGATTTCGATCACCGATTGGATGCCACTGCTGCCCGCAACCCAGCGATTGCGGCAGCGATGGCACAGCGCCCCTATTCCAAGCGCGAAGCCGGGGTTAAGTCTGCGACCTGCCGCCTATCCCCCACGGCCGATGGCTTGAAGATCGAAGCCCGCATTGCAATGCCCTCTGCTGGTGGGCCCGAGGTTTTGGTGTTCGAACCCGGCAACCCGCAACTCTGGGCGTCCGAGGCGCAGACCCGACGGCAAGGGAATACTTTGATTGCGACCTCAGAGCTGGTTAACAATTCTGGTGGCACCTTTGCACTGGACCGTTCTGAAATGCGCATCACCGTGCTGGGCAGTAAACACGCTGTCGACATTCTAGGCTGCACCCCCAGCTAAGGTAAAAGCGATCCATGTCACAGACCCCACTTCTTGGCGCGATTGCTGTTGTCATCCATGACGGCAACGTTCTTCTGGCGAAGCGCAAGAAACAACCCGATGCAGGCATGTGGGGGTTTCCCGGCGGACATGTGGAATGGGGAGAAACCGCATTGGCTGCGGCGGCACGTGAATTGCACGAAGAAACCGGTGTGCAAGCCGATCCTGTCGATTACCTAACCAACTATGATCTTTTGCGCACGGATGTTCGGGGGCAAGTCACCACCCATTACCTGTTGGTTGGCGTTGCCTGCACCTTCGTTAAAGGCACCCCCTTTGCTGCGGATGACGTCAGCGATGCAAAATGGTTCCCTATTGAAGAAGTCCGCGCAAACACCCTTCCGATGAGTGCGCGGGTCATCGACCTGATGGAACTGGCCCTTACACGCCTTTAGCCCTTGAAAACGCGCGCCAATAAAACATCACGGCCAGCAGATAGATCACGAACACAATAGCCAGTGCTCCAATCACAAACGCAATCAAGCCAGCGCGCATCGCATCCATATCTGCAAGTTGCGGTAGGGCAGCCAGAATGGTTTCAGGCAAGTGCCCAAAAAATGCCGCCCAAGCCACTGTCGCAGCAAGCCATCCAACAACGGCAATAGACGCTCCAAAAGCAATCGCGCGGATACCCCGGTCAGGACTACGGATGGCCCGGCGCAGAGCAGTCAGAGGGCGTGAAACGTCGCGCTGAATTGCGATCAGGGCCGGGACAACCAACAACACCAAGCCCATGCCAAAACCCAATCCGTAAACCAGCGTGATCACGGTTGGTTTCAAAAACTGAGCCTGCTGCGAACTTTCATAAAGCAGTGGAGCAAGACCCAAAACCGTTGTCAAAGTTGTCAGCATCACAGGTCGCAAGCGGTCGGCAGTCCCATCAATGATAGATGGGACCAAACCGCGTTCTTCTGCGTATTCGTCAATCGTGGTGACCAGAACAATTGAATCGTTGATTATGATGCCGGTCATGCCCAGCAATCCCACGACCGTGAACATGCTGAGCGGGACAGACCAAACGTAATGTCCCCAAATGGTGCCAACCAATCCAAACGGAATGATTGCCATGACCACCAGCGGGCGCGTCCAACTGGCAAATACCCACGCCAACACCAGATAGATTCCGGTCAGGCACAAAATCAAACCCGTACGCGCATCATTGAGGAAATCATCCTCTTGTTCACTGAGGCCAGACATGCGCCATTCAACTTGTCTTTCGCTGGCAATTTTAGGCAGAATTTCTGCTCGCAGAGCTTCGGTAATTTCGCTGGCGCGGGCGGGATCGTCCTCGGAAATATCACCAGTGACAGAAATCAGGCGAACACCGTTTTCGCGTCGCACCGTTGAAAATCCTGTGCGTTGGGTAACCGACACGATATCCGCAAGCGGCACGTAAACACCTTGTGGAGATCGCAACAGAGTGCGTTCAAGGAAGTCCGCGGTTAACTCCCCATCAGGTAACTCAACCCGAATTTCAGCACTGCGCGGACCCTCAGGATACGTCGCAGCCTCGATCCCGTTCAACCGGGCGCGCAGCGCACGGCCCAATGTTTCGATCGTGAAGCCCAGAGACTGCCCCTGAGCAGTCAAATCCAGGATAACCTCTTCTTTGTCGTAGGCTAGGTTGTCCTCAACCGCTGACACTTCGGGATACCGTAAAACCGCAGTTTGCAGATCCTCCGACGCCGCCTTCAGCGTGGCAACATCTGCCCCATAAAATTGCACATCCAAAGCATCGCCACCGGGTCCAGACCGCCATCCTCGAAAGGTGACAATCTCAGCCATTGGATGACGCACGACCATGTCTTGCAACTCGCCCACAAAAGCAAAGCTGGAATAGGGCCGCAGATCTGCGTCAATCAACTCAATAGAAATACCGCCCAGAAGATCCTTTTCCTTGGTATCTACGCCAGACAACCCCCAGCCTGCATTGCCGCCAACTTCGGCCATGACATAATCCAGTGGGTTGCGCCCATATTCCTCTTCGTATTGGGCGCCTAATGCCTCGGTCGCGCGTTGCATCTCCCGCATCATCTCTAGGGTATCTGCACGTGTGGCCCCTTCGACCATCGCGAAATTCCCCGTCACAGAGCCGCGTTCGGGGGCATTAAAGAATCGCCACTTCACATCTCCCTGAATGAAAAGTGCCGCCTGACTTGCTAGGATGACCAATGCACTGGCGAAAACCACATAGCGCCCCCACACGACCCATCCCATAAGCGGGCGGAAAAGATGATCCCGCACCCAGCGGAACCCCCGGTTCACGACCCGGTTCGGCAAATCATACCAATGCTCTTTGGTCGAATGCGCAATGGCGTGGGACATGTGGTTGGGCAAAATCAGGAAACATTCGACCAGCGATGCAATCAGAACGACAATGACTGTGAACGGGATATCCCGGATCAAATCGCCAAACCGACCGCCAATCGAGATCAGCCCGAAAAAGGCAATCACGGTCGTGAGCGTGGCCGCAAAGACAGGCATCGCCATCCGCTGCGCGGCGCGCTCTGACGCCACAACCGGATGCTCCCCCAGACGCCGCGCCCTGAAATCTGCGTGTTCGCCGACCACAATCGCATCATCGACAACAATGCCCAACGTAATGATCAGACCAAACAGCGAGATCATATTGATCGTCAGACCTGCAACATACATGAGCGCTATGGCCGCAAACATCGCCGCCGGGATCCCTGCGGCGACCCAAAATGCAATGCGCGCGTTCAGGAACAAGAACAGCAATGCAACGACAAACACCAACCCCATCAGGCCATTGTCGACCAGAATGTCCAGACGTCCGGTGATCGCCGCCGCTCGCGTTCTGATCAGCTCCAGTGTTACGCCATGTGGCAAGCTGAGTTGCATTTCATCTGCAACCTTTTGCACCGCGGCCTGAATCTTGATCGCATCCCCTTGAGTCGACCGGTCAATGCGTATCGACATTGCCGGGTCTTCACCGACAAAATAACTGCGGTTGCGGTTGACCCCTTCGACCCGAATGGTCGCCACATCCCCAATCGTCAATTTTGAACCATCTGCATTGGATCGCAATACAATCTGTTCAATCTCTTCCGGTGTGCGTTTGGCTACGCCCGTGCGGACACGGGCATTTGCCCCCGACACATCCCCGGCTGGATCCGCATTCACCTCGGCGGCGATTGCCGAAGCAATGTCGGACATCCCGATATCATTCGCAATCAGCTGAGCAGATGGCACTTCGACAATGGTCTGAGGCGCGGCCACCCCTCTTATCGAAGTACGCGTCACCCCTTCGGCAAACAGCCGAGTAATAAACTCATCCGCGAACAGGCCCAGTTGCTCTGGCCCGATCGGACCGGTGACGACAACATCCGTTACCCTGTCGCGCCAGACCCCGCGCCGAACGGTTGGATCCTCTGCATCCGCAGGCAAGGTGGTCACCCCATCCACAGCAGATTGCACGTCATCACCAGCTCGAGACATGTCCCAACCCGGTTCAAACTCAAGCTTGATCGAGGCCGTCCCTTCGCGTGAGGTGGACTCCGTACTTTCCACCCCGTCCACAGCTAATAAAGCAGGTTCAAGAACCTGTACAATCGCGCTGTCTACGTCTTCGGGGCCTGCACCGTCCCAAACCACCCCAACGCTGACGTTTTCAACGATGACATCCGGAAAAAACTGCGCACGCATGTTCGGGATCGAAGCGGTTCCCAGCACCACCAAGACAACCAACAACAGGTTCGCCGCCGTTCGGTGACGTGTAAAATAACTTAGAATACCGCCCGCAGCACTTGGGATCTCGCGCATCATGGGGCCTTATCCCCCCATCCGAGATTCAATGCGTTTGACCAGTTTCATAGGCACTTTTGCCTCGGTCAATTTTTCCAGAACACGGGCTTTCATCGCTTCGGGCATCTTTTTGTTGCCTTCCACGAAAGCAACCAATTTAGCCCGTCGCTCGTCCGTCAGTTCCAACATCGCCGCTTCGGGCTGGGCTTGGGTTTGCGGCCCGTCGCGCAATGGGCGCACACGGATACCCGCCCCAAGCAATGGTGTGCGCCCAACGATCACTTCGCGCCCCGCCAAACCAACGCCGCGCAACAAAACTTCATCCCCTTGCCGGCGCACCAACTCCACATTCAGGCTTTCCAACCGCTCCTCCTCGCCCAAGATAAGAACCGAATGCGTCGCATCCAGCGAAGAAGCCGGTAATCGAACGACACCGGACAAAGGCGGTTCATCCACCAAAACCGTGACAAAATCGCCGGGTTTAAACCCCGGCGCATCAGAGAGGCGCGCGAAAATCAGACGACCCGATTGGCCATCCCCTGCAGCGGCTGCATCGCGGCTAATTACACCCGTAGCTCGTAGATCCGCACCGGTGACATCCAAAGCGACAATAACTGGCGCTGGGATCAACTGTCCTGTTTCATCCAGCAACCGCGCATATTGCGCAGTCGACACCCGAAACGCGACCTCAAGCGACATGGGGTCGACCAATTCGGCCAATTTTTCGTTGGCTGATACCAAGCGCCCTTCGACTAGGTTTACCGATCCGAGTGTCCCACTGAAACCTGCCGTCACAGTGGTTTCCTGAACATCACGTTCAGCGGCATCCAACGCGATTTGAGCCCGTGCTAAACGCGTGATGGTTTGATCAACCCGAGATTCAGCCTGAGCCACCGCGATACGCCGCGCCAAGACTGCCTGTCGGGCCGATGCCAGCGCCAATTCTGCCGTTTCTGCTGCCGCAGCTGTTCCAACCCCACGATCTTGCAAATCAATCTGTCGCTTCAGGGCGCGCGCACGCAAATCGGACTGATCTACAGCCGCTTGCAATTCATCACCGGCAAGGATCAATGCACGTCCTGCGTCTCGTTCTTCGGCTTTGGCGTCCAGAAAATCTGAATTGGCGCGATCCAGAGCTGATTGCGCATCTGCGGGATCAATTCGAACCAATACATCGCCCTCTTTGACTGATCCTCCCTCTTCAAACGTCTCGGCCAAGGCAATGATCCGCCCCCCCGCCGCCGCGCGCAGTTCCAGCGTGCGTCGGCTACTGACCTGACCGAATGCTTCCAAAATTGGTGTGATCGTAGCCAGTTCTGCCGTTAGAACATTCACTGCAAAAATGCGTTCACGGGCCTGCGGAGCTCGCTTTTCGTCGGCCAATCGGGTTTGAACGGCGCCTAGAACCAATTGTCCGGCATAAATTAACAGCGCAAGCGTCAAAGACGCCAAAAACACGCCTACAAGGCTCTGCCGGAGAAACCGCATTCAATTCCCTTTTCTGGTCGCATTAAGCTGCCGTACCTTCAATGTAGCCGGGCACCATGAAATGCCAAGCCACAAGGCGGTCACTTTGGGTTCAACGTCTGGTCAGATTACTTCCGTCGCTGATGTTCGTCCAATCGCGGAAAAATCTCGACAAAATTACAAGGACGATGCCGGTAATCGAGCTGTTTCTCCAGAATGCCATCCCAAGCATCCTTGCAAGCCCCGGGGCTGCCGGGCAGTGCAAACAGGTAGGTTCCTCCGGCAACACCGCCTGTGGCTCGGGACTGCACCGCAGACGTGCCGATCTTTTCCATCGAAATAAAAGTAAAGATGGTGCCAAATGCATCCATTTCCTTTTCATAGACATCGCGATGGGCCTCGACGGTCACATCCCGCCCCGTCAATCCGGTGCCGCCAGTGGAAATCACCACATCAATTTCAGAATCCGCTACCCAAGCCTGCAATTGGTCTGCAATCTCAGCCCGCTCATCGCGTAAGATTTTGCGAGCAGCAACGGTGTGACCGGCCTTTTCGATCCGATCCACCAGCGTCTTGCCCGATTTATCATCTGCAACGGCACGCGTATCAGACACCGTCAAAACGGCAATGCGGACTGGGATAAAGGGTTTGGATTCGTCGATGCGTGACATGGTTCAGGTTCCAGTTTTCAGCTTTGCTTGTAATTCCAAGAGGTCCGCCCAAGCCTGTCGTTTCGCCTGTGGTTGCCGCAACAATTGTTCTGGTGAAAGCATTGGCAATACAGGGCGCTTCAGCGCCTGCTCCCACTTCCCACGCAATCGGGTAATCCCTCGTTTGCCCAGAATGGCCTGACAGCTGATATTCCCCATCAAAACCAACACGTCGGGCTGCACCAGTTCGATATGTCGCTCAAGGAATGGTTTGAGCATCCCGATTTCATCGGGCCGCGGGTCTCGGTTCTGTGGCGGTCGCCATGGCAAAACGGTCGTTATATAGACGGACGTTTCCCGATCCAGATTGATCGCGGCAAGCATCTTGTCCAACAAACTGCCTGCGGACCCCACAAATGGTCGACCGGCTCGATCCTCTTCTCGCCCCGGGGCCTCACCGATGATCATCACTTTAGCCGCCGGGTTGCCGCCCCCAAACACCAGATTGCGTGCGCCCTTTTTCAACTCACACAACTCAAAATCGGCCATTGCCGCTTTGAGATCTTCCAGTGATCCAGCTTTGAGTGCGAGTTTCTGCGCAACCGCAGCCGGATCTTCTGCCGCTGGTTTTATCGGGATCACACCCGGTTCAGCTTGTTTTGGCTTGGCTGTGGTATCGGGCAACGCATATCGATCCACCGGGCTATCGCCGATGGTTTCAGTGACGCCCAGCTCTATCTGCCAATCCAGCAGTGCCCGCGCGGTATAATAGTCGATGGCCGATTCCATGGCGCCCACTTTATCCTGCCCTGCGGTGAGGGAAAGCGGATTGGCACTTGCCAGGATCGTATCTGGCACCGACGATGCAAAAAACCGGATCAAAACCCATGCGTAGCTTCATTTGCCTTCTTGCTAGCGGACTGATGGCCCTTTTCTTTACGGCCCAATCCTTTGCTGGCGAAATTCGTGTAGGATTTCACACTCAATGCCCTGTTGGCACCCACCAATGCGGGGCGAGTGGATGTTGCGCCCTCAGTGAGCGGTGTTCTTGGGATGGATACTGTATCCCGCTAGGGGGCACCTACTGCGGCGGCGGGCGCTCCTGCCCCGTTGGTCAGTACTGTAGCGACGGGGGCACACGGTGTGAGGCACACGGCGCTAGCAAATGCACCAGTGGTCTTGTTTGCCCGCCCGGAACAAAGTGCTCGGCGACCGGGGCCTGCATCCCAAAGGCCCGCACTGATTGTCGGAATGGCTCCGCCTGCCCCGTAGGAACAACCTGTCTGCCCAACGGAGGCTGTACCAGACCGGGTGAGTTCTTGTGCGAAACCGGGTCGCAATGCCGTCCTGGTTTCAAATGCTCGCTGATCCGCGGGTGTGTTCCGCAAAATGCTGTGGATTGCGGATATGGAAAATGGTGCAAACCAGGTCAGCTATGCCTGAAGGATGGGGCATGTTCCTCGATCGGGGCGACACGCTGTCAGGGCGGCCCCCTTTGCGAATTGGGGTTCACCTGTCAATCTGACGGAACATGTCTTCCAACACCGCCCAAACAAGAGGGTGATTAACCCTGCCACAACATATTGCCCCTTTGGCGGGACCTTTCTATAAGCGGGAAAATTGTCAGATCGGAGCTGCGCCATGAGTTTTGCCCACCGTCACCTTCTTGGCATCGAGCATCTTTCCCCCAGCGATATTACCGCCATTCTGGATCTGGCGGAAACCTATGTCGATCTGAACCGACAATCGACCAAGCATGCCGATGTTCTGTCAGGCATGACCCAAATTAATATGTTCTTCGAAAACTCGACCCGGACACAGGCATCTTTCGAGTTGGCCGGCAAGAGACTGGGCGCGGATGTAATGAATATGGCCATGCAGGCCAGCTCGATCAAAAAGGGCGAAACCCTGATTGACACGGCTATGACACTGAACGCGATGCACCCGGATTTGCTGGTGGTGCGGCATCCCCATTCGGGCGCGGTTGATCTGTTGGCGCAAAAAGTGAACTGCGCCGTGTTGAACGCCGGGGATGGAAAACACGAGCACCCGACGCAGGCATTGCTTGATGCGCTTACCATTCGCCGGGCAAAGGGACGCCTGCACCGGCTGAACATCGCGATTTGCGGAGATGTTGCTCACTCTCGCGTGGCCCGTTCAAATTTGATCCTGTTGGGCAAGATGGAAAATCGCATCCGATTGGTTGGACCACCCACTTTGGTGCCTAGCCAGTTCGCTGATTTCGGGGCTGAAATTTATGACGACATGCACGAAGGCCTGAAAGACGTCGACGTGGTGATGATGCTACGCCTCCAAAAGGAACGGATGGACGGTGGTTTCATCCCATCCGAGCGTGAATACTACCATCGGTACGGTCTGGATGAAGCGAAACTCTCATTGGCCAAAGCCGATGCGATTGTCATGCACCCCGGCCCGATGAACCGGGGCGTTGAAATCGACGGCCAGCTTGCCGATGACATAAACCGCTCGGTCATTCAGGAACAGGTCGAAATGGGCGTTGCCGTCCGTATGGCCGCGATGGAACTGCTGGCCCGAAATCATAGGGGTCAACATGACTGATCCGCTGGTCGTTGCCGCAGGTGAACACGCGGTTCTGCGTTTGTTTTCACTGGATATGCGACCAGAAGAGGCGCGGTTTCTACGTGAACCCGGTGCTGCCGCTCAAATTTTGGGTGTCTGTGGCTTGGACCCAGATCAAGTCGAAATCTTTCCCCTCACTGACCTACAGGATCTAGGATTGGTTGGATACCTGACCGAAGGGTGCGGCCTCTCGCTAGATCAATTGGACATCGCAAAGTTGGACGCCCTCACAGGGTGGGTCATGCTCCTGCGCAGCAAAGCCTTTGACGGTCAATCCATGCAGTTGCGCCCCAACCCAAACGTTTTACTGGTCGGCGTCTATACCGAAGACGGCACCGATTGGACCGCGCAACACATCCCCACCAAAAGCGCCCAACCTTATTCAGCACAGCGCAAATCACCGCGCCAGATCCGATCAGACGCCCGGCGCATCGGATTTGGCCTGTTTGCGGTGATCATGACCTTGATCATACTGGCAGTGTTAAAGGTGGCCCTATGACCCGTTTCACCGCAGACCGTGCTGCCTATATCCGATCCCATACATGGCTCGCAGCCCTTGGGATGGGGGGGGCGATGGCTATTCTTTGGATCGTTGGCAACCCATACGTCTGGACAGGTGCGCCCGCAGGATTGGCCGCAATCGCGATCCGCGGCTGGTATCTCGCCAGTGAAGAGTTATCAGCCGTTTGGGAAGTCAAAGAAGGTGCCCTGATAGGTCCCGGCCCACGCACGATACAATTGTCTCAAATCGAAGCGGTCAAAACCATTGGCAGCTTTGTACAGATCATCACAAAATCCGGTGATAAGCATCTGATAAAATACCAAGCTGATCCAGCCGCGACCAAAACCGCCATCGAAAGGGCACTGACATGAGCGACCTCCTCTTTACAAATGCCCGCCTTATTGATCCCGAAGCCAATACCGACACGCTTGGATGGCTACACGTGCGCGATGGCATCATCCAAAGGCAAGGATCGGATATACCGCCGTCCATCGACACCATCATTGACTGTCGGGGGAAATGCCTGGCCCCCGGCATCGTCGACATTGGCGTCAAGGTTTGCGAACCCGGTGAACGGCACAAAGAAAGCTATAAGTCTGCCGGGGCCGCTGCAGCCGCTGGTGGCGTTACGACGATGGTCACGCGCCCAGACACCACGCCCACAATCGACAATCCTGAAACGCTAGAATTCGTGACCCGTCGGGCCCAAGCCGAAGCCCCAGTCAATGTTCTGCCGATGGCGGCGTTAACCAAAGGGCGCGAAGGCAGCGAAATGACAGAAATCGGGTTCCTGATGGATGCAGGCGCAGTGGCCTTTACCGATTGCGATCACGTTATCAGCAACACCAAGGTATTCACACGCGCGCTGACCTACGCACGGTCCTGTGGGGCGCTGGTTATGGCCCATCCACAAGAACCGATCCTGAGCGCGGGTACTGCCGCCACCAGTGGCAAATTTGCCGCCCTGCGTGGGCTTCCTGCTGTGTCACCGATGGCCGAACGCATGGGATTGGATCGCGATATCGCTCTGCTGGAAATGACCAGTGCCCGTTACCACGCCGATCAAATCACGACAGCCCGTGCCTTGCCAGCGTTGGAACGTGCCAAAAACAACGGGCTCGACATTACCGCCGGGACATCGATTCATCACCTGACGTTGAATGAGCTGGACGTTTCCGACTATCGCACCTTCTTCAAGGTTAAACCACCACTGCGATCCGAAGACGACCGACAGGCCGTTATTGAAGCCGTGCGAACGGGCCTGATCGACATCATCAGTTCGATGCACACCCCACAGGACGAAGAAAGCAAGCGTCTACCGTTTGAAGAGGCCGCAGCCGGGGCGGTTGCAATGGAAACGCTGCTGCCAGCTGCGCTGCGTCTTTACCACTCTGACCAATTGGATTTGCCAACCTTGTTCCGCGCCATGTCGCTAAATCCTGCAAATCGCCTTGGTCTAAACAGTGGACGGCTGTCCGCTGGCGCCCCTGCTGATCTGGTTCTGTTTGATCCTGATGTGCCCTTTATTCTGGACCGCGCCACTTTAAAATCCAAATCGCAGAACACACCTTTTGATGGTCAGCGGATGCAAGGTAGAGTGCAGGCAACATATGTTGCCGGACATGAAATCTATCGGAGAGCCTGATGCCGCCTTTTGACTCTACATCTGCCCAACTGATCCTTTGGGCCGTTATCGGCTACGGGCTGGGCTCGATTCCCTTCGGCATGATCCTTGCCAAAGTCATGGGGCTTGGCAATCTGCGTGACATTGGGTCTGGCAATATCGGCGCAACCAACGTCTTACGCACTGGCAATAAATCAGCGGCTGCGCTGACACTGTTGTTTGATGGTGGCAAAGGCGCAGCGGCCGTCTTAGTTGCGCGCGCGTTCGCAGGTGAAGACGCTGTTCAAATTGCCGCGCTGGCCGCATTTGTCGGTCACTGCTTTCCGGTTTGGCTTGGGTTCAAAGGCGGCAAAGGTGTTGCCACGTTCCTTGGCATTTGGTTGGCGCTTGCTTGGCCAGTTGGCGTCGCGTGTTGCCTGACATGGCTCGTTGGGGCCGCCCTGTCGCGTATTTCGTCAATGGGAGCTTTGTGTGCGGCGGCAGGCTCAACGCTTTGGGCCGTTGGCTTAGGGTATGGCACCAATCTGATACTGGGGATCGTTTTGACCCTGCTGGTCTATTGGCGTCACAGCGCAAATATTTCGCGCATTCGGGCCGGAACCGAACCCAAAATCGGGTCGAAGAACTGAATTCCCTCCGCGCCGGCATGCGGCGCGAGAGGTTTTTCTAAGGCGAGCGAAACCAGCCCAGATTAATAGCTGTAATCGCCGTAGATCTTGCTTAGATCCCCGTTCCAATCGCCGTGGTAACGCTCCAACAATTCATCAGCCGGCACTTTTCCGCTGTCCAGACTGTCTTTCAGCGCATTCAGGAAATGGGTTTCATCCGGAACCAAACCACCGGCACCTTCTTTGGCACGCGCCTTTAGGCCCGCTTCAGAAATCGCCACCACCTCGCGGGCAAGATCATGCATTTTGATATTGCCGACCTGCGCCTGCAGGGCCGTTTCGCTGGCAGCCACCCGCAACCCTTCGCGGGTTTCAGCATCCCAACCTTTAACCAGATCCCAAGCCGCATCCAGCGAAGACTGATCATACATCAGCCCAACCCAGAAAGCAGGCAAAGCACACAAACGACGCCACGGACCCCCATCCGCGCCGCGCATTTCCATGTACTTTTTAATACGCGCTTCGGGGAATGCTGTGGTGAGATGATCCGCCCAATCGCTAAGCGTTGGTGTCTCGCCGGGCAAAGCTGGCAGTTTCCCTTTCAGGAAGTCGCGGAACGACATGCCCAGCGCGTTGATGTACTGCCCGTCGCGGTAGACGAAAT
Source organism: Phaeobacter sp. NW0010-22 (assembly GCF_040365955.1). Lineage (NCBI taxonomy): Bacteria > Pseudomonadati > Pseudomonadota > Alphaproteobacteria > Rhodobacterales > Roseobacteraceae > Phaeobacter > Phaeobacter sp. NW0010-22. Next base: position 333,914 of record NZ_BAABWT010000003.1, read on the forward strand.
ACATCGGCACATCGAGCGCATATTGAACGTATCGTTCAAAGCCAAACCCTTCTTCGAACACAAAGGGCAACATTCCTGTGCGCGCGTCGTCCAAATCCCGCCAAATCCGGCTGCGCCAGCTTTTATGTCCGTTTGGCTTGCCTTCAAAGAACGGCGAATTGGCAAATAGCGCCGTCGCAACAGGCTGCAAAGCCAAAGCAACGCGCAACTTCTGCACCATGTCGGCCTCGGACCCGAAATCGAGGTTTACCTGAACGGTACACGTCCGACGCATCATGGAACGGCCCATTGTGCCAACTTTTTCCATGTAATCGTTCATCAGCGTGTACCGGCCCTTGGGCATCAGTGGTACTTCGTCATGTTTCCAGATCGGTGCAGCACCAAGACCAATAAAGCCAACGCCGATCTCATCAGCGATATCTTTGACCTCACGCAGGTGAATGTTCACCTCGTCGCAGGTTTCGTGAATCGTTTCTAACGGGGCGCCGGACAGTTCCAGCGCGCCACCAGGTTCTAGCGAGACATTGGCCCCGTCTTTTTCCAACCCGATCAGATGCGCGCCTTCGCGCACTTCGGACCAACCGTGCCGGTCACGCAGACCTTCGAGAACCGCAACAATCGACCGTTTGCCTTCAAACGGCAGTGCCTTGTGCGTGTCTTTGCAATACCCGAACTTTTCGTGCTCGGTTCCGATGCGCCACTCTTCTTTTGGCTTACATCCATCGGCCAAATACTCGGCCAGTTGTTCATGGCGTTCAATCGGCCCACCGCCGGACTGAGGAATGGACATAGGGCGCGCTCCGTCATTCGCTGCATGCATTATATGCCGAGAAGTGGGCAGATTCATGCTGGGTGTCAATGGATGGTCAGCTCAAAGTCTGACCAGATTTTCACGCTTGCGTGTTCTTATCCACGTTGTCCATGGGAAAACGTTGTCTTTCACTTTCTAGTGCAAGCGCATGTGGGGCGGGCGTTCCATAGTATTTCGTTCCCAAATCACCACCGGCAACCCACCTGTTCCTGTCAATTCTGCAAGCATCCGCTGTGTTTGCAGACCGGGCAACGTGGAAAACACGTCAAACAGATCATCCGCGCCCTCGGCAGTGATTGGAATATGCAGCGGCGGTTGACCGTGTTGATCCAAAATCCAATGCGCAGGCTTCGCGGTTGGATCCAACGTCAGTTTCTCAAGGTTCTCGGTCGCGATCACCCCCCCAGTCAACGGGCCGTAATAAGTGATCTGCCGCTCGTCCACCAAAACGATACCGGGGCCGCCACTACCGGTGCGAAAGCGGGCACGTTGCACGCCAACCACAACCACGACGGAGGCAATCACCACAACAGCCCAGCCAATACCGCCCAGCAATCCACCAGGGCCAGAGATCCAGCTTAACCCAAGCAGGGCCAATCCGATGCCAGCCAGAACCTCGCGCCAGCGCCATAATTCAGCTCGGGCTTCGGGTCGGATGAAACTCATGAACGTATCTCCTGTGGTTGACCAAGTAGCGCGATCCGATACCAACCAACCTGCTCAAACCCGATCGCCTCATATGCGCGAGCAGCCGGTGGGTTGTTGGCAAACAACACCGCCACTTTTTTCCCATTTCCTTTGGCTTCCTGTAACAAACCCAGTGTCACATCTCGCCCATATCCACGCCCACGCATGTCAGAAGGAACATATACCCCACCGACCTGCACATGATCAGACACAATGGCATTCAAAGAGGCCATGGCAACAGCTTTTCCCTGCTTCATCAAGAGACGCACACGCCCGGTTTCAAGGTCTGATCTCGCGCGCGCCGGTGCGATTTTTTTGGCCTCTTCCGCGCTGGCTTGATTGGTATCCGTCAGATACTGCGCAAACCATCCCTCCAACAGGGGCACATCGCTCGGCTCCATCGGGCGACAGTCCACGGTTTGTGCCGACATTTGTGACAGCTCTAACCGGTACAGCGGCTCATCGTGGTTCAACCGAAATTCACCGTTGTCCAACCCCAAAGCTACCAACGTCGTTTCAACCTGCGCGGTTGGTCCTGTCATACCCAATACCGTGGACCCGGAAATCGAACGTGCAAACGCAGTGGCAGCGTCGCTGGTGAGGTCGGGCATTTGCACCATCAAGTATCCGCCCTTGGTCACACCAAAGACACCAACAATGCCTTCCACCTCCCGAAGAAAGATCCGAGACGAAAGCGGGTGGTCGCTAATCCCAACACCCTGAGACGCGAGGTTGCTGCGCAAAAACATCGAGCTGGCAGCGTGTTCCGCCAGAAATGCATCAATCGCCACCGCGTCGTCTTGCGTCGCTTCGCGGATCATCCCCAATCCCCCAAGGCCTGCTGCCATACCGTCATGGCGGCCACAGCAGCCGTGTCAGCTCGCAAAATCCGCGGCCCCAAGCTGACGACATGGGCAAAGGGCTGCGCCCACAACCGTTTGCGTTCAGCGTCTGAGAACCCGCCCTCGGGCCCAATCAGAATCGCCCAAGGTTGCCCCGGTGTTTGTTCCGCCAATTGTTTTGCCGCGCCAACCTCGGCTTCGTCGCAGAACATCAATTGCCGCCCATCGGGCCATTGATCCAACACACGGTCCAGCTTTTGCAACGCCGCAACCTCGGGAACATAGGTGCCACCACATTGTTCGGCGGCCTCAACCGCGTGAGCCTGAAGCCGGTCCTGTCGGATACGTTCTGAGTTGGTATAGGCAGTATGGACCGGCAAAATCCGTGCGGCCCCCATTTCGGTGGCCTTTTCAACAATGAAATCTGTTCGGGTTTTTTTGATTGGCGCAAACAGCAACCAAAGGTCCGGCGGCATCTGCAGCGGTTTGGTCTGTTTCACACACACCAGTACCCCGCCCCGTTTGCCAGCCTCGGCCACATCGGCCAGCCATTCACCATCTCGACCGTTGAACAGCAACACCTGTCCTCCCACGGTCATCCGCATCACGCCAAAAAGGTAATGCGCCTGATCGCGATCCAAAGGAACCGATTGCCCATCCCCTAGCGGGTGCTCTACATACAGTCTGATCTTTGCACTCATGAAAGCCTACATATGCAAGGCAATGCCCCAACACCAGATGGTCAGGTCTCTGACGCACCACAAGACAACTGGGTCGACCAATATGCCCCAGCGTTTTCACGCCCCTACCTGCGCCTGAGCCGTGCAGACCGACCAATTGGGACGTGGCTGCTGCTCATCCCCTGTTGGTGGGGGCTTGCGCTGGCAATCTTGGATGACCAAAATCCGAGCCTGTTTGATCTGTGGATCGCGGTTGGCTGTGCGCTCGGGGCGTGGCTGATGCGTGGCGCTGGATGTACATGGAATGACATCACGGATCGCGACTTTGATGGTCAGGTCGAGCGCACACGATCACGGCCGATACCGTCTGGGCAAGTAAGCGTGCGCCAAGCCTTGGCATGGATGATTTTGCAGGCCCTGCTGGGTTTGGCAATTTTGTTAACCTTCAATCAGGCCGCAATCGCTCTTGGTGTCCTCTCGCTTTTGCCCGTCGCCGTTTATCCCTTTGCTAAACGGTTCACGTGGTGGCCACAGGTTTTCTTGGGCCTGGCCTTTAATTGGGGCGCGCTTTTGGCCTGGACCGCGCACAGCGGATCATTGGGCGCACCGGCGTTGTTTCTATACGCCGCAGGCATCGCCTGGACGTTGTTCTATGACACGATCTATGCGCACCAGGACACCGAAGATGATGCCCTGATTGGTGTCAAATCTACAGCCCGCCTGTTTGGACAGGATACCGCGCGCTGGATGAAGTACTTTCTGGTTGCAACCGTGTCCTTAATGGGACTGGCCGTGATCGAAGCCGGGCTGCCCGACGCTTCTTTTCTGGCTCTGGGTCTGGCCTTGGTAGGGCCCTGGGCAATGGGCTGGCATATGACGTGGCAGCTTCGAGGATTAGATATCGAAGACAACGCTAAGCTGCTGCAACTCTTCAGGGTAAACCGCGACACTGGCTTTATTCCGCTTATCTTCTTTTGTGCTGCACTGCTGGCATGATTGCGTCCGAAGGGCGGGGAATGTATGACGACACTTAAAGACCATACGAAATAGAACTGAAATATGCGCATCCCTCTTTCGATTGTGGTCGCCTTGACCTTTCTACTGGCTGCAGGAGTCTCTCTTGTTGCTGCCAGCTTTGCTGTTACTGCAGTAGAAGAAAACTCTGAAATTGCAGTCCGCCGGACGCTCGATGAACAAGGCCACGCCTGGGCCGAGGTTCAGGCAGATGGGCTGCGTGTCATTGTAAGCGGCACCGCCAAAGATGAAGCCACCCGCTTTAATGCCCTTAGCGTGATTGGCGGCGAAGTGGATCCATCCCGCGTCATCGACCAGATGAAAATCACACCCACAGCGGATCTTGCTGCGCCTCGGTTCTCAGCCGAAATTCTGCGCAATGACTCTGGTGTCTCCATCATTGGCCTTATTCCAAGCAGCGTTGATCGCGACGCTATCATCCGCGCCCTGCGGGATTTGGATAAAGCCCACAAAGTCACCGACTTGTTAGAGATGGCGGACTATCCCAAACCTACGGGCTGGGACGATGCTATGAGCTACGCCATGGCGGCCCTTCGAGTGCTGCCCCGCTCAAAAGTATCGGTGAGCGCTGGACGAGTCGCCGTGATTGCGATCTCGGATAGTCGCGCGCAAAAGGAAAAGCTGGAACAGGAATTGACCAAAATGGCGCCACCCAGTCTTCGGATAGGGTTGGACATTGCGGCCCCTCGCCCGGTGATTACCCCCTTTACGCTGCGCTTTATCCTAGATGAGACGGGCCCTCATTTTGATGCCTGTTCGGCGCAGGATGACACTGCAAAAAAACGCATTCTCAATGCGGCCCACGCTGCTGGTCTGGAAGGCAACGCAGAGTGCACTGTGGGAATGGGCGTCCCTTCCCCGAACTGGGCACGCGCATCTGAATTGAGCATTCAGGCGTTATCCGAGCTAAAAGTGGGCTCCGTAACCATATCAGACGCCGATATCACTCTCATCGCGGCCCAAGGCACAGATCCAGCGCTTTTTGATCGCGTGATTGGCGAATTGGAAACAGCGCTCCCAGATGTTTTTGCTCTGCACCCGGTTTTACCGGAACCTGAGACAAAAGATTCCATCGGCCCCCCGGAATTCACAGCCACCCGCAGCCCCGAAGGGCTGGTTCAATTGCGTGGTCGCTTGGGTGACGAAAACCTACGCCGGATGGTCGACAGCTATGCAAAGGCTGCTTTTGGATCAAGTTCGGTGTACACTGCGACACGCCTGACCCCTGATTTGCCCAGCGAATGGCCCGTACGGGTCCTTGCGGGGTTGGAAGCCTTATCCTTTCTCAAGAATGGCGCCCTGACGGTGACACCGGACAAGGTCAGCTTGCGCGGTGTGAGCGAACAAAAGGATGCGAAATCCGAAATTGCACGCCACCTGTCAGAAAAGCTGGGTGAAGCGCAGAATTACGCGCTTTCGATCACATATCAGGCCCCACCAGAGCCGCTCGATAAGGACATCGCACCGGAAGAATGCGAAGCCCGGATCGCGGATATCCAAAGTCGTGCAAAAATTGCCTTTGAGCCGGGATCCGCGACAATTGCCACGGAGTCGTTGAAAACCGTCGATCTGATTGCAGACGTTTTGAAAGTATGTGGCCCGATCAGAATGGAAATTCAGGGGCATACGGATAGTCAGGGCCGCGCGACAATGAACCAACAGCTCAGCCAATCCCGTGCGCAATCAGTCCTCAACGAGCTTCGCGCCCGCCGCATTTTGACGTCGAGCTACGGCGCCGTCGGTTATGGGGAAACACAGCCAATCGGCGACAACGACACCGAAGAGGGTCGTGAGGAAAACCGCCGCATTACGTTCAGATACATTCGCCCCGCCGACCTGGAAGAAACCGAAACGACGCTGGACGCGATCGCAGAGCAACCCGCAGGTGCGGTTGACGGCGCCCCCGAAACACCCGCAAACCAAGATACCAACCCGGCAGAAGACAACGCACCGGAAACCGCTGGAGAGGATCAGTAATGAACCGTACCGAATTCATCATCGCCACTGCGATCATCCTCTTTGTTGCATTTGTCATGGGTTGGTTTGCCAACTGGCTGGTCCACCGCGTGACACGCGTCCGGCAAAGCGACGTTGCCGATCTGGATCGGATGAGCCAGGAACTGCACGAAGCGGAAGAAACCCGCGATCAGGCCATCACATACCTGCAGCAACGTGAAGCAGAGCTTACAAATCAGCTGACTCAAACCGAAGCAGAACTGGCAGCTGCCATGGATGGCCTGCGCGCCGCCCGCCAAGATGCTGAAGAACTCCGAACGCAACAGGGTTGAACCGTTTATTCACTGTCAGAACAAGACCCTAGATCTCATTAATTGAGCAGGATTTTGACGTACCACACATATGAAAAAACTCTCAGGAATTCAGACATTTGGTCTGGGCAAATCCATCCCAGAATGAAAAGAAGAGCCCCATAATCTAATCCTTGTGATACGCACCTTTTCTGGTGGCTCTCTCAAATTTGGGATGATCTGCTTTTGAACGGTATGTGCGTACCCAATAAAGGTCCTGATATGGGTTTGAAATGCATTGACGTAATGGTTCCGCCGCACAAGCAAAGAACCATTCACCCCAACGACAGCATTGCGGCCGCGTTTAACACCATCAAAGACAGCCGTGCCCGCTTCCTGCCGGTGGTCGATGAAAATGGCTTTTACAAAGGCGTGTTTACCGCACCAACTCTCTTGAAACTAATCCTGCCCCGCGCAGCGACAATTGGCATGGGCGCAGATAGCACCCGCGTGCCAATGGAAAGCCTGGGCTTCATGAGCCTCAGCAATTCTGATTTTGATGCTCAGCTTGAGCGTTTGAAAGACGAAAAAGTGTCGGACAACATGTCTAATCCGGCCAACATCCCAGTAACCGCCCCCGACACCCCTGTGATGGAGGGGATTTTTCTGGTCTACAAATTTAAGCGACACGTCATTTTGGTGGAGCCAGAAACCAACCGTTTTGTAGGGACCGTAAGCGCAAACTCCTTGCTCGATAACGTTCTGAGCTAACAAGAAAACCGGACAAAACCCGTGACAACTCAATCTAATTCACACGGAGGGGCCACCCTCTCCGTTCCCGATCTCTTGGGTGTTGACCCAGTTTGGATCGCAACAGGCATCTTGATCTTGGTCTATGCCGTTCTCATCACAGAAAAGGTAAACCGCGCCATTCTTGCAATGCTGGGGGCCTCATTGATGGTTCTTTTCGGCATTATCAATCAGGAACAAGCCATTGGAGGGGTGGATTCAAACACACTCGCCCTTCTCATAGGAATGATGGTCATCGTGGGCATCACCAGCAAATGTGGCCTATTCCAATATGTCGCGATCAAAGCTGCCAAAACGGTCAATGCGAATCCCACTGGCATCTTGATCATGCTCACGCTGATCACCGCTGTGTTTTCCGCCTTGCTGGATAACGTGACCACAGTGCTACTGATTGCACCGATCACCTTGCTGATCACGGATGCGCTTGAAACCCGTGTCTTTCCCTTTTTCATCGCTGAAATTCTAGCCTCGAATGTGGGGGGCACCGCCACTTTGATCGGTGACCCGCCCAATATCATTATCGGTTCCGCAGCCGGCCTCAGCTTCAATGAGTTTGTTGTTAACCTTGCCCCGATTTCCGCTATTTGCTTGGTGGTTCTGACAGGAATCATTTACCTCATGAACCGAAAAGAACTGGCTGCGATCCCCGCCGAAGCCAGCGCTCGAATCATGAAGTTCAAAGAAAACGAAGCGATCACAGACAAGCCCATGATGTTCAAATCTCTGGGCGTTCTTGGCTTAGTGATCTTTGGGTTTGTGGTTGGGCACGGTTATGGTGTTCAGCCCGGCACCTCAGCGCTTGCTGGGGCGGCTTTGTTGATGTTGCTGGCCTATGGCCACCAAGACGGCGAAGAGCAATCCGAGAGCGTGCACCACATCTTTGGCGAAGTCGAATGGGTCACCATCTTTTTCTTCGGTGGGCTGTTTGTGATCGTGGCCGGTGTCGAACATGTTGGCCTGCTGGCTTTCTTTGGGGAAAAGGTGCTGGAACTGACCCAAGGCGATCTGATGATGACATCCTTCTTCATCTTTTGGGCATCGGGCATATTGTCAGCTATTCTGGACAACATTCCGTTTGTTGCCACCATGATCCCCTTGATTGAATCCACTGCGGACACGTTCGGCGGCCCCGAGGCAATCGAACCCTTGTGGTGGTCGCTAGCGCTCGGTGCGTGTTTGGGCGGCAACGGTACCCTGCTAGGGGCATCTGCCAACCTAACGGTGGCGGCATTCGCTGAGAAAGCCAAACAACCCATTGGGTTCATCGCCTTTGTCAAAATTGCGTTTCCAATCATGATCCTGACACTGATGATCGCCAACGTGTATATCTGGCTGCGCTATTTCTAAGGTCAACTGGACCGGACAACAAGAAAGCGACGCGAAGGGATCTTCGCGTCGCTCAAACAAAACCTATTTTGTAACTTACCAGCGCTTGAGCGCGTTTTCGTCCGCGTCTTTGGCAGCAACCCAATCAGCCCTCTGCCCGGTGATTTCTTTCTTCCAGAACGGCGCACGAGATTTCAGATAATCCATCAGATATTCTGCAGCTTCAAACGCGTCTTTGCGATGAGGTGCGGCTGTAGCAACCATCATAATCTTATCACCGGGTGCCAACCGACCGTACCGGTGAATGACCAAGACATCCCCCAGAGACCAACGTTGCATGGCCTCTTCAGCAATCTTGATCAGTGCTTTTTCGGTCATTCCTGGGTAATGCTCGATCTCCATCACATCCAGATCACCACGCGCCAAATCGCGTACGACACCTGTGAATGTCACAATTGCACCGTCGGAAGTTCCCGCAGCATCAGCAAACGCATTGGCTTCGCCCCCGAAATCAAAGGGCGCGTCTTGGACAAGCACACGCATGGGGTCAGCCCCCTGTCATGGGCGGGAAAAACGCGACTTCACGGACACCCGCCAACGGCGCGTCGAAATCCGACAGCTCCTGATCCAATGCAACACGCAATGCGCTGAGGTCAGAAAAGGCAACTTCGTAGCGTTCTTCTTTTGCGCGCAGCTCTTCAATCAAGTCTGTCACGGTAATTGCGTTGGTTTCGACCTGTTCCTTGGGCAGGCCAATACGTTCCCGAACCCAAGCGAAATAGAGCACATCCATGCGTCAACTCTCTCTTACGTGTGGCAAGGCTTTGCGGAAATAGTCTACGCCGGTGATGGCTGTCAGACCGGCAGCAACCCACAATAACGACAAACCAAGCCACCACGTGTATTCCATGCCCGCCAATTTCCAACGCAGCCCTTGCAAATCTTCTTCGCGCCCCATGAGGATGTCATCAATCAACTGCGCATCCATGCCCCAAGCGCTCATGCCCAAATAGTGCTCAAAAACACCCTGTCCAAACAGAACAGCAATCGCCACCATTTGAGCCGTGGTTTTCCATTTGGCCAGATTGGTTACTTTGAGCGTCCCAGCTGTATCGCCCAGATATTCCCGCAGGCCGGACACAAAGACCTCGCGAAACAGGATCACAGTCGCTGGCAGCACCAACCAAGGGGACATCGACGAATAGCCCACGATCACCATCAGGGCGATCACAACCATCGCTTTGTCCGCGATCGGATCCAACATCGCACCCAACTTGGTTTCCTGTTTCCAGGCACGCGCCAGATAGCCATCAAACCAATCGGTTATGGCCGCAACAACAAACAACATCAAAGCAAGCCAATCGGCGTAGGGCCGAGTGAAATACAAGAACATCAGAGCCACGCCAGGGGCAGCAATCAGGCGCAGTGCGGTCAGGATATTAGGTAAGTTCCACGTCATGACCGGACCCTACATTGCGACAGGGAAACATGAAAGCCGGGTGCGGCAAATTCCACCCCCACAACGACTCTCTGGTTCGGAGTTTTGAGAAACATCATGCGAGCCACATGGCCTTAGCCCTTGTCGTGAAAGAAATCATAGATCGTCTCTGCCAGAGCATCGGATATGCCATCAACCGCTTTGAGGTCTACCAAATTCGCCCGGCTCACGGCCTTGGCGCTGCCAAAATGCGCCAAAAGGGCCCGTTTGCGCGTGGCCCCAACGCCGGGCACCTCATCCAGTGGCGTGGCTCCAATCGCCTTGGCGCGTTTGGCCCGGTGGGTGCCAATCGCAAAACGGTGCGCCTCGTCTCTGAGCCGCTGAACAAAATAGAGCACGGGATCATTACGCTGTAGCGCAAAGGCGCGTTCGCCCAATCGATGGAATTCTTCCTTCCCGTGGTCCCGGTCTACGCCCTTGGCGACACCGATCATGGCAATATCCTGAACCCCGTGCGCTGCCATGATTTCTGCAACCGCACTGACCTGCCCTGCCCCGCCATCAATCAGTAACAAATCCGGCCAAAGCCCCTTGTCCCGATCCGGGTCTTCCTTTTGCAATCGGGTAAAGCGCCGGTTCAGCACCTCTTTCATCATGCCAAAGTCATCGCCGGGCGTCAGGTCGTCGCCGCGGATGTTGAACTTGCGATAGGCGTTTTTCATGAACCCATCCGGCCCCGCAACGATCATACCGCCCACAGCATTCGTGCCTTGGATATGCGAGTTGTCGTACACTTCGATTCGTTGCGGGGGTCCTTCAAGCTGAAACGCCTCGGCCACTCCCCGCAACAGCTTGGCCTGTGTCGCGCTTTCAGACATGCGCCGCGCCAAAGATTCGCGCGCGTTTCGGACCGCGCCTGAGATCAGCTCGGCCTTTTCGCCCCTTTGCGGAACAAGGATTTCCACCTTACGCTCCGCCTTTTCAGCCAAGGCTTGCTCCATCAGGTCCGAGTTCTCTATTCCATCGGACAGGATTAACTGCCGCGGCGGTTCTTTGTTGTCATAGAACTGACCAAGGAAGGCTTCCATCACCTCAGCCGCTGACACATCAGGGCCCACCCGAGGATAGAAATCCTGATTGCCCCAGTTCTGATTGGCTCGGATGAAAAAGACCTGCACACAAGCTTGGCCACTGTCCATATGCAACCCGATCACGTCGGCCTCTGTAACGCCACGCGGGTTGATGCCTTGCGTGGTTTGCACCTGTGTCAGGGCCCGGATCCGATCCCGCAGCCCGGCCGCGCGTTCAAATTCCATCGCTTCGGATGCTTCTTGCATCTGAACCGCCAACTCTTCTTGGATTTTGGTAGACCGCCCCGACAGGAACCGTTCGGCGTCATGCACGCTTTCAGCATAGGCTTCTGCCGTGATCAGCCCCACGCAGGGTCCCGAACAACGTTTGATCTGGTGCAGCAAACAAGCACGTGTCCGCCCCGAAAACATAGAATCCGAACAATTCCGCAACAAGAACGCCTTTTGCAGTTGGTTGAGCGTCCGATTGACTGCTCCCGCGCTGGCAAACGGACCGAAATAGGTACCCTTTTCCTTTTTCGCCCCCCGATGCTTTTTGATCTGTGGAAAGCTGTGATCCTTAGCCACCAATATGTTTGGAAAGCTCTTATCATCCCGCAGCAGAACATTGTATTTCGGCTTGAGCTGCTTGATCAGGTTCTGTTCAAGCAACAAAGCTTCGGTTTCAGTGCGCGTTGTCAAAAACATCATCGAGGCCGTCGCCGCGATCATGCGTTCGATGCGCCCGGAATGCCCGGGGCGTGAGTAATTCGAGACCCGTGCGCGCAGATTGCGTGCTTTGCCAACGTAAAGAACCCGGCTTTCGCTATCCAGCATCCGATAAACCCCGGGCGAGCTGTCTAACGTCTTTAAATACCCCTGAATCCGGGCATATCCTGTGACTTCGGGGGCTTGAGTGGGCTCGGGTTGGTCTGTCATTTTTTCAGATCTGATTCTTGGATTGTCTGCAATCTTGGCGAGCCTCTTTCAAGAGAAAATAAGTCCACCAAACGTGTGGATAACTCTGCAGATAACTTCTGATCCCGTTCAGAATCTCCTTAGTTTCTTGGCCTCACAGCAATTTGCCTAATAATTAGGCACAACCTTAAATCATTGATAACAAAAACATATTTAATCCAAGTGTAGCAAGTATCTGAAAACAAAGATCTTTTTGTAACGCTTTCGTAACACAAATTAACCCGGTGCAAAACTTTCGAAAAGTTGTCTCATTCTGGGCCTAGAACATCGGGTGTTTTCCACCCCAAGTGCTGCCCCCCATCCACGCAAAGCAACTGTCCAGTTACCGCAGGGGCATCCATGAAATACCCCAAAGCCGCCGTAATATCAGAAGCGTTGGCACCGCGTCCCGAAATCGTATTCTGGCGCTGAGCTGTAAAGTGCTCCAACGACTGTCGATGGCCCTGCAACGTGGGTCCAGGCCCAATAGCGTTCACACGAATGGCCGGGGTCAGCGCCTGTGCAGCTGTTTGGGTCAATGTCCACAGCCCCATCTTAGCAAGCGAATAAGTCATAAATTCTGGGGTCAGTTTTCGTACCCGCATATCGACCATATTGACGATCAACCCGGTGGCATAGGGCTCGCCGCTTTGGTCGATTGCAGGTTCCAGCCCCTGAGCAGCCATGGTCTGCGTGAGCACAAAAGGCGCGCGCAGGTTGCTATCCAAATGACGGTCCCAAGTTTCGCGCGTCGCAGAAGTGAGTGTATCATACTCAAATATGGAGGCGTTGTTGACCAAGCATGTAATCGGCCCGCCCAGTGCCTCGGCCGCATCTGGCAACAGGGCCTGGACCTGCGTTTCGTCCAACAAATCAGCCTGCAAAGTGACGGCTTTGCGCCCCATAGCGCGGATCTCGTTCACGGTCTCTTCTGCAGGCGCTGCTGAGCTGGCATAGTGGACTGCTACATCAAACCCTCGGCGTGCAAGATACAGCGCCATAGCCCGACCCAATCGAATTCCTGCACCTGTCACAAGAGCTTGAGGCATGAAAAAGATCTCCCGTTGATGGACGGGGTTAAACCAATACGGAAATCACATAGGTGAAATACAGCACCGTCAGGATCACACCCCAGATTTTTGTTATGTCACGTTTGAAGAAAACAAACGGAACCAGCAGCAGCGTCGCGCCTAGCATAACCCACAGATCGAACTCAAGGAATTCAGGATCAACCGAGATTTCACCAAACAACGTTGCGATCCCGACAATAGCCAAGAGATTGAACATATTCGAGCCGATCACATTGCCCAGAGCCACATCCGCTTGCCGCCGCAAGGCAGCCATCACAGTCGTGGCCAATTCCGGCAAAGACGTCCCCACAGCAACCAGCGTCAGGCCAATTACGGTCTCGCTCACCCCATAGGTGCGCGCAATCACGGTCGCATTATCAACCAACAAGTGGGCGCCCATTGGCAAACCAATAAGGCCAAGAAGCAGATAGATGGACACCTTCCAATACGGCATGTCAGGGTCAGCTTCTTCCAGCCCTTCCAGTTCTTCCTCGTCTTCGCTGGCGTTCCCACAGGCCCGGCGGTGCGCACGGGCTTGGCGAAATGCGTTAATCAAAACTAAACTCAGCGCGCCAAGCAAGATAGCGCCACTTAACAGCGTGAAGGTGCCGCAGAAGGCCAATGCAATAAACAGCAACGTCGCCAGCAGCATAAAGACATAGTTACGGCGCGTGTTGCACTCACTGGTGTGGAGCGTGGCCAATAATGCCGGAATGCCCAGCACCAACAAAACATTAGCTGTGTTCGATCCGACGACGTTCCCCAACGCAATACCCGGCGCATTTTCCTGCACGGCTTTGATGGCAATCAAAAGTTCGGGTGCGGATGTTCCAAAGGCAACAATCGTCAGGCTGACGATCAAAGCTGGAACCCCAAGCCGCAAGCTCAGGTTCACGGCCCCACGCACCAAGGCGTCCCCAGCCAACAGCAAGATCACCAAACCTAGCCCCGAAAGTACCCAAGCCATCATTTTTGACCTCCATGTCCACAGGCACAGGGGCCTTTGCCGATACGATAACGCCCGCACCGCGGACATTTGGCCGAAGCCAAACGTTTTTGCCCCGGGAAACGGAGCTTTCCGAACATGGCTAGGGCAGCCATACCGACAAGGAATAAAGTGACGACTTTCAAAATCATATCAAAGACCAAACCGCGCATATGCTGCGCGTTCTTCGATACCCGCAAACGCGTCTTGTGTCAGTTCTGCACCGAACCGGGACCAAAAAGGCCGACGCACACCATACCGACGTGTCCGAACCTTGTCGCCAAACCGCTCTTTCAGCTTCGGCTTCAAGTGGGCAATCCCATCAATCAATCCCAATTCAGTCGCTCGCTTGGCCAACCAGATTTCGCCCGTGAACAGTTCAGCAGCCGAATCCAGCTTGTCGCCCCGGCGACGCTTCACGTGATTGATAAAATTCTCGTGGATATCACCCAGCAAAACCTTGAGACGGGCAACATCGTCCTCTTTTTGTGGGCTGAACGGGTCCAGCATCGACTTGGATTTTCCCGCCGTATGAACACGGCGCTCTAGTCCCTGACGTGCCAGAAACACATGTGCGCCAAAGCCAGACGAAATAACGCCAATTGAACCCACAACCGAACTGTCATCTGCCCAAATCTCATCAGCAGCGGCCGCCAGCCAATATCCACCTGATGCGGCAACGTCTTCGACAAAAGCGATAACCGGGACCTCCAACTCATCGGACAAGCGCCGGATCCGGGCCCCGATCAGCGAACTTTGCACAGGGGATCCCCCCGGCGAGTTTATCTCCAGCGCCACAGCCGCAGGTTTCCCCTTGCGGAACGCTTTCTCAAAAACCGGGGCCAACGAGGCGTCGTTCAACGACGACCGGCCAGACATTCCAATAGCGCCCGACAGGCGCACGACAGCCACCAAAGGCGGCTTGTTGAAAAACGGGAGGCTAAGTTTCATGCTGCCGATGTAGAATGCCCCCCTAAGACAAACAAGACGCAGCCCCCGTCAGAAACGTGACGGCAGCCAGATTCACGTGGGGGCTGGGCAAAAATGCAACGCCTTAAAAGTAGGTCGCTCAGCTGCGAATCCGCCAGCCCGTTTTGAAGATCCACCAGATCACTCCAAGACAAATCGCTGTAAAGCCGGCAATAGCCAACAAACTCAGGCCGATAGGCACATCAGCCGTTCCGAAGAATGACCACCGGAAACCAGAGATTAGGTAAACGACCGGGTTAAACAAAGTTATCGTCTGCCACATCGGGGGCAGCATCGAAATCGAGTAGAATGTCCCCCCCAAAAAAATTAGCGGTGTCACAACAAGTTGAGGGATCAGTGACATCTGTTCAAAATTACTGGCCCATATTCCAATGATGAACCCCAACAATGCAAAACTCAGACAGGTCAGAACCAAAAAGGCGGCCATCGCGACGGGGTGCTCAATTCGGATATCGACGAAGAACATTGATGTTATCAGAATCACCAAGCCAACGAACAACGCCTTGGTCGCCGCGGCCCCCACATAGCCAATAACAATCTCGATGAAATTGACCGGGGCGGACAGCAACTCATAAATTGTACCTAGGAATTTGGGGAAATAGATCCCAAATGAGGCATTGGAAATTGCCAGCATGACAACCGACAACATGATCAAACCGGGCACGATGAAGGCCCCGTAAGAGACTCCCTCGACCTCTTGTATGCGGCTGCCAATCGCGGTTCCAAACACCACGAAATACAAAGACGTCGACAACACGGGTGAGAAAAAGCTCTGCGCGAGTGTTCGGAAAAACCGTGCCATCTCAAACCGGTAGATGGCAGCAATTGCAGTCCAATTCATGACTTTCCTCCCGACACAAGGGTGACGAAAATTTCTTCGAGACTGCTTTGGCGTGTTTGAACATCTCGCAGAGTCAGCCCTGCTTGTGCCACATCGTTCAGCAATGTCGTGATCCCGGTCCGTTCACCATGCGTGTCATATGTATAAACGATACCGCCATCTTCGGTCAGCGTCAGATCATGTTGTTTCAATGCAGCGGGGATGGAGGTCAAAGGTTCAGCCAGTTGCACTTCTATCTGCTTTTTACCCATCTGCGCCATTAGCGTGGCTTTCTGCTCAACCAACAGAAGCTCACCGTTGTTGATCACCCCAATACGATCGGCAATGGCCTCGGCCTCTTCGATGTAATGGGTGGTCAGGATGATGGTCACGCCCTGTTGCTTTAGCTCTGCAACGATTTCCCACATGTCTTTGCGCAGCTCAACGTCGACGCCGGCGGTGGGTTCATCCAGAAACAAGACGCGGGGTTCGTGGGCCAGCGCCTTGGCGATCAGCACCCGGCGTTTCATACCTCCGGACAGCTCCTTGACCGCGTTTTTGCGTTTGTCCCACAACGACAACTTGCGAAGAATTTCTTCAATCCGTGCGTCATCCTTAGGCTTGCCAAACAGCCCTCTGGAAAACCGAACGGTGTTTGCAACCGTTTCAAAAGGTTCCAGTGCGATTTCCTGCGGTACCAATCCAATCATCCGGCGTGCGGCGCGAAAATCCTGTTGAATATCGTGACCGCCAACCGTGACATTGCCCGAGGTCGCTGAGGTGATCCCACAAATGGTCGAAATCAACGTTGTTTTGCCAGCCCCATTTGGGCCAAGCAACGCAAGGATTTCACCTTGCTCAATGTCCAACGTAAGACCTTTTAGCGCCTCAAAACCACCCTCGTAGGATTTTCGGAGGTCCTTGATAGAGAGAATTGTCGTCATGCCCGTTCCCCATGTTCCGCAACAGACTAACCTGTGCGCAGGAACGGGGACAGAGCTTGAATGCACATTTAACTGCGCATGTACGCAGGGTTCAGGCGCGACCGGTCAGTTTCCCCAACCAGCCTTTTTTCTTGCCGCCCTCTTCAGGGTCATTTCCTGCCTCGTCTTCAGCAGGCCCTTCAAGGACTTCTTGGAAATTGCCAAAAAACTGATCGGCCATTTTCTTGGCGAATCCATCGATCAGACGGCTGCCAAGTTGCGCCAGCTTGCCACCGACCTTGGCCTCGACATCATAGCTGAGCAGCGTGCCACCCGCTTCGGTTGGCGTGAGCCTCACCTGTGCACCACCCTTGGCAAACCCAGCGGCGCCGCCTTTGCCTTCACCCGCGATGGTCAGGCTTTCGTTTGTGATCATATCGGACATCGTAACCGAGCCTTTGAACGTCGCCTTCACCGGCCCTACTTTTTGCACAACGGTAGCTGTATATCCGTCTTCAGGGGTTCCAACGACCTCTTGCGCGCCGGGAACACAGGCTTTTAACACCTCAGCGTCCAACAGGGCCTGATAAACCGTGGCCACATCGGCCTGAATGTCGCGTTCGCCTGTCATCTGCATCGCTGCAAGTCCTCCCCTGGGTTGTCCTTGTCCTACATCTAAAGCAGCCATGGCCACCCGCCAAGGGCACAAGCGGGCTGATATAACAAACATGCATAGACATAAGTCGTAGCTGTGATAGCCATGCCGCCATGGGCACACGTAATTCTTCGACGTGTCGACCCCAGGAGTTACCACATGACAGATCACACGCTGCCCCCATCCACGCGGGGCATTGCATTCATTCTTGTCGGCATGGCCGCAATTTCGATCAATGATCTGCTGATCAAGCAATTGTCCGGGGGCTACCCCCTGCATGAGATCGTGCTGATCCGGTCGGTCATCGGGATTTGTCTCAGCCTGGTTCTGGTGCATTTTGAAGGCGGTCTGTCGATCCTTAAAACCAACCACCCCTTTATGCATCTGTTACGCGGATTGTTGGTTGTCGTATCAAACATGGCTTTTTTCGTAGCTCTTGCAGCTGCGCCTTTGGCTGATGTGACGGCCCTATTTTTTGCCGCGCCTCTTTTTATCACATTGCTGTCCATCCCTTTGCTTGGGGAAAAGGTCGGTATGCTGCGTATCGGGGCCGTATTTGCTGGCTTCGTTGGGGTCCTGATCATGCAGCGCCCTTGGGACAGTGGCGAAGCGCTTGAAACCAGCCGGGCAGTCTTGTTGCTGCCGGTACTGGCCGCATTGGCCTATGCGTTGATGCAATTGTTGACACGAAAGCTGGGCGCGACAACCAAAGCTTCGGCTTTAGCTGTTTATATCCAGGCAATGTTTATTCCCGTGTCCCTTGGCTTTTATCTGGTCGCGGGGGACGGCGCGATGGCTGAAAACCTTGACAGTCCTGCGTTGTTCTTTTTGCTGCGCGCATGGTCCATGCCATCAGCCTATGACTGGTTATTTCTGTTCGGGCTGGGCGTGAACACAACAGTGATCGGGTATTGCCTGAGTCAAGCATATCGCTTGTCCAGTGCCGCAACCGTTGCCCCCTTTGAATATATCGGGCTGCCTTTGGCTGTATTTTGGGGTTGGTTGCTGTGGTCTGATATCCCGGACTGGGAAGTCTGGGTCGGCATGGCTTTGATCATGGGCTCTGGCTTGTTCGTCTATTTTCGGGAAAAACAAAAACAACGCCAAATCGCCCGTACACGGGTCAAGCTGCCTTATTGATCAACGGATCTTGTCGCAGCGCTACGGCACCCCACATCAAGAGGAACCCACGTAAGGACTTCTTTATGACCCAGAATCTGATCTCTCGCCAACGCAACCTTGTCATCGGCGCGTTGGTCGCTGATGCCGCATCCCTTGGGCTGCATTGGCTCTATGATCAGGATCGCATCGCACAAGTTGCACCAAAGACGGCCGCATTTCACCCTGCCAGCCTGAATGACTACCAAGACGTGCCCGGATATTTTGCCCATCCAACCAAATCGGCCGGTGCCTTGTCTCAATATGGTGAACAAGCCTTGGTCATGCTGCGGTCTCTGGCTGAAACAGGGCAGTATGACAAGGATCACTACCAAGCGGCATTCCAAGCCCATTTCGGATATGGCGGGGCCTACGTTGGATACATTGACCATCCAACCCGCGACACGCTGGACAATATATCCCGCGCATCAGCAGCTGACAACGCGCCCGAATTTCTGGGTGCGGACGACCGGCAACTGCCTGCCATTTCGAAATTACCAGCACTTGTCGCCCTGACCGCAGGCTCCGAGGGCTTTGCCGAGCAAGTCACATCCGCCATCCGCGTCACAAACGATTGCGCCACAGCCATTTCCTTTGGCACAACCGCAGCGGACCTGATGCGTGCTATTGTGAACGGCGGTAAGATCTCCGATGCGCTGAAAGAAATCGACGTATCGGCTCCAGATGATGTCCATGACGCCCTTGCTCCGCTGGGTGACATGATTGGCCAATCCACCTGCGACATCACCCGAACGATAGGAATGAGCTGCGATCTTGCCTATGGCGTGCCCAGCGTGGTTCATACACTGTCCATTGCGCCCTCCTACAGAGAGGCGATCGAGCAGAACATCTATGCCGGGGGCGATTCCTGTGGCCGCGCGATCCTGCTGGGCGCCGTGATGGGGGCAGTCCATGGCGTTGGCGGTCAGACCGGCATTCCCGAGGATTGGATTGAACAGCTGACCCAACGCGATGAAATCATCGCCTTGTTGGACCAGTTGTTTCCTGCATAACGCCTGATCAGCGGTTGCGTTTGGGGATCTCTTCGTTTTCGGTCCAGTCAAAGGTGCCCTGATCGCGTTCGGTTACCGCCTGTTTCCAGCCAACTTGTTCCGAGCGGGTCTTGAAATTGATCCCCTCGGGGGAATGCCGCGTGATGCCGTCAAAAATAGTCGCAAGCCGTTGAGTTTCCATCATTCCTGTCGACTCAATCGCCTGATTGATCACCATTTTTTGCATCGCAAGCTGATTGATCGGGACGGTCGCCATCCTACCCGCCATTTCTTCGACCGCATCGTCCAATTGATCCGCCGGAACCGCCTTGAGCACCAAGCCCATATCCGCAGCCTCGCGCCCCGAAATCTTATCGCCCGTGAACAACATCCGCTTGGCACGCTCAGCTCCAAGCCGATACACCCACATCGCCGTGGTTGGACAGCCCCAGACACGGGCAGGCATGTACCCTATTTGCGCATCCTCAGCCATGATCGTCAGATCAGCACACAGCGCAATGTCTGATCCCCCAGCCACAGCAAACCCGTGCACCTTGCAGATCACTGGCTTAGCCGCCCGCCAAAGCGACATGAAATGCTGCGTGTTTTGCCACATGAACCGGTAATCCTTGATCGGGTCCCACGGCATCGGTTGGGTCACATCCCCCGACCCGTTTCCTTCGGCATAAAACGTCAGATCATATCCCGCACAGAACGCGGGCCCGTTGCCAGACAGAACAATCACATGCACATCCGGGTCCGCATCAGCCTCTGCAATTGCAGCCGCCAAATCGCGTGGCAATTCATCGTTGATCGCATTCATCACGTCTGGCCGGTTCAAGGTCACCCGCCCGATCCGTCCGTCTTTTTCAAAGCTCACTGTCGACATGTCTGTCCTCCCTCTTGGTCCGAAAAGATCACGCCGGCCTCGTTCTGCCTAGACGCCAAAGATCAGGACGCCACGTCGCACCACCCACCCCTTGCCTTTGTCGCGCCGCCCCGAAACCTTGCCCGCAAGAAAAGGGAGAGCACCATGTTGAACGGAATTCGGATCATCGAGATTGAGGGACTAGGCCCTGGCCCGTTTGCCGCCATGACGTTGGCCGATCTGGGCGCCGAGGTAATCGTGATTCATCGCAAGGGTGGGTCTTCGCTTACGGGGGACGCAGGGGGCGCATTGCTGGACCGGGGTAAGCGGTCAATCGCGTTGGACCTGAAAAACGCTGATGATCTGCAAACAGCCAAAGACCTGATCGCAAGCGCCGATGGTCTTATCGAGGGGTTCCGACCCGGCGTGAT
This sequence comes from Phaeobacter sp. NW0010-22, assembly GCF_040365955.1. Taxonomy (NCBI): domain Bacteria; kingdom Pseudomonadati; phylum Pseudomonadota; class Alphaproteobacteria; order Rhodobacterales; family Roseobacteraceae; genus Phaeobacter; species Phaeobacter sp. NW0010-22. The sequence continues at coordinate 354,708 of NZ_BAABWT010000003.1, forward strand.
GGAGAAACTGGGCCTAGGTCCTGACGTGTGCCACGCGATCAATCCCAAGCTGGTGTTTGGGCGTATGACAGGTTGGGGGCAGAGCGGTCCACTGTCTCAGGCAGCCGGGCATGACATGAACTATATCTCAATGTCCGGGGCCATGTGGTACAGTTCTGCCCCCGGGGACGTTCCCATGCCGCCCGCAACTTTGGTTGGAGATATCGGCGGTGGGGCGATGTATCTGGTTGCGGGTATGCTCGCAGCGTTGATCAGTGCCGGACGGACCGGTGAAGGGACCGTTGTGGATGCCGCCATCTATGACGGATCGGCCCACATGATGAACCTGCTGATCGGACTGCGCCAAATTGGGCAGCTTTCGGATACACGTGGTCACAGCTTGCTGGACGGCCCACATTGGAGCCACACCTACGCCTGTGCCGATGGAGGTTTCATGAGCGTTCAATGTCTGGAACCGCAATTTTACGCGCTGTTCCTGCAAATTCTGGAACTGACAGAAGATCCTGAATTCAAGCAGCAAATGAACAAAAAGCTTTGGCCCGCTTTGACTAAACGTCTGGCGGACCTGTTCGCTCAGCACCCTCGCGCCCATTGGGAGGCGATGTTCGTCGGGACAGATGCCTGCGTCGCCCCTGTGTTGTCCCCAACCCAGGCCGCAGACCACGAGATGAATCAAGCGCGACAGGTTTGGCGAGATGTTGGTGGAACCCTACAAGCGGCAGCTGCACCGCGTTTTTCAACGCAAAACTGGCAACCAAAGCCTAGCCCGGCACGCGGACAAAACTCAGAAGATATCCTGAAAGAACTAAAGGCCAGCCTATCCGGCTGACCTTTGATCGTTTCGCTTAGCGTGACCGAACCGTGTCGATCATCAGCTGCACATTTTCAGGGTCCGCATCCGGTGTGATGCCATGACCCAGATTGAAAATGTGTGGCCCCTTGGAAAATGCATCGACAATGGCGTTGGTTTCATCGACCAAGGCTTGCCCACCGGTCACCATGTGGCGGGACGCAAGGTTCCCTTGTACACAGCCATCAACCTGCACATTCTGAGCGGCCCAGAGTGGATCAACCGAATTGTCCAACGCGACACAGTCCACACCGGTTGCCTTGCCAAAGCCCACGTATTTTTCACCAGCTTCGCGCGGGAACCCGATTACGGGCACAGTCGGGTGGCGCTCTTTCAGGGCCTTGGTGATGACGCGGCACGGCTCTAACGCGTATTTCTCAAACGCGTCGCCCTTGAGTGATCCGGCCCAGCTGTCAAAGATTTTGACCACTTCAGCACCGGCTTCGATCTGCATCGACAGATAATCAATGGTGGCAACGGTGATCCGGTCCAACAGCGCCTCGAACAAGGCAACATTGCCTTCGCGCAGGGCATGGGCTGGCCCTTGGTCGGGGGTTCCGCGCCCTGCAATCATGTAGGTTGCGACAGTCCAAGGTGCCCCAGCAAACCCAATCAAAGCGGTATCCGATGGCAGTTCGCGCGACAGGATCTTGACCGTTTCATAGATCGGCGACAGCGTTTCGTGGATGTCCGTTGCAGGCTTCAGTACATCAAAATCCGCTTGGCTGGTGATCGTCGACAGCCGTGGGCCTTCGCCCGTGACAAACCATAGATCAGCCCCAAGCGCCTGAGGAATCAGCAAAATATCCGCGAACAGGATCGCCGCATCGAACCCATAGCGACGGATGGGTTGCAATGTCACCTCGGCCGCCAATTCGGGATTGTAGCACAGCGACAAGAAATCCCCGGCTTGCGCACGGGTCGCGCGGTATTCGGGCAGATAGCGCCCGGCCTGCCGCATCATCCAGATCGGCGGCACATCTTGCGTTTCACCCGCCAGTGCGCGCAGCAGTTTTTTCGTCTCGGCCATATCTGCCCCCAAATTCCGGTTTGCGCACACGCGTCCCGCTTCGGCGGCAATTTGTCAAGCACAGCCCCCATTGTCAGGGCAATGTGACGCGACTAAAGCTGTCGGTATGACAGTAACTCTTCCCTCCCCCGCTTCGCCTCTGAAAATCGGCACCCGTGGCTCGCCTCTGGCGTTGGCTCAGGCGTATGAGACACGCGCCCGTTTGGCCGCTGCTTTCGATCTGCCGCCCGAAGCGTTTGAGATCGTCGTGATCAAAACCACCGGGGATAACCGGGCGATGATTGACGCGGACCGCCCGCTGAAAGAAATCGGCGGCAAGGGGTTGTTCACCAAAGAAATCGAAGAGGATCTGCTGTCTGGCGCGATCGACATTGCCGTACATTCGATGAAAGACATGCCTGTTCTGCAACCCGATGGATTGCTGCTGGACACCTATCTGCCGCGCGAAGATGTGCGTGATGCGTTTGTCTCCCACAGCAAATCGGCGCTGATCGAATTGGCCGAAGGCGCGGTTGTTGGCACCTCTTCCTTGCGGCGTCGGGCGCAGCTGCTGAACCGTCGACCTGATCTGCAAGTCGTTGAATTCAGAGGAAATGTTCAGACGCGATTGAAAAAGCTTTCGGAAGGCGTTGCAGAATGCACCTTCCTTGCTGCCGCCGGTTTGAACCGTCTGGCGATGGATGATGTGCCCGCAACCCCGATTGAAACAGACGATATGCTACCTGCCGTCGCGCAGGGTGCGATTGGTATTGAGCGGCGTTTGGATGACAGCCGCGTTGCGGACATGTTGGCCGCGATCCATGACACAACAACGGGCCAGAGACTGGCTGCGGAACGGGCGTTTCTGGCGGCGCTGGACGGCTCTTGCGAAACACCGATTGCGGGGCTTGCGGAGTTGGATGGCGATACGCTGCGGTTGCGCGGTGAGGTTCTGCGTCCAGACGGTTCAGAATCGATCAGTGACGACCAAACCTGCCCAATCGAAGACGGAGCCGAGCTGGGCCGTGCGATAGCCAAAGGCCTTTTAAACAAGGCCGGAGAAGGCTTTTTCGACTGGAGGGCGTGACGTCACAAAAGTTTTGACGCCATGGTCAGTTTGACAGGATAGGTCCCTCTCTGAGACGCTTTGCGGCAAGAGGAGGACCCATCCATGACACCAGGTAAGGCTTATTTATCCACTGAAGAAATCCGCCCTTTGGCCGAACGTTCTGACGCGATGGGGTATTGGTTGGTGCTGCATTGCTGGGGCACCATTGCTTTGGCGTTGTCTCTGTTTGCGGTTTGGCCCAATCCGCTGACCTTTGTTATTGCGGTGTTGGTGATCGGATCGCGGCAGTTGGGATTGGCTATTTTGATGCATGAGGCGGCGCATAATGCATTGTTTAAATCTCGTAAGATCAATGACCTAGTTGGTGAGTGGCTGTGTGGCCGCCCGATTTTGGCTGAGCTTTCGGCCTATCGTCATTATCACCTCACGCACCACCGTTTCACTCAGACGGACAAAGACCCGGATCTGGTGTTGTCATCCAAGTTCCCGACCTCTCACGCGTCATTAAAACGTAAATTCTCCAGAGACTTAACCGGTCAAACCGGGGTCAAACAACTGATGGGACAGATCATGATGTCGTTCCAGTTGGCGGGGGACAAAGACGCGATGGAAGCTGCGGCGTCGGACTTTGCCCAAAGCTTTAAGGCCCCACAATTGTGGAAGAGCCTCCCGGTTTTTCTGTTTGTTATCATTGCGATGGGCGTGATCGGTGATTGGTGGTGGGGGCTGGCATTTTGGCTGCTGCCCTATCTGACATGGTTCCAATTCGTGCTGCGCGTGCGCAACATTGCCGAACATGGCGCAACCGAGCAGTCGGAAGACCCACTACAGAATGTGCGTACCACTAAGGCAAACCTCGTTGCCCGGTTGTTTGTCGCACCATATTGGGTGAACTACCATTTGGAACACCACATGGTGATGCATGTGCCCTGTCACAATCTGCCTAAAATGCACAAAGCGCTGCTGTCTAAAGGGTTAGGCGGGCAGATGAAACTGGCGGATGGATATGGTCAAGCCATGCGCGAGGCCGGGTGGCGATCCGCCTGATTGGGGAGTTCGGGGGCGATTTCGTACGATTTGCCCCCTCAGAACCACTGTCAAAATCGACCGTTTCTGACGTTTTGGGGAATTTCCCCGTGATTTCGTACAAAACCCGTTTCCAAGGGGTTACGCACGGTGCGGCGAGACCCTGTTAACCGAATTTTGCGACTCTGCCGTCTCTGATCCCGATCCCGAGGCTGCCATGATCAAGCTGTGTTCCATAACCCGACTGCGCGACAATCTGGGCAAATTTGTCCATGACGCCGATTACCATCAAGACCGGTTTTTGATTCTGAAAAACGGGCGCGAGGTCGCCGGGCTGGTTCCCGTGCGAGATGTCAAACTGTTGGACAACGCCACCAACCGATCAATGGATTACAAAGCCTATCAAGTGGCCGAGGAATTGATGCGGTGGCGGATCATCAAAGAGGGCATGGAGCGGTTTGAACCAAGAGGCTGACCGCTGCCCCATTCAGATGGGTCTATTTCTTTTCCAGAAACTGATACGCCTCGAGAATGGTTTTGGTGAGCCCCGCAAAAAAATCCGGTCCGGTGACATCAATCAAACCGGTGGCCGGGTGGTCATCATCAACCGCCACGTCCTGGACCGCTTTCACCGCATAGAGAGACGTCGGCGCGTTGAGAAGTTCGCGGTGGCTTGCGCCCTTGCCGTGTTTCAGCACGTTAGCGGCCAGATAGTAGTGGTGCACCCGATCCGCGAGATCGGTTTTGCCCGCGTCAATCAGAAGGTTTTTCAACTTGCGAGAAAACGGGCCACGTTTGAAGTGGTGCTGCATCTGAGATTCAAAGGCGGAATAGATATCGACAGTCGCCAATTCCAGCGCAACGGTGGCTGCGCGCAGGTCTTCGGCGAGAGAAACGGAGAGCGTTTGCGCGTCACCCAGATCGAAAATTTCTGCGATGCGATCTTCGGAAGGCTTCGCGGCGGCCTGTGCCGCTGCAACCCGTTCAGGGACGCTCTGAGTGGTGTCCATCGGTCAATCTCTCCTACAAGTGTCCCCTTCCCATACGCGATGCGGCTGGGAATGATAGGGGGATGTGGCGGAATTCGAGATTGGGCTCACGGAATATGGCGTTTGACGTCTAGGCTGTTTGGCGATTTCGTTAGACCATTGGCTTACATTCACAGTGGGTCAAGCTGCACTGCGTGCCATGTGGCAAAAGGGTAGAAAGAGTGCTGGATGCTGCGCACTGCACCAATGGCCGCTTTTGGGGGCTGTGGGAAATACAGAATTGCGCTACAGATCGAGGCGCACGAGCATCAATGCTCTTCGGGGATGGAGAATAAACAAAATTTGAACCAGGTTGCAGGAGAGCTTCGCATTGATTTTGTCACAGGTTCAGTCGCCCACCGACTTCGGTTCGGTGGGGGTCGTGGGCAAGATTTACCCAAGGCCATGGGGCTGCGGGCGGGTAAAACCCCCATGATCGTCGATGCGACTGCCGGATTGGGCCGGGACTCATTTCTTTTAGCGTCTTTAGGTGCGCAGGTCACTTTGATCGAACGCTCAGAGAAAATGCATGCATTGTTAGAACAAGGCATGAAACGCGCAGCAAGAGAAGGTGGTCAGCTTCGCGAAATTATTGGTCGCATGACCCTTCTGAAGGGAGACGCACTGGATCTGATCCCAGAACTGGCAGGCGAAGCAATTCTGATTGATCCGATGCATCCTGAACGAAAAAATTCGGCACTGGTGAAGCAGGAGCTACGTCAAGTCCGCGAGATCGTCGGCTCCGACGATGACGCTGCTGATCTCGTACGATTGGCGATCAAACATGCGCGTAAACGAGTGGTTCTAAAGTGGCCCTCTAAGGCTGCTCCTCTTGAGGGCGTTCAGAAATGCTCTCACCAAATTATCGGTAAAACAACGCGATATGATGTTTTTATGATAAGTTAAACGGACCTTGGCGCAATTCCAGAGACTGGTAGTTTCATCCCCATAGCCAGCTTTGCTGTACAAGACGGTCTAAGATTGCTACCTAGCCAATATATTCAAATCACCGCAACCCAAACAAGAGAGTTGGTGTAAACCACATGCAGGTCAGTGTTCGCGACAACAATGTCGATCAAGCCCTCCGAGTTCTAAAGAAAAAGCTCCAAAAGGAAGGCGTATTCCGTGAAATGAAGCTCAAGCAACATTTCGAGAAGCCTTCCGAGAAAAACGCGCGTCAGAAAGCAGAAGCGATCCGTCGTGCCCGCAAGCTGGCACGCAAGAAGCTGGAACGCGAAGGATGATCTAATTCAGCCCTTGATGTTGAATAAACCGAACCCCCGTTGTCCGATGGCAACGGGGGTTTTCATTGCCAGCATGGCATTTTTTGCTTGGGCTGCCCAAGTTTAAGACCCCTCCAAAGCAGACGTTGCCATAACCGCAGCAAACGGCAGAAACGTCCCACACATGCGATCTTGGATATTGTGGCTCGCGACCGGTTTGGATCAATGTTGCAGGACGCGGCCATGTGATCGGGGTCTGCCCCCCCTCTGTCGAGGCAAGGTTTCTGGCGTTGCGCGTCTCGGATCAGAGTTGAGCCGAGGGGGTTGAGAGGGAGATCGCCATCTCTTCGTCGTCCATGTCCTCGGGGATGTCTTCGAACAGGGGAGTGGAGAGGTAGCGTTCGCCGGTGTCGGGCAGCATCACCAGAATGTTCGCGCCTTCGGGGGCGGTTTCAGCGATCTGCATGGCGGCGGCAAAGGTGGCGCCGGCCGAGATGCCGGTAAAGATCCCCTCTTCTGCGGCCAGACGTTTGGACCATGCGATGCCATCAGGGCCGGGCACGGGCAGCAAGGCGTCGTGATAGCCATGATCCAGCGTTTCCTGCAACACATAGGGGATGAAATCCGGGGTCCAGCCCTGGATCGGATGGGGTTGAAAGGCCGGGTGGCTTTCGGTGGCTTGGTTCTGGTCGTTGCGCGGGGTGGTTTGCCCCGAAGCGATCAACCCCGCATTGCCGGGTTCGGCTAGGATGATCTTGGTCTCGGGTCGGGTTTGTTTCAGCACCCGACCGACGCCAGAGACGGTGCCGCCGGTGCCATAGCCCGTAACCCAGTAATCCAGCCGCTGGCCTTGGAAATCGGCAAGGATTTCGCGCGCGGTGGTGTGTTCGTGAATGTCGGCATTGTCTGTGGTTTCGAACTGACTGGCGAGGAACCAGCCGTTGGCCTCGGCCAGTTCTTTGGCCTTGTTGTACATGCCCATGCCTTTGAGCGCCTTGGGGGTCAGGACGACCTTGGCGCCGAAGAAGCGCATCAGGCGGCGGCGTTCGATCGAAAAGCTGTCGGCCATAGTGATGACCAGCGGATAGCCTTTGGCGGCGCAGACCATAGCGAGGCCGATGCCGGTGTTGCCGGACGTTGCCTCGACCACGGTTTGGCCGGGGCGCAGGCGGCCATCGCGTTCGGCGGCTTCGATAATGTTGAGAGCGAGGCGATCCTTGACCGAGCCACCGGGGTTGGCGGATTCGGTTTTCACAAAGACATTCACATGCGCAGGCGCGATGCGGTTGATCCGGATGGTCGGGGTGTTGCCGATGGTGTCCAGCACGCTGTCAAAACGGTGGCTGTGGCCGTTGGTGGTTCTAATGGACATTTGAAAAGCTCCGCTCGGGGAAAGGGAATTGCCTATATTCTAGGCACAAGCGTAGAGCGGCGCTAGCCTGTCGGCGGATGCATTTAGGTAAATAGGGACACAATTGCGCAGCGATCAGGCGCGGTTGGTTGTCCGTCCCAAGGCACACGGATTGCACCGACGCGGTTGCGCAAACGGGTTGAAAACAGGAACGTTGGAGTGCGCAGGCTTGGGCGCCTGCGCGGTGGGGTTAGACCCACTTGGCCATGGGGGGCAGGCTCATCAACACGGCGTTGGCGTCGTGGCCGGTCTCGAGCCCGAATTTGGTGCCGCGATCATAGACGAGGTTGTATTCGGCGTAGAGGCCGCGATGCACCAGCTGCGCGTCTTTGTCGGCGTCGGACCAATCCTGAACCCGGCGTTTTTCGATCAGGGGGACAAAGGCGGGCAAGAAGGCGCGGCCGATATCCTGCGTCAGGGCAAAGTCATTTGCCCAATCATCAGTGCAGTAGTCATCCATGAAGATGCCACCGACGCCGCGCGCGCGATTGCGGTGCGGGATGTAGAAATATTCGTCGGCCCAGTCTTTGAGACGCGGGTAATGCGCCAGCCCGTGCGGGTCGAGGTGGGATTTTTGCGTGGCGTGGAAATGCGCGGTGTCTTCGTCGTATTCGATGCAGGGGTTCAGGTCAGAGCCGCCGCCGAACCACCATGCATGTGGGGTCCAGAACATGCGGGTGTTCATGTGGACCGCAGGGGCGTGGGGGTTCTGCATATGCGCCACCAGCGAAATGCCCGAGGCCCAGAAGCGCGGGTCGTCTTTCATGCCGGGGATGCCCTTGCGCGCCGCCATAGCGTTTTGGGCGCGTTCGCCTAGGGTGCCGTGCACCTCGGATACGTTCACGCCGACCTTTTCGAACACGCGGCCGCCGCGCATGACGGACATCAGTCCGCCCCCTGCGTCAGAGCCATCGTCGGAGGCGCGTTTGGTTGTTGTGACTTCGAACCGGCCCGGTTCTGCGTCGGACAGAGGGCCGGTGGCATGGCTGTCTTCGAGCGCTTCGAACGACGCCACGATGTCATCGCGCAGCTGGCGGAACCATGCGGCGGCGGTGGCTTTTTCGGTTTCCATGGGCGCGGTCATAAGCGGTCCTTTTGGTGGGAAATTAGTGGGCTGGCGCGGCAACGGGGTCCAGCAGGGTGCGACCGCCGTCCAGTGTCATGATCTGCCCAGTCATAAAGCCCGACGCGTCCGAGGCCAGAAACTGCGCGGTTTCGGTCAGCTCGGTTGGCGATGCGATGCGTGACAGGGGCGTGTGGTTTTCGATGTCGGTGCGAAATTCACGGTTGTCTTTGAGCGTGGATTTGAGCGAGGCGCTCATCACCGAACCGATCGCGATGGAATTGACACGGATGCGCTTGGGGGCCAGAGCCACGGCCAGCGAGCGCGTCATCTGATCCAGTGCCGCCGTTGAGACGGAATAGGCCATCAGATCGGGATGCGTGCGCCGCGCGGCAATGGACGAGAGGTTGATGATCGACCCGGCAGGCGCATCCTCTTCGTCTTCTTTGGTTTGTTTGATCATGCGCTTGGCCACCAGTTGACTGAGGCGCAGGGCGGGCATCAGGTTCTGGTTCAGCAGTTTGGTCACCGAGTCGTCATCGGTATCCAGCGGATCAGAGGGCACAACCTGACGCGATCCGTTGACCAGAATATCGACTTCGTCAAAGGCATCGAGGGTGGCGGACAACAGGTTGGCGATGGTCAGCTTTTCGCGCAGATCCCCGGCGAAATAGCGGATATTGCCCTCTTCCGCCTGTTCGCCCAGCTCAGCGATCAGACGCTTTTCGTCCATATCCGCGAACATCACATTCACGCCTTTTTCGACAAAGTGACGCCCAATGGCGAGGCCGATGCCATTGGCGGCCCCGGTCACGATGGCGGTTTTGCCAGCGATGGAAAAAGACATGGCAGACTCCCTGTGTTGACGCGCAGGTTAGCGGGGATCAGCGACGCTTGCGAGTGGGTCGTTGCGCCCGCAGCACCTTGAACCGATTGTCACCGGCGGTTTCTTGCACAGAGGCGAAATGTTGCCCCAACACCGTTTCGTACGGCAGGTGGCGATTGGCCACCAACCAGAGCGTGCCCGAGGTGGTTAGAATGCGCGCGGCGGTTTGGATAAAGCCCTGCCCCAGCGTCGGTTCAGCCGCACGCGAGGTGTGGAACGGCGGGTTCATCACCACGGTATTGAATTGCTCTTTGGGCTGCCACGTCAGGGCATCGGCCCAGTGGAAGCGGGCGCGATCATCAGTAATGTTGGTCTGTGCGCAGGTCAGGGCGGCATGATCTGCCTCGACCAGATCGACGGATTCGATTTTGGGATCTTGCAGCAGGCGCGCCGACAGAAAGCCCCAGCCGGCGCCCAGATCAGCGACGCGGGTCCCGAGTTTCTGCGGCAGGGAGTCGATCAACAGGGCGGATGCCGGGTCAATGCCATCTGCGGAAAACACGCCGGGCGCGGTATGAAAGCCATCAACGATCTGTTCGCTGGGCGCGACCCAATCGGCCACGATCTCTGGAGCCGATTGGAACCAGAAAATCTTACCATGCGCTTTGGACATGGGGCCAAAGATTTCAACGCGCTTGCGCAGTTCCTTGAGGATGCTGTCGATGCCGTCAGTTTTGGCACCATCAATCACCACAAGACCGGAACAGCGCTGACAGGCGGCAGCCACAGCAGCGCGGGCCTGTGCCTTGGCGCGGGGCAGGAACACAATCGCCGTATCGCAGGGCGCGGTTGTTTCAGGCACACATTCAAACCCCTGCGACACGAAATGGTCGTGGAACGGTTTGAACGGCTGCACCACCTCTGCCGATTTGGGCAGGGCGCTGAGGTCGTGATCAGGTGTGGGCAGCACGACCGAGGTAACCCCGGACAGCTGAAGGTCGCCCGAATCGAGCGCCAGTGTCAGACGGACGGACATGTGTCCCCTATTCTTCTCGTTCCATGGTGCATTGTAGCGGGTGCTGGTGGCGACGGGCGAAATCCATCACCTGCCCCACTTTGGTTTCGGCGATTTCGTGGCTGAAGACGCCAACAATAGCGAGACCCTTTTTATGCACGACGAGCATAATTTCAAAAGATTCAGCGTGATTCAGGCCAAAGAACCGTTCCAGAACGTGCACCACGAACTCCATCGGGGTGTAATCGTCGTTGAGCAACATGACCTTGTACAGCGGCGGGCGCTGGGTCTTGGGGCGCGTCGCCGTAATGACAGAGGTATCGCCGTCGTCGTCCGATTTGTCCGACATCATGAGGGGCTGTAGCAGCATCGTGCAGAAATATCCGGTTTGAACTTTGGTTTAATCTTGGGCCTTATATAGCCTTCGCGGGCGAATATAAAAGAGAAAGCGCACAGGCATTGCATGGGACGTAATCTGACCACCGTCGGCTTTGATGCAGATGACACCTTGTGGCACAACGAACGGTTCTTTCGTCTGACGCAGGATCGGTTCGCTGGATTGCTGGCGGATCACGCCGCGCCCGAACATCTGGCCGAGCGGTTGCTGGCGGCAGAGCGCAAGAATATCGGGCACTATGGGTATGGGGTGAAGGGGTTCGTTCTGTCGATGATCGAAACCGCTATCGAGGTCACCGAAGACCGGGTGCCTGCCGCCGTGATCCGCGAGTTGATCGAAGCGGGACAGGACATGCTCGCCCATCCGATTGAGTTGCTGCCCCATGCCCAGCAAGCGGTCGAAGCGGTGGCGGACAGTCATCGGGTGATTTTGGTCACCAAGGGCGATTTGATTGATCAGGAACGCAAGCTGGCCCAGTCTGGCTTGGGTGATCTGTTTGATGGTGTTGAGATCGTGTCAGAAAAGACCGATGCGGTGTATCGGACGGTGTTTGAGCGCCACGGCGATGGGGCCGACCGGGCGATGATGGTGGGCAATTCGATGCGTTCGGATGTGGTGCCTGCGATCAACGCCGGGGGATGGGGTGTCTATGTGCCCCATGGTTTGGTCTGGGAGATCGAGCATGCAGAGCCGCCCATTGGTGCGCCGAAATATCACGAACTCGCCGATTTGGGCGGGTTGGCGGATCTGGTTCAGGATCTGGGGTGACTTGCGGCCCGGTGGGGTTGTTCGATAGGCACGCAAGCATAGAGGAGAGAATTTCATGCCCCACGCGGAAATAAAATATTCCGAAGATCTGATGATTGATGCCCCCGTCATTCTGGCCGAGATTGAGCAGGTCATTCTGCGCAACGATGGCGGATCGGGGGAGTGCAAGGGCCGCGCGTATCCGGCGCTGCAATATCACCACACTCATTTGCTGGTATCGATTTCGATGCTGACCAAGGCCCATCGTGATGCTGCATTTACGCAAAAGCTGATGGCGGATCTGGAAACTGCAATCCGGGCGCAGATCCCGCAGAAGTGCTTTTTCTCGTTGGGGATCACGTATACGACCGAGTCTTACCTGACCACCGAACACGACCCTAAAGTGTGATCTAGGTCACGCCACAGTTTTGCCACAATCGCCGGTTTAGGGGGTCAGGCTAGGCGTCCCCCTAAATATAGACATATGAAACTCTAGTTTTCCGTAAACGCCCACAACCTACGGGTTTATTTTGAGGAAATGCTGTGTTAGCCTGTGGGTAATAATTCCAGAGTCAGCCGGAAAATCGGCGGCCAGAGGCAGACAGAGGCAATCATCGTGCAGGTTCGGCGCATTCAGCCGGCCCGTTTGGGCCTATTTATTCTCACCGCAGTTATGCTGTGTCTGATGCTCGTGTCACGCGCATCGGCAGCCCCCTATGCGGCAATGGTCATTGACGCCAGAACAGGCGAGGTTTTGCACGCACGCAATGCCGACACCCGTTTGCATCCCGCGTCGCTGACCAAAATGATGACACTCTACATCGCCTTTGAGGCGGTGCGGAATGGTGAAATCACCTTGGACACCAAGGTACGGATCCCTAAAGCCGCCGCGGCAGAGCCGCCGTCGAAGTTGGGATTGCGCGCCGGTCAAAAGATCGCGTTTCGCTATCTGATCCGGGCGGCAGCGGTTAAATCCGCCAATGATGCCGCCACCGCGATTGGCATTGCGATTTCGGGGTCCGAGGCGGCCTTTGCCCGGCGGATGACCCGCACGGCCAAGGCCTTGGGCATGACCCGGACCACGTTCAAAAACGCTCATGGTCTGACGGAAAAGGGCCATATGAGTACCGCGCGGGATATGACCGCGTTGGGGCGGCATCTGCTGTATGACTATCCACAGTATTACAATTTGTTCTCGCGGCGTTCGACCAATGCGGGCATCAAATCCGTGAACAACACCAACCGGCGCCTGCTCGCTGCTTATCAGGGCGCGGATGGCATCAAGACGGGTTACACGCAAGCGGCCGGGTTCAATCTGGTTGCCTCTGCCAAGCGCGGGAATGAGCGGGTGATTGCGACGGTTTTCGGTGGCAAATCAACATCGTCCCGGAACGCACGGGTGGCTGAATTGTTGGATCTTGGGTTCCGGCGCGCGCCGTCCCGAGCACCGATCAGCAAGCCGAACCGCCCGGCTTATGTGGGCAACACCAACGCCACGGTCAGCAAGACTGTGCGTGTGGCTGGTGCGCCGAAATCCAGCCTGCGCCCGAAGCTGCGCCCCGGTGGGGTTCTGGTGGCTGACAGTGTTGCCGCAAATGCAGCAAAGCAAACAGACCGCATTCAGGCCGGAATTGATGCAGCGATGGCGAATTCAGACATTGTTGCCCAAACCGAGGCCGGAAGCGGAGGCACACGCCCTGCGATGCGGCCCGAAAACCTAGCCCTGTTGTCGACAACAGGTCAGGGCAAAGCGGTTATGCCCGAACCCGAGCAAGAGGTCGTGACCCGGCTGAGTACCTCGGGCGGTCACCTTTGGGGCATCAATGTTGGGCGATATACCAACCGTTATCAGGCCGAAAAGGTGCTGTTGCGCACGGCTTTGGCGGAAATGTCCACCTTGGATGGGTCCCTGCGCAAGGTCAGCCAATCCAATCGCGGGTTTGAGGCCACGTTCCAGGGCATGACGCGCGATCAAGCGGATCTGGCCTGCCGTCGTTTGAAAGCCCGCAATGTCACCTGTTTCATGATCGGGCCCTCTTAAGACCCGACACCTACCACCTCGTGCAAATAGGCCATGGTCCCAAGCCATGGCCTTTTTCTTTGTCTACGGGGCGTGGGTGCGCGGCGGTTTTTCCGCGTGCTCAGCTGCAGCGGGTCCGGTCAATTTTGAGAAACCGGCGCAGTTCCAGCCCTTTGCGACGTTCGTGTTCCAATACAGGATGCGCGCGGGGTGCGGGGGTGTGGTGGGGATCCCAAGCCTCTTGACCGGTTGAGGTTTTGATCACGGATGCAAAAATTCCTAACATATCGAAGCTCCTTCTTCGGGGTATGGTCTGTCTTTAAATTAGGGGATTGATGTCCGATGGGGCAAATCAGTATGATTTCTGAAATGTTAGGTGAGCTATCATATAGATGAACTGGTCCCGGATCCCTTCACTGGCCGCGTTGCGCGCATTCGAAGCCACAGCACGCGGGCAGAGCTTTAGCAAAGCCGCGCGCGAGCTGAATGTGACCCATGCGGCCATTGCCCAGCATGTGCGCAGCTTGGAGGCGGAGTTCGGCGAAGCGTTGGTAGTGCGACAGGGGCGTGGGTTGATCCTTAGCCCTGAGGGCCAGCGGTTGGCCGATGCCCTGAGTGCTGGGTTTGAAACCATTTCAGATGGGGTTGAGGACCTGCGACGCCTGACAGAGGATCGGCCGCTGCATATCTCGGTAACGCCCTCGTTCGCGTCACACTGGTTGATGCCCCAGATCGGAGAGTTCTGGGCCCGTCATCCTGAAGTGACGCTGAACATCAACCCCAGCACCGATCTGGTGGATATGCGCCGGGGCGGGTTTGATCTGGCCATTCGCTATGGGGATGGTGATTGGCCGGGATTGGAGATCGAGCTGTTGACCGACGGGGATTTCTGGGTGGTGGCGCATCCCGATCTGCTGAAGGGGCGTACCACCACCTGTTTGAGCGACGTGCAGGACCTGCCGTGGGTCATGGAATCGTTCATGTTGGAACGCAGTGCGCTGATCGCGCAGGAGGGGGTGTCGATGGACGCCTTGAACCTGACCCTACTGAATACCGGAGACTTGGTGATGTCGGCCACGCTCGCTGGGCTTGGCGTCACAGTCCAGCCCCGGTCGCTGGTTGAGCGCGAAATACAAAACGGGTCGCTGGTGCGGATCTGCGCGTTGAAACAGGAACGGCTGGGTTATTATATCGTGACCGTGCCGGGACGCAGCCCCAAGGGATTGGGGGTGTTTTCAAAGTGGTTGCTCTCAAAAGCCGATACCTGAAGGCGCATCAATACCAGAACAAATGACCCGCCTTGTGATCTGACATTCACAGGATCTGAAAACAGGCCAGAGCCATGACCACTTTGCGTTTGTACTTGAAGTCATGTTCAAGTGTTCTGCAGTTGCTTTTCGAACTGCGTTTGAATTTGACGCAACTCTTCGATGGCCGCCCGGATATTGGAACTGTCGATCACGTTGACTTCGACGTGTTCCCCGAAATGGCTGAACGCCTGTGTTGTCCGAATGTCGGAATTTGGTTTGAGCCCTTCGACCTCATAATAACTGACTGTTCTGGAAAATCCTCGGGGTGTCATTTCACCTTTGAACGTCGCATCCACCGCATTCGAGACCAGGGATTGGGTGCTCTGATCCATCAATATCGTATCGGGGTCAGCCGCCCCCTGTAAGCGCGCAGCGAGGTTCACCGGGCTGCCCAGAACGGTATAATCCAATCGTTGATCCGAACCGAAGTTACCAACTGTACAAAACCCTGTCGCAATCCCCATGCGAACCCGAAGACCATTCGGCACGCCGAGTTTACGCCAGTACCCTTGCAGTTCTGCCGCCCGTTCCTGCATGCGCAGGGCCATATCCACGCATTTGAGCGCATCTTTGACCTCGCCCTCGCTTTCGGGGTCGCCAAAAAAGACCAGAACGGCGTCACCGATAAATTTGTCGATCGTCCCGCCACATTCGATCGCGATCTTGGTCATCTCGGAGAGATAGGAATTGATCACCAATGCCAAGCGTTCGGGTTCCAGCGTATCGCTCAGGTCGGTGAATTGGACGATATCAGAAAAGAAAAGTGTCAGGTTTTTACGGGCATGTCGATTTACGACGTCATCAGATTGCGAGAAAATACTGCTGTAGATTTGTGGCGAAAGATACTTGGCCAACCGCGTGGCAAGGTGCTCTAGCTGTTGGCTTTTTTCTTCGATGATTTCCCGGTCGCGAAGTTTTTGCTCTAGCAAATCTTCGCGTTCTTTTTTCAGTTGCCATTCCAGAGTGCGATCGACGAACTGACCTTGAACCCCGTTTAGGTAAGAAAAATCCAAATCCTTCGTATGTGTTGACAGCAAAGAGTATATTTTTTCCTGCCCTTCAATGGTGACATGAACTTCGGGCAACAAAACGAACCCTTTGCCCTCCAATTCGGTCACGAAGGTGTCAATCTGTTTGCCCGGAATGTGCAATTGCTCAAGCACATCCAGCAAAGACGCGTTTGTGACATTTCCCAAGATTGGGAAGAACGATTTAAAGTTATCGTTCACGCGTAAAATTTCCAAATCTTGATTGGCAAAGTAAGCTGCTGTGATCGCGCTTCGGAAATTGAAAAAACTTAAATCTAGGATACTTTTTTCACTAAAAAACTGTTCTGCATTCATTATAATCATTCCCCCCAAAGATTATTAACGTTGCCTCATCTCAAATCGGGCCAACTGCGCGCGTTTTCCTGTCACCGCACCCCAAGTCGTGACGCAATACGGGACACAATATGTCAAAACCACCTTGTGCAAAGGTGGAGCTTGTCCCGAAAGAAGCACGTCCCCGTGATTAATGACTGTCAATAACGTACCCACGCCCAAAGCAGTCAAAAACGCCTTACGCGGCGTTCCGTCCCCAAACATCAAAGTTGTCAGGTGGGGCATATTGCTTGGTTTTTGGGTCATCCCGTCGTTATCACTAATCTCAAATTGCTACATTTGATGTGACATACGAAACCCCTCCCTTGCCAAAAGCAAGGAAATTACCAGAAACCGGCTGAGAAACGAGAAAACAGAGTGTTCTGTATCGTCTAAGTCTCATATTCAGCACTTCTTTGGGGGGGAAATGCCGGGTATGTATTTAGAGTTCGAATTTGGTGACTGAAATTCCACCTGTTGTCAGGCTGTCGCGCACGGATTTGGCCAGTTGCACCGCTGTTGGGGTGTCGCCGTGCAGGCAGATGGTGTCGATCGAGGTTTCGATGTGTTTGCCGCTTTCGGTGATGATTGCGCCGGCGCGCACCATCTCCAGAATGCGCGGACCGGCGATGGCCGGATCGTGGATCACCGCGCCGGGCAGGGATCGATCCACCAGTGTGCCGTCATCGTTGTAGGCGCGGTCGGCAAAGATTTCGCCCACCCATTTGCAACCTAAGTCGCGCACGGTGGCCTCTTGCTTGGTGGCGGCCAGCACCATGATTATGATGTCCGGGTCCACGTCCAGCGCGCCCTGATAGCATGCCCGCGCCATATCAGCGTCCACGGAACACATGTTGGCCAGTGCGCCGTGCAGTTTCAGGTGGCGCACCGTAATGCCCAGCGCATCGGCCATGCCCTGCGCCGCGCCCAATTGATACCGCACCATGTTGCGTAGGGTATCATGCGGCACTTTCATATTGCGCCGGCCGAACCCTTGCAGGTCCGGGAAACCGGGGTGGGCACCGATGCCGACGCCGTTTTCAGCGGCCAGCGTCATGGTTTTGGCCATCACGTCCGGGTCGCCCGCGTGAAAGCCGCAGGCGATATTGGCGCTGGTGATGGTTTTCAGCAGGCTGGAGTCATCGCCCATATTCCACGGGCCAAAGCTTTCGCCCATATCGGCGTTCAGATCGACGGATGTCATGGCTCAGGTTTCCTTTTCAGACGCGGAGATCATCCCGCCTATCAATTGGTAGGATAACAAATCGGGAATGTCATGGGGATCGCGGATCAGGGGTTCGACCTTGCCCGGCAGTTTTGTCA
The DNA here is from genome assembly GCF_040365955.1 of Phaeobacter sp. NW0010-22. Taxonomy (NCBI): domain Bacteria; kingdom Pseudomonadati; phylum Pseudomonadota; class Alphaproteobacteria; order Rhodobacterales; family Roseobacteraceae; genus Phaeobacter; species Phaeobacter sp. NW0010-22. Next base: position 372,386 of record NZ_BAABWT010000003.1, read on the forward strand.
GCTCTTTGGCAAAGCTGGCTTGGGCGGTGGCCGCATCTTCGAGCGTGACAAACTGAAACCGGATGGGCGCGCCCGCTGGCGTTTGCGCGGCGCGGGGCAGATCGCAGGGGAGAACGGTGCCGATCCTTGGATATCCGCCGGTGGTCTGGCATTCGGGCAGCAGGATAAAGGGGTTGCCGGTGCCAGTCATCTGGATGTCCCCTTGGGTGATGACCTCGGATAGGATGTTGAGCTGACCGGCGGCGGCAAAGCCTTCGCCTGCGCTCTCCATCTGCATGCCCATGCGGTTGGCGCGCGGGCCACGGGTGAATTCGGTGGCCTCGAACCGATCCAGTGTCTCTTGCGCAAACAGCGCAGTTTGAAAGCTGGGCACGATCCGCAGCGTGCCGCCTGTCAGGCGCGCAGAGGGGGTGAGTTTCATGCCGGTGCGCGCGGTCTCAGCACCTGCTGGTAGCCTGTCCCCGACCTGCACCCCCTGCCCCACTTTGGCGGTCAGGTGTACGGCGCGCGATCCCAGAACAACGGGGGTGTCTATGCCACCTGCCAGATGCAGATAGCCATACCCCCCCTTGAGCACAGCCCCCAGCGACAGGCGCTGCCCTTTGAGCAGTTGGTGCGAGGCGTTCCACGCGATTGCACTGCCGTCGATGCTGGCCTGCATCGGGGCGCCGGTCAGGGCGATGGCGGTGTCTTGGCTGGCCTCGAATTCGCCGCCCATTCCGGCCATTTCCAACGCGGCAAATGTCGGGCTTTGGCCCAGCAGGGCCGCGCCCTCAAACAAGGCCAACAGATCCGCTGCGCCAGATCGGGACAGACCCTGATCCAGATACCCTTGGCGGCCCTGATCCTGAATGGTGCAAGCGGGACCGATGCGGTGGACGATCAAGCTCATGTCGTGATCTCCTCACACGTCGCGCCGCCGGTGCCGTCTGCGTTGTTGGCGCGGATCTGTTCCAGTTCGGGTTTGGTGATGGGATGAAACATCATCTCGTCCCCGGGGTTGAGCGCAAAGCTCTGCTCCAATTCCGGACGGAAACAACGGAATGCGGTTTGGCCCACGTGACGCCAGCCTGTGGGGGTTGGACCAGAGAACAGCACGAATTGCGAAATCGCCAACACCAGCGCGCCCTCGGGCACCATCGGGTTCAGCTCTTGCAGGCGGGGGATGTTGAATTCGGGACCCAGCGGCCCGAGGTACGGCTGACCCGGCGCGAACCCAATGGTGAGCACCCGGACACGGGAGGCCGCCAACCGGGTGATGGCGTCAGAGGCCGACAGGCCCGCGGCCGCAGCCGCATCTTCGAGTTGGGGCGCAAGGTCTGTGCCATAGACCGTCGGCACCCGCCAGAGTTTGCGCCCGGTGGGCAGCGCCTCGGCGGACCAGTCGCGGGTGGCGAGCAGCGCGTTCAGGCGAGAGGCAATTTCGGCATGGGGGATCTGTAGCGGGTCGAACCGGATATAGGCCGAGGCCAGCGAGGTTGAGGTCTCGATCACCCCGTCCCACCCTGCGCCCTCGAGCGCGCCGCGAAACGCGAGGGCCGCGCGGTTTGAGGGTTCGGTCATGGTATCGGCAAAGCTGACCAGCATGCCGTCCAGCCCGACATTGCGCACCAGCGGATAGGAGTCAGATGGCTGAGGGGCGTGGGGCATAGAGTCTCCGCAAGAGTGTTGGGGTCAGGTACATTGGGAATTGATAGCAGCCAAGGAAAACCAAAAGGGGTTCGGTCGTCTCGGGTGGCAGCGCCACAAGGAACAGGGCAAAGTTGCGGTTGCCCGATACGATGCTGACGGGCACCGCGTCGCGGCGGCCCAGCGCGCTGAGGCCCAGATAGGTCACGATCTGCGCGCCGAAATTGATGCCAAAGGCCGCAAGCAGCCAAAAGCCCAGCTCCCACGGGTCGCGGTCCCATGCAGGGCGGATGGCGGACATCAGGGCGATCACGATCACCGCCAGCGCGATCACTGTCACCCCATCAACCGAGGCGCGGTTGCGGTCTGACAAAGTGCGAAAGCCCCAGTATCGCAGGGCAAAGCCCAACACAGCGGCGGTCAGGATGACACTGAGCAAGCGGGCCGCGGCGCGCAGCACTTCGCCCACGCCACCCAATTCGGGCAGGAAAAAGAACACAGGGATACAGGTCAGCGGCAGGATAGCTGTTCCAAGGATCAACAGGCGCAGCGCCGGGGCCGGATCATGGCCCAGAAGGATCGAAAAGTTGGCCGATCCGGTGACCGAAGGCGCGGCCAGAACCAGTACGGCCGCCATGGCCAGAGGTGTCAGCGACAGGCCAAACAACCAGAGGCAGGCAATGAACCCCAGCGGCAGAACCAGTTGCAGCACCAGCGCGGTTGCGGCGGTGCGGGTCAGGGCATCGAGGCTTTCGACCGCCTCAACCGGGCCGATGCGAAAGGCGGTCAGAAACAGCAGCAGTGCCACCATTTCCGGGATCCACGGGCGCATCACAGCGGCGAGGCCGGGCAATAACAGCCCGGCCACCAGCCCGATAATCAGGCCAAACTTGCCATGACGGGCGATAAACGCCAGTCCGAGGTGCATGGTATCCGCTCCTTACCCAATCACCCGTTGGGTCCGGACCTGAGGTTATCCGGTAGCCATGTAGCCAGTTCCGGGAAGGCGATCAGGACAAAGACCATCACAACCATAATCAGGAACATCGGGAATGCGGCCCGGGCGATAAAGCCCATTTCATGATGCGTCATACCTTGCATCACAAAGAGGTTGAACCCGATCGGCGGAGTGATCTGCGCCATTTCGACGACCACCACGATGAAGATACCAAACCAGATCAAATCGATGCCCGCGCTGCGCACAACCGGCTCCAGCACCGCCATGGTCAGCACCACGGTGGAAATCCCGTCCAGAAAACAGCCCAGAATGATGTAGAACACCAAGAGGACCATCAGCAGCCAGAATTTGGAGAATTCCCAGCTGGCAATCAGTTCGGCCAATTCCTTGGGCAGGCCGGTTTTGGCCATCGCGAATTTCAGGAAGGCCGAGCCAGCAAGGATCAGAGCGATCATCGCCGAGGTCCGAACAGCGCCGATGGTGCTTTCCTTGAAGGTCGTCCAAGTCAGCGAGCCTTGGATCAGGGCCAGCGTCCACGCGCCGACAACACCAATGGCAGCAGCCTCGGTCGGGGTGGCAAAGCCAAGGTACATCGACCCGATCACCACCAGAACCAGCAGGATCACCGGGATCAGAAAGCGCGAGTTCTTGAGCTTGTCCATAAAGGACATGCCGTCTTCTTGGTCGGGGTTCCAGCTTTTGGAGAGTTTGGAGTAGACCGCCACGTAGATCATGAACATGGACGCCAGTACGAGCCCCGGGATCACGCCTGCGAAGAACAGCTTGATGATCGACACGCCATCAATGGTCACACCGTAGACGATCAGCGTCAGCGAGGGCGGGATCATCAGGCCCAGTGTCGCGGCCCCGGCCAGCGTGCCGATGGTCATTTGTTCGGGGTAGTTCCGCTTGCGCAGTTCCGGGATCGACATTTTGCCAACGGTGGTCAGTGTCGCGGCCGAACTGCCAGAGACGGCGGCAAAGACGGTACAGCCGACGATATTGGCGTGCACAAGACCGCCGGGCAGTTTCGCCATCCAAGGGGATAGACCTTTGAACATGTCCTCGGACAGGCGAGTACGGAACAGGATTTCCCCCATCCAGATGAACATGGGCAGCGCCGCAAGTTCCCAGGATTTGGAGGCAGACCAGATCTGGCTGACCATATCCTGGCCGATGGTGGTGGAGTTCGAGAACATCTCGAGCGCAACCCACGACACGCCCATCATGGCGATACCGACCCAGACACCGCTGCCCAAGAGCATGAAAAGAACGCCCAGAAAGATCAGGACAAGAAAGACATAGTCCATTTTCTCAGACCTCCTGCGTTTCGATGTTGTCGTTTTGGATGCGATGCTTGCCTGTGAAGATCAGGTGCAACAGATGATCTGTCAGGGCGATGGCCAGAATGACCCCGCCGATGATCATCACCGACTGCGGTATCCACAGCGCAGTTTTGTCCTGCGCCTGACTGACATCGTTGAATTTCCAAGACCAATAGACGAATTGCCGGGCGTGCCAGCAAAAGTACCACATGGTCGCCGCGGCAACGGTGAAACACCAGATATCGACATAGCGTTTGGCGTTTGGCCCAACCGCGTTCAACAACAGGGACACGCGGATGTGCGCCCCGCGGTTCAGTGCTGCGCCGAAGCCCATGAAAGAGGCTGCCGCCATGAAATAGGCCGCATACTCTGGCGCGCCCGGGAAAACCTCGGATGACCATCGGGCCAGCATCTGCAAAACGATCAAGCCAAGGATGGCGATCATGCAGAGGGCCGCGAGGAATTCAGCGAAGCGATAGATAAAGTCGAGTCCAGCCCGTAGGCCGCGCAGGACACCCATTGTGTCACCCTCCTATTGGATGCAAATCGGGCGGCACGTGACGCGCCGCCCGACGACTTTTAATTACTGCATTGCGTTGAAGGCATCGACGATGGCTTTGCCTTCGTCACCTGCGGCTTCGAGCCATTCGTTGGTCATGGTCACGCCGATTTCTTTCAGCTCGCCCGTCATCTGGTCAGATGCTGGACCAACGCTCATGCCACCGTCACGCAGACCTTGCAGCGTGAAGCCGGTGTATTCTTTGGCACGCCAGTTGCCTGCGTATTCTGCCAGTTCCGCACAGCCTTTGATGACGTTCTTGTGGCCATCAGCCGTTGCGGCCCATTTTTCCGAGTTTACCATCACGTAGTTGCGGGGCAGCCAAGCGTCCACTTCGTAGAAAAAGCCAAGGCTTTCCCAAACTTTGCGGTCATAGCCGGTGGAGCCAGACGACACCATGGATTCAGCAACGCCTGTGGCGAAGGCTTGGCTGATTTCAGCGGCCTCAATCGTGACGGGCAGCATGCCGGTCAGTTCAGCCAGACGCGACGTTGCGTTGTTGTAGCTGCGGAACTTGATGCCTTTCATTTCGGCAACCGAGGTCACTTCGTCCTTGAAATAGAGACCCTGTGGAGGCCATGGCACAGCATAAAGCAGGGTCAGGTTCTGCTCGGACAGCAGTTTTTCAATCGCAGGCTTGGCCGCTTTCCACAGCTTGTCGCTGTCGTCAAATGAGGTCGCAAGGAAGGGGATCGAGTCAAAGCCAAACAGCGCGTTTTCGTTCTGGTGACCAGAGAGCAGACGCTCGCCGATGGGGGCCTGACCGGTTTGGATCGCGCGTTTGATGTCGGCGCCTTTGAACAGCGAGCCCGACGGGTGGGTGTTGATTTCGATTTCGCCGCCGGTGCCGGTGGTGACGCACTGGGCAAATTCAGCGCCTGTGGCCGAGTGGAAGTTGGACGCCGAATAGGCCATCGGCATGTCCCAGACTTCGGCAGCCGCAGGCGATGCGATCGCAGCGGTCAGGGCCGTGGCGGCCAGCAATTTCGTGAGTTTTTTCATGGTTCTTCTCCCTATGGGTTCTGTTGGATTGCCTGATCTTTAGTGCCCGGCCTTCGTGAAGCGTGCCGGTGAATAGGCGCTCAGGTCAACGTTTGGTTGCCGCCCCGAGATGAGTTGGGCCAGCAAGCGCCCTGTTTTTGGGCCTCCGGTGAGGCCAATGTGGTGATGCCCGAAACCTGTAAATGCGCCTTTGAGGCCCGGAGCCTCGCCGATGACGGGGATCGAATCGCTGGTGGCGGGGCGATGGCCCATCCATTCAGTGATATGTTTGGCGCGCAAACCGGGAAAGGCTTTGGCCGCATTCCGGCGCAGCAGATCCAGCGGAGCCTTGGAGGGTCCGGCCTCGATCCCGCCGAATTCGACAACGCCAGCCAAACGCAATCGGCCATCCATCGGTGTGGCGACGAATTTACCGCCCGCGACCATGACCGGGGTTGTGGGCATCATGTTTGGTTCCCAGAATTCCAGATGATAGCCGCGCTCGGCCTCGAGCGGGACATCCAGACCCAGAATGTCGGCCAGAGGTCCGGACCAGACGCCGGTGGCCACCACAACCGCATCGCAATCAATGGTTTCGCCCCCTGCCCGCACGCCAGTGACATGGCCGTTTTCACGGGCAATGTCAGTCACGTCGGCGCGCATGAAGGTCCCGCCCTGAGATTCGACATGGGTGGCGAGGTCTTTGACGTATTGCCCCGGATCCGCGATCAACCCGTGATCCTTGAGCCGGGTGGCAAAATTCAGGTCCGGTGAAAAGGAGGGATCAAGGTCGTGGAACGCCTGGCCTTCGAACTCTTCCCAAGTGAAGCCGTTATCGCGGCGCAGTTTCCAGCCGAATGCGTCAGTTTCAAAGTGCGCGCGGTCATCATAGATGAACATATAATCGGAGGGTTTGATCCACTTTTCCGCCCCAGTCCCCGCCGACAGCGCGAGGTGGTCGTTCAGGCCGTCGCCCACAATCGGCGTCAACGCTTTGGCGATCCGGGTGGTGTCGGCGGCGTTGGCGTGGCTCATATATTTGCGCAACCACGGCAGCAGTTTGGGCACATAGCTCCATTTCAGAAACAGCGGCTGATCGGGGCTAAGCAGCATTTTCGGGGCCTTGGCAAGCAGACCCGGCCCGGTCACAGGCACGATTGAACAAGAGGCCAGAACGCCCCCGTTGCCATAGCTTGCCCCTTCGGCGGGGCCGGCGCGGTCGATCAAGACAACCTTATGCCCATCGCGTTGCAGCCAGATTGCAGTTGAAACACCGACAATCCCGGCCCCGATGATGGCTATGGTTTTAGGTTCTTGGGTCATTTCCCCTCCTGGCCTGCGCGTGCAGGCAGAAAACGCGATTCCATGGCGCGTAGAGTGACACACATTTGCGATACGTCAACAAAATGTTGACATTTTATCATTGTTCCGTAGATTTGGATCATGTCAAACGTTCCCCTTGGTCCCATCGTGTCCTCGGCTCATCTGGCCGATGGAAAGATTCCTGAACTGTCTGAATTTGAATTCGGACTGATCATTGCAAGCCATGCTTTTGAGCGATGGACCGTTCGGGCAATGGCCGCCGCCGGATACCCTGAGCTGTCGTCGCTGGACGTTCTGGTGCTGCATACGGTGCACCACCGGAACCGCCCCAAAAAGCTGGCTGATATCTGTTTGGTTCTGAACGTCGAAGACACGCACACGGTCAACTATGCGATCAAAAAGCTGGCCAAAGCCGGGTTGGTTACGGCGGGCCGTTTGGGCAAGGAAAAAACGGTTGAGGCGACGGGCAAAGGGGCGCAAGCCTGCGAAACCTATCGTGAAATCCGTGAGACGCTGCTGTTGGAAAACATGAAAGAGGTCGGGATTGACCCGGATCAGCTGGGCCGGATTTCGGGGTTGTTGCGGCTGATGTCCGGCCAATACGACCAAGCGGCGCGCGCCGCGACGGCCTATTGACCAGACAGCGCGCATCAGAAAGACCTCTGCTTGGCGTAGTGATCCAGCTTTGACAGATCAGGGCGCAGGCCCAGACCCGGTGCATCGGGCACGATGACCTGCCCGTTTTCCACGTGGAACGGGGTTTCCAGAATGTCTTCGACCAGGAAATAGCTGGCTTGATAGAACTCACACCCCAGTGTGATTTCCGGTGTAGCTGCGATCATGTGAGTGCCAGCAAGATGGGCCAGTCCGGCCTCAAACATGTCCCCGCCATAGGCCATCAGACCGTTGGCGGCGGCGATGCGAGCCACCGATTGGGCCCGCGTCAGGCCACCGGATTTCATGATTTTGATCGAGACACCGTCACAGATGCCTTCGCGGGCGGCGCGGGTCATATCTTCGGGGCCGAACACGCTTTCGTCCGCCAGGAGTGGGATATCCATCATGCCGCGCAACTGGGCCATCATGTCATAATGGTGATGGCGGACGGGTTGTTCGATGAAATCGGGTTTGAACTGCGCCACATCCAGCACCTGCGGGATGGCCTGTTCGATTTCCAGCCCTTGGTTGTAATCCACCCGGACGTTGAATTCGGGGAAATCCTGCGCGATGCGTTCCAGACGCATGACGTCAAAGGCGTGATCTTTGAAGCCGGTTTTGAGCTTGATCAGACCCACATTGTCGTCACGCAGCCGTTGCATCAAGGCGATGTCGGCGTCGAAATCGGGGTTGGCGATGGAACAGCTGAGCGGGATGGTATCGCGGGCTTTGCCGCCCAGAAAGGCCCAGACCGGTTGCGCGGTAATGTGACCCGACAGGTCCAACAGAGCCGTCTCGAGCGCCGCCTTGGCCTCGGTACAATGGGCGACGGCGCGGCTGGCCTGTTCCATGATTTTGGCACGGTCGGCCACCCGCTTGCCCACGACCAGTGGGCGGATATAGCGATCAAGGGCGGCATAGGTTGCTTCGGGCGTGCCGGTGAACACCGACCACGGCGAGGCCTCGCCAAATCCCTGTGCGCCACCCTCAGCGGTCAGGCGCAAAACGACGATCTCACACGATCCTTCGACCCGGCCAATGCCGTGATCACGGGCTGAAACCACCGGCAAGGCAAGGTGCCACAAATCGAATCCGGTGATGGTTTGCAATAGGTCCGTCATGGTCCCCCCTAAGCGACGTTGGACAAAGCTTGCGCAACTCAGGTCATCATTTCCAATACTAATATTTTGCCAAGGTATCAGTTTTGATGATATAGAGCCTGATATGTCCTCCTACTTTCGTCATTATCAGGCGTTCCACGCCATCATTGAAACCGGCACCGTCACCGGGGCAGCGGAACAATTGGGGGTGTCACAGCCCGCGATCTCCAACCTGTTGGGGCAACTTGAGCGTAAGACCAAGTTAAAGCTGTTTGAACGCAGCCGCGGACGGTTGTTGCCGACCCCGGAATCGATGGTTCTGTACGAAGAAATCGACACGGTTGTTCGTGGATTAGATCATGTAAATCAGGCTGTTGTCGATTTACAGAACCAAAAGGCAGGACAGCTGCAGGTGGCGACAAACCATGCGATGGCCTTTGGGTTCATGCCCGGTGAAATCGCCCGTTTTGCCCAGAGCAAACCCAACCTGACGGTGTCGTTCCAATCCCAATATTCCACCAAGATCCAAGAGTGGGTCATGGCCGGATTGTTCGAGATCGGGATATGCGAATTACCCGTGCGCCATGATGGGTTGGATCAGGTGCCGTTTTTCTTTGAAATCATGTGCGCCTTGCCCCACGACAGCCCTTTGGCCAAGCACGATGTGCTGACACCTGCCTTGTTGGACAATGAACCCTTTATCGTCATGGGCGCCGATCACATGGTCAATCGCCGTGCCCGCGAGGCGTTTCAGCGGGATGGAGCCAATATGCGGGTGCGCTGCCACACGGATCTGTTCCGCAATGCGCTGAACATGGTGAAACAGGGGCTGGGCGTCACTTTGGTGGACCCATTCACCCTGTCCAGTGATGATCGGCAGGGGTATCTGCTGCGCCGGTTTGAGCCACAGATCCGGTTGGACGTGGTCATTCTGACCGCGCGGGGGCGTCCGATTTCCGCCATTGGCGAGCAGTTTCTGGCGCAGGTTTCGCAAAGCATGTCCAAATTGGCCCTGCCGCAGGAGCTGCCGTGACTAAAACCGTTCCACTTGCGCTAGGCGTTTGATTTTTGGGGTATTCCCAGCTTGACCAAGGGGTCTGTGCGCCGTCACACTCTGACACAAATCTATTTCTTTTGGGACATGCTCTTGGCCTTCAAATTTGTTCATACCGCTGACATTCACCTCGACTCGCCCCTGAAATCGCTGGCGTTGCGGGATGCGGGCTTGGCCGAGCTGGTTGGCAATGCCACGCGCACCACCCTGTCGCGGATTGTGGATCTGTGCATCTCTGAGAGCGTTCAGGCGCTGGTGATTGCCGGAGACTTGTATGACGGCAGCCAGACTTCGATGAAAACCGCGCGGTTTCTGGCGCAAGAGATGGAGCGGCTGGCGGCGGCGGATATTCCGGCGTTTTTGATCCGGGGCAATCATGATGCGTCGTCGAAGATCTCACGTGAGCTGGTGTTGCCGGATACGGTCAAGGTGTTTGCCGGGCGTGCAGAGGTGGTTGAGACCGAGTGGAATGGCCATGCGGTTGCGGTGCATGGCATTTCGTTCCGACTGCCCCACGCCCCTGAAAGCCTGTTGAACAATTTCGCCCCGCCGGTATCGGGGGCTTTTAACATCGGGCTGTTGCATACCAGTCTGGACGGGGCATCTGGGCATGATCCCTATGCGCCCTGTTCGTTGGCGGATTTGCAGAAAACAGGATTCGATTATTGGGCCTTGGGCCATATTCACAAGCGCGCCGTCTATCCGGGGCCGACCCATGTGGTGATGCCCGGCATCCCGCAAGGGCGTGACATTGGCGAAGCAGGGGCGAAATCGGTCACCTTGGTTTGTGTGGATGACGCCGGCGACGTGCGTTTGGAAACGAAAGAGGTGGCAGTCGCGCAATTCGAACGGCTTGCCATTGAATGCACCGGGATCACCGATTGGGTCGATCTGGTTGCGGCGTTGAAACAGGGATTGCGCGCGGCGCGGCAGGCACATGATGGCGAAAACCTGATCGTGCGTCCCATGTTTGTTGGTCAATCTCCGTTGGCATGGCGGACCAATCGCGATGCGGATTTATTGCGCAACGAGGCGCAGAATTTCGCGGAACAGATCGGCACGCTTTGGATTGATAAGATCGAAATTGATCTGCAGGTCGGAGAGGCCCGCGCCACGGGTGGCGCCGTCAGCGATATGGCCACGCTGGTTGCAGCGGGCACGTTGAGTGCAGATGATCCGCGTGTTCAGGCCGAGATGGATTTGATCGTCAAGCATTTGCCACGTGAATTGCGCGGGCTTCTTGGGGACAGTCAGGATGAGGTTGCGCACGCTTTGGAAACGGCCATGAAACAGGGGGCAAAAGATGTGCTGGCCCGGCTGGAAGAGGCCGAGGAATAAGCCATGCGTCTGAACCAATTTGACCTGACCCGATATGGGAAATTCACCGATCTGAGCCTGCCGTTTGCCGCACCCGAGGCTGGCAAACCGGATCTGCATATCATTTACGGCCCAAACGAGGCCGGGAAATCAACGTTGTTGTCCGGGTGGCTGGATCTGCTGTTCCAGATCCCGGTGCGCAGTACCATGGGTTTTTTGCATCCGTTTTCGTCGATGCAGCTTGGCGCGACGCTTGAAATTGACGGTGGCCTGCATCAGCTGATCCGAGTCAAGAAACGCGACAATTCCTTGCTGGATGCGCAGGGCTCGCCGGTGGCCGAGGCGCTGCTGCAGGGTGGATTGCGCGGTCTTGATCGCGCCGCCTATGCCGCGATGTTTTCGCTGAATGGGCAGACGTTGGACGCCGGTGGGGAAAGTATCTTAGCCAGTGAGGGGGATCTGGGAGAGCTATTGTTTCAGGCCAGCGCTGGGTTGACTGATCTGGGCACGCAGCTGGATGCCCTGCGCGAAGGGTCGTTGGAATTCCTGAACGCAACGGGCCGCAAGGGGCGGTTGCGCACGCTGCGGGCCGAGTTTGATGATCTGGGCGATCAGATGAAGGCGTTGGACACGGCGGCGGCGGAATATGCCCGGTTGGCCAAGGACCGCGATGGTGCGCGCGCCGCGTGGCAAGCCGCGCGCAAAGAGGCCGAAGCGGCCCAAGCCAAGGTCATTGAAACCGAGCGTCTGTCGGGCGCGTTGCCAGTTGCGGGACGTTTGGAGCGGTTGGACAGTCAGATTGCCGGTTTTGGCGATTTGCCTGAGGCGCCCGAGGGTTGGTTGGCCGAGCTGCCCACCTTGGATCGCGCAGAGACAGAGATGGCGACGCTGCTGGAGACGGCCGCAGCGGCTGTTGCTGCATTGCAGGGCGATTTGGAAAAGATACCGCAAGACCCGCAGATTTTGGATCTAAGTGACGAAATCGTGGCTATGGAGCCTCTGAAATCGGCCTATGACACCGCATCCGCTGACCTGCCAAAGCGTTTAAAAGAACGGGATGGCGAGACAAGTTCGGTGCGCGATTGTCTGGCGCGATTGGGGCAATCTGGCGGGGATCCTGCGCAGGTCCTGCCCGAAGTTGCGGTGATTGGGAGATTGCGTGGGTTGATCGAGGAATACTCCGGTCTTGAGACCAAACGCTCCGGCGCGGTCGAAGAACACGAGCGCGCCAAGGCAGAGACAGAGCGCACCGCGCAGCGTCTGAAGTCGGCCGGGGGTGGGACCACAGATTTGGCCGGTCTGGGTGGGCTGGTGCAGAGCATCCGTCGCGATGACCCCGTGGGAGCCTGTGATCGCGCGCGCGCCGCACTGGCCGAGGCCGAGGCGGTCTGGCACGAAAAACGCGCGGCTTTGGGGGCGGCGTTTAAGGAGGATGCGACGGTTGCGGAAGTGATTGCGCCGGATCGGGCGCAGCTTGAAACCTTGGGCGAAGAGATCGCCGGGACTGCCCGCCAGATCGAGCGGGAGCAAGAGACGCTGGAGCGGCTGAAGGCGGAAATGACGCAACACAAGGCGCGTCAGGATGCGGCCAGTGCCAGCCCGATTGTCACCTTGGAAGACGCAGCACAGGTGCGAGCCCAACGCGAGGCGGATTGGGCGCAGCATCGTGCGGCTTTAAACCCTGAGACGGCAGATCAGTTCGAGGCGGCGATGCGGCTGGATGATCAGATGTCGGCCACGGTTGGCGACCAGCGGGCACGGGCCGAGCTGGCCCAAGATGCGGAACGGGTGCGGGTCGAAACGCAGGACCGGATCGCGGCGAGCGAGGCGCGTCTGAGGGCTGTGCAGGTGCACTCTGATGGTTTGGCAGAGACGCTTGGTCGGATGGTGTCGGAGGTGTCACGGTTGTTGCCCGCGGACATGACGGTCGCGGGGCTTCAGGCGTGGTTGACCCGGTTGGATGCCGCTCGTGACGCGTTGCGCACCCGTGATGAGGCCGGGCGTCGGGTAGTGCAGGCGACAGAGGCAATGGAGCGCGCGCGTGCGGGTTTGATGGCTGCGTTAACGCAGGTCGGGCGGGTTATGGATGACACAGTGGGTCTGGCCTATGCGGTTGAAACGGCGCAATCCCTGTTGGACCGCGCCACCCAAATCCAAGGGTTCAGCGAAGCGGATACGCAAGCCCGCCAAGAGCTGGCGCGGCGTGACAAAGCCCTGAGTGATGCGCAGGCCACGATGGAGGTCTGGCAGGCAGATTGGGCGGCGACCTGTGCTAAAACCTGGATGGCAGACGCCCCACCCGGCGTGCCGGAGATGCGCGCCATTCTGGACGAGCTGGACCAACTGCGCCGTCATTTCGACCGGGCGGCGGATCTGGACCGGCGGATCGTTGCGATGCAGGCCAATCGCGATCTGTTTGCCCAAACCGTTCAGACGTTGTCAGTGCGCCTTGGGGCCACACGCGACGGCCCCACAGATGATCTGTGGCGCGATATTAAGCAGCGATTGCGCAGTGCTGAAACCCACCAGACGCAGTGCGCAGATCTGCACAAGCGGTTGGGAGCGGCACGGCAAGGGCATACTGATCTTGCGCAGCGCGCCAAGATTCACCAGACCCGAACACAGGAATTTGCCCGTTTTTTCAATGTTCAAACGTGGCAACAGGCGCGAGAGGCACTGACCCAATCGGGGGAGCGGGCCAAGTTGGTGGCAGACCGCCGGGCCTGCGCCGAGGATCTATGCGCCCAGATGCACACCGGCACAATTGCCGAAGCATTGGAGACCCTGACGGATGTGGATGAGACCACACTGGAAGCACGCGCCGAGAGTTTAAAGACAGACCTTAGAACCCTGCGGACCAATCAGGAAGAGGCGCATACCGCCTTTCGCAAGGCCGAGGATGATTTGGAAAACGTTGGCGGCGACGGCGCCGTTGCCCGGCTGGATGAACAACGCCAGACCTTGTTGTTGGAAATGAAAGACGGGGCGCAGCAACACCTGCAACAACGACTGGGGTTATTGGCCGTTGAGTCTGCGTTGAAACAGTATCGCGACACCCACCGCAGCGGGATGTTAGAACGTGCGTCCGATGCGTTTAGAACCATGTCGCAGGGTCGGTATTCTGGCCTTGCTGCGCAGCCCGATGGCACCCGCGAAGTGCTTGTGGCGGTGGCTGCAGAGGGGGGGTCGAAAGAAGCAACACAGCTGTCAGACGGCACCCGCGCACAACTGTATCTGGCGCTGCGGATTGCCGGTTATCATGAATTTGTGCGCAACAACGGACCGGTGCCGTTCATTGCCGATGACATCATGGAAAGTTTTGATGACGCGCGCGCCGCTGAAACTGTGGGGTTGCTGGCAAAGATGAGCGAAACGGGTCAGGTGATTTATCTGACGCACCATGCCCATGTGTGCGACATCGCAAGAGCCGCCTGCCCGTCTGTACAGATTCATCGCCTGCCGGAGTGATCGGGCCTAGGGCGCAGACAAAGCCGCGCCCTAAGGCCATTTCAACTATTCTAGCAGCTCAATATCACCTGGACGCCAGGTTTTATCGAACCACGGCTCTGTGGGGCTGTAGAGGCGCAGGATGGTAAAGAAGCCCTTGTCTGGTATGGTCTGGAGCCAATTGGACTCTTTCCCCTCGGGCGGCTCAGGACCGAAGTAGATATCCACCGAGCCATCTTCGTTTTTGGCATACACGTCTTTGTGCTTTTCGCTGTTGTAGCTTGGGAAAGGTTGGCTCGTCTGAAGCTGAGATCGGGTTTGCGGGTCATAGAGCACGATCAAGGCGAAATTTTTCGCGGGGGATCAGCAGGCAGTGTCAACTTGTAGCTTTTGCTGCCATCCAGATAATCGCCATTTTTGTCCAAGACCCCCCAAGGCATATTGCGACCCTTTACCGACGCGTTTCCACGTCATTGCGGGGGTGTTCTCTGTTGCACCATCCTTTTTCAGATCGAGAACTGCGCTCATGTAGACCGTGTCAGTATTGCCGGTGAGAAATAGGGAATTGCTGTCCATCAGCTGATCAAAAATTCGAACCTGATAAGGGTTGGTCTCCCCATTGACCTGTTGGCTGCGACGGATGGCCTCTAGCGAGGCGGTGGGGATACCATCGAAGAATTCGATATCTCTCGCTCTGGTGGTGGATTTTTCAGGAGTTAAAAGGCCTTCGGGAATTTTTGTATTGAAGCCCGGCGTGGGCTCTTTGACCTGTACCTGATGTCCCAGCAGCGTCCCGGCCAACAGTGTTAAGGTCAAAAATTACCTTTTGACAGAATGCCTCATTCTCTCATCTCCCCCAAGTCTAATACGGTCAATATTATCGAAGATTACTGACCAGATTCCGTTTTTCCTAATATCCTTTTTGATTAATATCTTAGCGTCCATAAACAGAGCTGAATGATAGTATTTCCAGCCTCCTTTCAAAACAGTATCTGCACATTTCAAAGCCTCTAAACCGGAAATAACTTTCAAAGGAGTTCCGGGGCTGACATAGAAATACAGTCTGTTTTTTTTCGCAGCGCTTGTTTAGCCGTGCAACCGCCCTAATGTACGCAGCGGTTAATCAGATCCAGTACTTTCGATTATTGACTATACTCAAGGAGAAAAAAATATGAAGTTTTCAATGCGAACAATTGCGCTTGTTCTTGGCCTGCCGTTGGCTGCCCAACCCGCAATTGCTGAAGATGAGGCCTATGTTGACAACGTCGAAGGCTGGAGCATTTTGCGCGACGTGGAACGCTCCGGATGCGTCATGGAAAAAGTCAATGAAAATGGTTTTCTGTTCCGCATTGGGAAAACAGAGGCAGGCAGTGAATTCGGATATGTTGCGGTTTATACCAAGGATAAAGACGTTAACGTGATCGGCGGCGTCTCGAAGGATGTCACATTCGACGTTGATGGCGAGCGTTTCTACGGCACCGCGAAGGGCGACTTTAGATCAGGTGGCTTTCGTGGTGGCTACGCAGAGGCAAACAACGAAGCCTTTGGTGAGGCGTTGGCACGTCGGTACGTGCTGACGATTAACCCGGATAGCGACAACCCACTGGCGCTGAGCCTTGATGGAACGCTGAAGGCGATGGCGGCGACACGCGACTGCGAAGCGCACAGCCTTGCGGCTGTTGGCATGGCGGATGCCGCCCAACAGAGTTCATTGGAAATGGGCGCGGTTGCAAGTTGGAACTCGCTCATCTCAGACAATGACCGGGCAGCGCGGTATGCCGAAGATGCGTTCGCCGCTTTGGTTTTCCCTGAGATCACCAAGGTAGGTCTTGGCGTCGGAGGCGAAGGGGGCAATGGTGTGCTCTATGACAAAGAAAATGTGCTTGGGTATTATCGCACGTCTTCCCTGTCGTTTGGTGCCCAGGCCGGAGCGCAGACTTATGGGTATGTGGTGATGTTCATGGATCAAGACGCGTTGAACAAGTTCACCAACAGCAAGGGCTATGAACTGGGCGTTGATGGCTCGATCGCTGTCTTTAATGCCGGTTTGACGGCCGAAGCTGATACCACCAACCTAAAGACGGACACTGTCGCCTTCGTGTTTGACGAAAAAGGGCTGATGGCAAACTGGACGGTTGAGGGTACCCGGATCAAACCGCTCAACTTTTGACATGTTAAAAGCCTAATTGAACAGTTGTCGGCCCGATCTGGGCCGACTTCTATTTCGATCACGGTCACCTCTGAGCCATATAATCGACGCTCAACATTCTGCCCGCGAAACCCAGCTCACAGCGGCAACCTATTGCCCCTAAAGCGAGACAAATTGATGCCTCGGTTTCTGACGGTTCGCGCCGCCCCAAAATTACTTAGTCAAACGATGGTCGGACGGGACAAAAAACGTATAATCCCGGCTTGCGACGGCTTCGTGGCATTCATGGCAATAGACCATCTCTTGGCTTCGGCTGCCGATTGTGTCGCCAAACAAAGAGCCATCGGGCATAACCATGACATAGCGCCAATCACCGGTTTGGGGGTGCGCACCGTCTGGTAGTTTTTCCATAACAAAGAGCGCACCAGGGAAAATATGGTCTTCATCAGTAACGGTTATACTGTCTTTGGCCAGCACCGATCCAGCGGGCAAAGTATCCCCATCATTCAATGTTCCGTAATCACGCGCCATTTTATTTGCGTAGCTATTCACATACCTCTGGCCGTGGGTTGCGGAAATATACGGGGCATCATTGTATTTTGGCCAATCCTGATAATTCGAGACAATATCTAACTGCGCAGACGCATAGCCAGTGCGCATACGATCCATGAGATCCAAATAGATCTGGTTCGCTTCTTGTTTTGTCAGAACGGCGGAGTTTTCAATTGCGATATGGGCATCATGAACTGTTGATTCTGAATTGACAGACGTTGCCGATATCCCTGCAATTACGCACACTGAAACAAGCGTTGTTGGAAATTCACCGATAAACTTAATCATCTAATACCACCCCAAAAAGGCGAACTTGGTCTTGCGGTATATGTCCTATTTGACACGTCGCGACAGTACCGTCTGAACCGTGTTTTTCGCAATCTATGAGCACTGTTTTGCATGCTCGATAGCCCCCATATTGAACGCAAACCCTGTCTCTGACAAGTTTGTGCGGAAAGTCCCCCGCGCCTTTGGGCCGGGATAGGGTGCTTTAAAAGCCAGAAAATCCGCATGTTTGTCCCTGAATTCGATAGGGTTAATAGACCGCCGACGCGATCTATTAACCCTGGTGAAATAAAGGCGGTCAACCAGCTGTCATCTCCCACACTTGCGCGAAGATCGCTGCCTCTTGCCCAGAGAGGGCGCGTTCGGATCCTGCCCCCATTTTGCGAATGATTCAGTGTTTGTCCAACCGACCAGCGTTCGGATGACGCCTCAAATTTTGGTTCCCGCCTTTCTGATCAAGAGGCAATCAGTGCTATTCCGTTTGATTTCAAGGGGTTTGCGCGTTCTAGAAAAAAGTTCCGGCCAGAGTGAAATTGGTCTTGAATATCCGTTGCTTGCGCGGATATACCCGTCAGCGGAGACGTGGCCGAGTGGTCGAAGGCGCTCCCCTGCTAAGGGAGTAGGCCCGGAAGGGTCTCGAGGGTTCGAATCCCTTCGTCTCCGCCACCCACCATTTTCATTTAGTTCTGTTGGCACTCATTCAACCCCTTATGGGGCTGTTTTTGTTGATCTATCTGTATTCGCTGTTGCTTTTCACTTCTCTTCGATTAGACTCGTTTTCATTCATTGCGTGGTATAAATCGTGGTATTTTAATGGCGGCACTTAGCGGAAAGCTGACGAAGAATTTGGTTCGCACCCTCGGCCCCGGTCGCCACGGCGACGGTAGCGGGCTGTATCTCGTGGTCGATCTATCCGGCGCGAGGCGGTGGATCGTACGTGTCACAGTGAAGGGCCAACGCAACCGCGAAGGCAAGCCTCTGCGTACCGATTTCGGGCTTGGCGGCGCTGACGTCGTGACATTGAACGAAGCACGTGACCGCGCGTTGGAATACCGAAGGTTGGCAAAACGAGGGATCAACCCGCGCTACAACGGCCGGCAGGAAATCCCCTGCTTCGAAGAGATCGCCCGACAAGTTCACATAGAGCGTCTTCCGACATGGAAGAACCCAAAGCACGGGCAGCAGTGGATCAACACTTTGGCTGAGTATGCTTTTCCCAAAATAGGACGGTTGCCGGTTTCGGAGGTTGGTCAGCCCGAGGTACTTCAAGTGCTGCTTCCCGTGTGGACGACAAAGCACGAGACAGCCAAGCGTTTGGCACAGCGGATGAAAGCTGTGCTGGACGTCGCGAAATCCAAAGGCTTTAGGGATGGCGAAAACCCCGTCACAACCATCCGCGATGCACGCGTGCTACCACAGGTCAAACACAAGGTGCAGCACCACAAGGCCATGCATTGGCAGGATGTGCCCACCTTCTATGCGGAACTGGTGACGAAAAATGCCATGGCCGCAAAGGCGCTTATGTTCACTTGCCTCACTGCCAGCCGCACAAGCGAGGTGCTTCACGCACGTTGGGAAGAGTTTGACTTTGACCAACAGCTTTGGATTGTTCCGGCTGATCGGATGAAGGCCGACCAAGAACACCGCGTGCCCTTAACCCCAGAAATGTTGACGATTATCGAGCCACTCAAAGCGATGCGCTCTGAAGTCGTGTTTGAGGGCCAGAAGCGCCACAAGCCTATGAGCAATATGGCGATGCTCATGCTGCTGCGGCGCATGAAAGTTGAGGGCATTACGGTTCACGGGTTTCGATCGACGTTCCGCGATTGGGCCGCTGAGCAACCAGGCGTTTCTCGTGAAGTTGCTGAATTGAGTTTAGCGCACCAAGTCGGGTCTGATGTCGAGCGGGCTTACGCACGCTCGGATCTGCTGGAAAAACGCCGAGAGCTGATGCAAAGCTGGTGTGCTCATGTCGCTGGGTGAGCCTCCAGTGAGTTTGCCCTTTCATCAGATCATCTCGCAGGCCGAACAGCGCATTCACTATATGCATGTGTGCCTGTGTGATGACCTGACCTCTGGGATTGATTTCTGGATGGGCACCGATCTGCAATCTGATTGGCGACGTGTGCCCGGCAGGCTGATTTGCAACCTTTACGAAGACCCCATTCTGGTCACAGGTGGCCCGGGGTATAAGGTGGGCCGAAGTCGCAAGATCATTGAGCACCTTAAGGCGTCGAGAAAACTGATACTGAGATCAGTAAAATCGGAGCAAAAAGACCCAATAGCCAGTGCATCAGACCGGGCCTACGCCCTCAAGAATTTGTCTGAACTGAACTGTATCGCTTCTCTTTATCTCAATCAGGCGCGCGATCGTTGTGATGACCTGGTTTTGATCAACCTGATTGATCATTTGCTCGAACTTTACTCAGAGGCGCTCAAGGCCAAACAGTTTCAAGGGAAATTCCACGCCCTGCGGACTGCCGTGTGTTTGAGAGCCATTTTTGAGCATCACTCAAATGTCCGTGTCACGACCGGGAAAGACGAAAACCTAAACCCAACCGGGCGGTTTTGCCGTTGCTTGGAGCAGGTTTTTGACAAGCTTGGAATTGAAGCCGGATTTTATCATTACGCCGGTGAAGCGGCGAAGCTGTCTGAGGATGCCGATTTGTTGGTGGAGGCGCGGCATTTTCTCAACGGGATGGATTCAGATCGGAACAAATAGGCACGGTTTGGTTGGGTTCCGTTCGTGACCCAAGAATTGGATTGCGTTTATCTGGTTTTAGTTCGCAATCGTTCGAGGGAAGTAAGAAATGACACCACAACTATTTGAAAACGAACGCGTTTATGATGACCGTGATGCAGAGCTGAATCTAATTGCCTCACGCAATAAACGCGCGCAATGGCGCCATCGCCGGGTCGGCCCGCCTTTCGTGAAATTTGGTCGGGCTGTGAAATACCTAGGTGGAGATCTCAATGATTGGGTCGAGGCCAATAGAACCGTGACCACTGAAACCGCGTAGCCGTCTACGTTCCAACAGTTCTTCGACACATCAAATCACCCAGTATCTGGAGGCGAAGAATAATCGTGTTCCAGCGCGGAGAGGCGAGGAAACTCCTATGTCAAAAGTCAGCTTCACAATGGTCAAAAGTGACATTCACAATGACCCCAGAATCCGCTCCCTCCCGAAAAACGACATTGCTCGATTGGCCTATTTCGTCATGACGACGTCGCCGTCGACCACCTACACAGGCTGTTTCTTCTATCCGATTGAGCATCTGTGTTCACACAGCGGGATCGACCGGGAGATAGCAACATCGTCAATGGAGCGGTTGGTTGGGGTTGGTCTGGTTGAATATGATCATCAAACCGAATTTGTTCGGCTGGTCGGGTGGTTTTACAAGTTCTTTGTACCTGGCAACGCGGATCATCTTTCGAAAGTCGTGAAGAGTTTCTTGCGAGATCCATTGCCGCGAAATGCGATGTCAGCCCGCGCTGTTTCTGAATTTGTTGTCGGTTCGCTGGTGAAGGCCAAATCCTTTGATCGCAACAAGCCTCATACCGCAAATTACTACGCTCACCTGCAAACTTGCGTGACTGACGCGGAGATACTGTACCCTGACTTACTTGCTGAAATTCGATCAGAAATTGCTCTAAATGCCCCCGAGGTAAGAGAAGACTTCGCCATTCTGCACCCGGAATCCGGGGGGCTGAAGCTGGACAAATGCATCGGGGAGCACGGTGGCCCCACAGTGCAAACACCTTCCCCGGACCATGTCGGCACCGTGCCCACACAAAAGAAAGAGAACAAGAAAGATAAAAACACAGGCGCGCATCTTCCTGCAACGGTCACGCCGTTGCGCCCTTTGGCGTCAACACTGAACAGTGAGATTGCACGTGAGGCAAGAGGCCAATGAGAGGAGCGCGCTATGAATACAGTGGTCGTAAACCTGTTGCCCATGCTTCGAGGAGCAAGGTTACGCGTGTGGCTACGCCACGTGCACCTTGGAAGGGAATGGGCAGGCCCTTTCCCCTTCACCCCAAACCCGGCGCGTGGACGCGCTGAAAGTGGTTGCCATGGTTAGACGCGAACCCAAGAAACACATCAAACGTGAGCTTGTTTTGCGTGTTCGGTGCACCGAAGAGGAACGTGTCAGCTGGCTTCATAAAGCTCGTGCTGAAGAGCGTTCCCTCTCTGACTACACCCGTCATGTTTTGTCTTCTGAACCCATGCGGCGGCGCGCGCAGCCACCCGATGTTGACCCCACGCTTCTGGCAGCGGTCGGGCGTGTGGGGAGCAACCTCAATCAAATCTCCCATGCGCTCAACATAGACCGCAAGGCAGGGCGCGCTATTGATCTGATTGCGGTCCGCACACTTCTGTTGGCGGTCACGCGTCAGCTGGCTGCGATTGTTGAGGATCATTCCCGATGATGGTGCGCTTCTTCGATCACGGGGATGGCTCTGGGGCTGCGGCGGTGGAATACTTGCTGGCGGCGGAAGTCACGGCCTACACCGAAGACCGCAAGCGTATTCCCAATCAAACTGTCCGGCGGGATGTGCTGCCAGATCTGCTTGCCGGTGATCCCAACCTGACCCGCCATCTGATCGACAACAATACGCGGAAGTGGAGGTACACGTCCGGTTTGGTGGCGTTCCATGCGGATGATGATCCCACTGACAGCCAGCAGGCGGCAGTCATGCAAGACTTTGAGAAAGCCGCCTTTGCGGGATTGGCAGGGGATCAAGCCAATATCCTTTGGGTCCGCCACCAGCACATGGGCAATGTTGAACTGCACTTCCTGATCCCGCGCGTGGAACTTTACGGCAACCGCTCATTCAATCCTGCGCCTCCGGGATCTGAGAAGTACTTCAACGCCTTTCGAGACTACTGGAACGCGCGCGAAGGCTGGGTCAGTCCGGAAGAGCCGGGACGCAAACGGATGGTCAAACCGGTGTTTGATCTCGATGACCGGAGACAGATCAAAGAAGCCATCCAGATCTTAATCGCCCAGAAAATCGAAGCGGGTGAAATCCGCAACCACGCTGATGTTCGTGCTGCCCTGGCCGAACTGGATGACTTCGAATTCAAACCCCTGACTGAAAAACAGATTGAGAAACGCAACAAGGCCGATGCCCTTGAGGCCAAAGGCGGCAAGCCGCGTCGTCGCGATACACGCATCACCATGCGGATTGCAGGAACATCAGACAGCCAAAATACACTCCGATTAGAGGACCGTATATTCCATGAAGACTGGACCGCAGATGAATACTTTGCTGCAAAACCTGCAAGCGAAGGTCGAGAGCCAATCTCACGCAACCGAAGAGCAGACGCAGCAGATGTTGCACGACTTCGAACAGCATTTGAGGCAAGCGTTGAGCGCCGCGCAGAGAAAAATCGTGCAAGATATGAGCGAGCTCGAAAAGCAGAGCGGTCAGATCCACAACCGAACAGCACGACAGATCGAGGATCAGGCGGACAGGATACAGCAAGCGACAAATGCGCTGGAAGAGAGCCGGAAGGAATGGCGAACGGTCACCTGGAAGACCATGCTGCCGACCTATCTGGCGGGGGTCTTGCTGACCTCCTGGGTACTCTTGATGGCCGTGCAGCTGACATTCCCGAAAGCGGAAACAACATCGCCTCAAATCAACCTAGCGACCTTTGGCTTGGATGGGGTGAGAGTGACGCGTGGCCTTGGCGGATTGGGACGGGTTCTGAGCCTGCCCCGGGGCGTCGAGTTGGCCGACTGTCCGGTGCCAAATCTGAGCGGCGGGACAGTCTGCATCGAAACAGCAGTGACGAGGTGAACCATGAGCCATCCCCAATTGACGCCCTTCGAGACCGCACTCTTGCGCGCTGTCGAAGAACTGAACACCACCTTCGAAACTGGTTTGAAGAGCGCAAGTACCTCACCGAACGAATTCGCGAATTTGAGGCGCGAATTCGATCAGTTCGCGACCGCGTTAGGGACACGCTTGAACGATTTGCAGAAGCAACAAGACGACTTGAGGCGGCTTGTCTCAGATGGTTGACGAGATCAAAACCCACTTCAACAAAGCCAACCCATCTAAATCGGAAAACGCGGTCGGCTACACATATTGACTCAGACCCCAGTCCGTAAACTGAGTTTCCTTGTGCCATAGAATGAAAAACAATTGGAGCATTAACAGATACATAGAATTCGAATGTTTCTCCAGCTAACCAATTCCAACGTACGTGCTATTCTGTTCAAAAGTAATCGATTGAGTTCTCAAGTCGCTGCTGCAAGCGACAAGACAGTGGTTGTCGGTTTTGAAACCCAATTCAATCCCTAGGATATCCGGCTCGCGCTCTGTCTAGGGTTAAACCGCGACAGGTCCACAACATATCCAAGTGCCCATCCAGTGATGTTCTCTTAACAGGTGGCAGAATTTTACAAGCCAACTGAGTTTCAAAAATCAACCGCTTGTTTTTGCAAGCGCGTTGCGACCTTTGCAACGCCACTTTGTTCGCAACCCACTACACTTAGATAAGACACATGGAGGATGTTGTGGAAGTTGACTGGTTAGAAGATTTTCTCGCTTTGAATTCAACTGGGGTGTTTGCTAAGGCTGCCCATGCTCGCAATATCAGCCAATCTGCATTTACTCGCAGAATCAAGAACCTAGAGCACTGGGTTGGGGTGCCGTTGTTCGATAGAAGTCGATACCCCGTTGTATTGACCGCTGCTGGCAAGGAGTTTCTGAAAACCGCACACCAAACCGTGCGTTCTCTTCGTATCGTAAAGGAAGATCTTCACCAGATTTCACGCCGAGACTGCGAAGTGCTTAACATTACTGCGCTTCACACCTTAGCGATTTCCTTTCTACCAACATGGCTAAAGAACATGACTGAATCGAATGGCTCGGTAAATACAAGCCTCTCCGTGGAGAACTTCTCTGGTTGTGTTGAATCGCTAATGGCTGGAACGGATGATTTCATGCTTTGCTATGATCACCCGGCCGTCATGACTTTGACGGATGACACACGGTTCCCATCTATCAAGATCACTGAAGACAGGCTTGTGGCAGTTTCCGGTGTGGATGTTAACGGTGAAGCTCTCTTTGGCTTTGAGCAGCAAGGTAAACTACCGTTTCTTGGCTATTCATCTGAAAGTTTTCTGGGTCGATTGAGTGAAATTTCAATCGAACGAACTGCCATTGCTGACAAGCTTGAGCTGCGCTACGAGACCTCAGTAGCAGAAGTCCAAAAAGCCGCTTGTGTTGAAGGGCTTGGAATTGCTTGGTTGCCGTATATGAGCGTCGAGCCAATGTTGACTACAGGCAGCCTGAGGCGCATTAGCAACGCATATTCAGAACGCACTATGGCCGTAAAACTCTATCGTTCTACCGAGCGAAGCAACATATCAATGGAACGCTTCTGGAATTTGGCAAGAACAACCAGTTCCGAGGCAAACTAATGCAGAATTCGCAAACTGACGGGTTGCCTCAGTTATCATTTGCCAACATCCAAAATCGTTCGAGCTCTGGTCGCGAGCGTTCGATGGACCGATAAAGCTTTATATAGATCGTTGGTTCCAGCTCAGATTGTCCCACTCTGCAAAGCATGCCATTTTCCAATTCTCTTTTGACCGCCTCTGCTGGTAGAAAAGCCAAGCCATGGCCTTCGAGGCAGGCGGATTTGAGTGCCTCGGCTACGGAATTTTCGTAAATTGTAGAAAGCTTCTCGCCCAGCTTGCAGCGTTCAATACATACATGCGAAATTCGCCCTAAAAACGTGTCGGGCGAAAAGGACAGATAGGGTATCTGACCGTCGTCATCCAAACGGAATTTTGGAGCGCCCGATGCATCAACACCACTGACAGCGATCATCTTGTCCTGCGCAATGGTCGCCGACGGGTAGCGGTTTTCATCAGAAATGGTGGGTACCGAAGGATGAGAATAACAAAGCATGAAGTCTGCGCTTCCGTTCAAAATTGCTTCGGCGCAACCTGAAAAATTCTCAGCGACCAACCTTGTTTTGATCGGACCAAGATGGCTGGACATTTTTGTCAGCCAAGGTGGGAAAAACGAAATTGCAAGCGTGTGAAGAGCTACGAAATCGAGAACAGATGCCTCCCTGCGGGATAAATCGCGAATGTCGTTCTGGCTCAGTTTCAATGCTTTAACCGTATCAATAGCGGTTTGCTTGAAAGCTTTGCCCGCTGGAGTCAAAACAACTGGATGGACACTTCTATCAAACAGCGGTGTTCCAGCCCAATGCTCCAAATTTTTAATCCGTCTGGTGAATGCTGATTGGCTGATATTACGTGCGTCGGCTGATCGTGCAAAAACGCCAGCTGTCTCCAAGGCAAGAAAATCTTCAAGCCAGTCGATTTCCATGGAACCTCTCCTTCTCAGCGGCACCAGAGTAGTCTGCGCAGATGTTGCAAAACTTGCAACAGTGTTGCGCTGCTTGAGTTGGTGATGCGCAGAATGCACTTCTATGATCCGACCTGAAAGACGCTCGGTTCAGGGCAAATCCAACCAAAAAACGCCAGTCCCGACAGGCCGGCAAAAAGGGGCACATACCATGCATGCAAACCGAACGGAAAAAGACAACCTCGGCCCAATAGATATTCCCAAGGATGCGGCGTGGGGCAGTCAAACCCAGCGGGCACTGGAAAATTTCCCGATCACAGGCGTTTCAATTGGTCATTACCCCAATCTGATCGTTGGCTTAGCATCGGTAAAGAAGGCCTGTGCGCAGGCCAACGGCGACCTTGGCACAGTGTCTTTGGATAAGGCCAAAATCATCATCGAGGTTTGCGACGATATCATAGCTGGCGCGCATCACGACCAATTTGTTGTCGACGTCATGCAAGGGGGCGCTGGAACGTCAACCAACATGAATGCGAACGAAGTCATCGCCAACTTAGGACTAAAGAAGCTTGGCGCAAAATATGGCGACTATCACAAACTTCATCCCAATGACGACGTCAATCGCTCACAATCCACGAACGACGTTTACCCTACAGCCATTCGCATTGCTGTACTTGCACGCATACCCCCTCTTGTCGATGCGATGTACGCTTTGGCTGGTTCCTTTGGCCAGAAAGCTTGTGAGTTTGATCACGTGATGAAGGTTGGCCGCACCCAGCTTCAGGATGCAGTGCCGATGTCTCTTGGCGCAGAGTTTCGCGGTTTTTGCACAACGGTAACGGAAGATGTCGACCGTCTGAGTGAGTTATCGAAACTATTGACTGAGGTAAATCTAGGTGGAACAGCCATCGGAACACGCATCAACTCGCCTGAAGGTTTTGGCGAAGCTGCCGTCAAACATCTGAGTAAGATTACCGGCGAGCCCTTGGCGCTTGCGGGTGACTTGATCGAAGCCTCCTCTGATCTCGGCGCTTTCGTGATGTTCTCCAGCACACTTAAACGCGTCGCTATTAAGCTCTCGAAAATCTGCAACGATCTGCGATTGATGTCATCGGGGCCGCGCGCAGGGATCGGTGAGATCATTCTACCGCCCGTGCAAGCCGGGTCTTCGATCATGCCTGGTAAGGTCAATCCGGTAATCCCCGAAGTGGTCAACCAAGTTTGCTATCAGGCTATCGGAAACGATCTGACTGTGACTATGGCGGCCGAAGCTGGGCAATTTCAACTCAATGCGATGGAGCCGGTGATCATTCACAAAGTCTTAGAGACGATGGGGTCACTGACCAATGTCATGAACGTGCTCCGCATTAGATGTGTCGACGGCATTGCTGCTGATGAAAAACGTTGTCAGGATTTGCTGGACAACAGCCTCGTTCATGTGACCGGACTCGCCCCACTGATCGGGTATGACGCTGCTGCGAAGCTTGCAAAACATGCATTGGCACACGGGGTAAGCTTGCAATCCGCAGCGGGAAGCATCCTAACTCAGGATCAGGCCAAAGTTGCACTTAATCAATTCGCAAACCTCACCGAAGAGGCAAGCCAATGAGCAAAAGGCATGCACTGCGACTGGGAATCGTCGGCGGCCTTGGTGCTCTCGCCGGGGCCGATTTGCTTAATCGGATCGTGCAGGAAACTCCCGTCAAATCCGAAGGCGACCATCGGGAACTGGTTTTCGAACAAAAACCTATGCGTGAACCCGTTTCACCAATGCACCCAGAATACAACGCAACACATCGCAAGCTATATGTCTTCGACACACTGTCACGAATGGAACAGGACGGCTGTAACGCTGCTCTGTTGCCCTGCTTTGTCACCCATTGCTTTCTAAAAGAACTAGAAGACGAACTGGGCCTCAAGCTCGTCAGCATGACTGAAGCAATCAAAGATGCAGTTGCACTTCTTGGCCCTCTACCCACTAAAATCGGTGCACTCACAACGCCTTATGTTCGCAAAAGTGGATTATTTCAAACTCTCTTTGGAGACAATACAAGTGTCGTCTTCCCTTCGGAAACGGCGGAAGCCGCCGTCATGAATGCCATCTATGGAGAAAAAGGGTTCAAGTCCGGCAATCGGGGACACAATGTTTTGACACCAATCAATCAAGCACTCAAAGATTTGTCAGGGCAAGGTGCCACCGTCTTCGTGCCAGGATTGACAGAACTGCCTTTGCTCTTTGGCCAACTCGATATCCCTTCAGCCATGATCGCTGTCGACACAGCAGCAGTTTATGCGAGACACGCGTTAAAGGTCACTGAGGCAAACCGAAAACGTAGATTCAAGGTTGGGGTAGTAGGTGGCGTTGGCCCCGCGGCGACGGTTGATTTTATGGCAAAGCTGGTCGATGCGACGGATGCAGACCGTGATCAGGATCACATCAAAATCCTTGTCGAGCAGAACCCACAGATTCCTGACCGTACCGAAAACCTAGTCGGTAGCGGCACTGATCCTACCGTCGCTCTTTATTCAACCTGTAAAAAGCTCGAATGCGGGGGTGCAGATATCTTAGCCATTCCGTGCAATACAGCTCATGCTTATGTAGATCGCATCCAGCGTCATCTGGAAGTGCCGATTGTCAGTATTCTTTCGGCAACGACCGATCACATTCGGAGTTTCTCGCCGAGCATAAGTAAAGTCGGCATCCTCGCAACAAACGGAACCATTCACAGCGATCTTTACCAACAGGCTCTGGAAGAGGCCGGTCTTGCCTATGTAATTCCAGATGAAGCACATCAGGCACTGGTGATGGAGTCAATTTATGGAGCCTCGGGCGTTAAGGCCGGGTTTACCGAAGGCCTTTGCAAAGAACAGATAAATCAAGCATTTGGCCATTTGGTCGACAAAGGCGCTGAAGCGATTGTCTTGGGCTGTACGGAGCTTCCGCTCATTGTAACAAGCCCATCATCTGACATGGGCGCAGTGCCGGTGGACCCGACAGATGTGCTGGCGCGGAAATGCGTCCATCTCGCAAAAAACTTAGGGAAGTAGTCGTTTTTCACCCAACGGCAGCGCATTGCAAATTTTGCAATGCGCTTTCGGTCTTAGCATGACCATACGGTAACTGCGGGTGGTAACCTTGTGAGAATGCTCTCTGAAGCAGTCGATCCATAGCCAAAATTGGGAGGAAACAATGGATACCACTAAAAGAAAAACGGGCTTTTTAGCGCCCTGGCGGAACATGCTTCTTTGGAAGCAGATTGTGATCGCACTTGTGCTTGGGGTGATCGTTGGCATTGTGCTGAATTCGACAGGCAATGGGGCGATTGCCGTTTCGATCAAATACGTTGGAACACTGTTCCTCTCACTGATCAAAATGCTGATTGTTCCATTGATTTTCGTATCACTGGTCTGCGGGATGACCTCTGTTAGCGACATGGCTCGGATGGGGCGCATCGGCCTGAAGTCGATTATTTTCTATCTCGGCACAACTGCTTTCGCGATAACCATAGGTCTTTTGCTTGGCACACTCTTCCAACCAGGCGTAGGGATTGACCTAGGTACCGCCATCGCGATGGAGCCCAAAAGCTCACCACCTTTTATCCAGCAGCTAATCGCCATAGTTCCCAAAAATCCAATTGCAGCCGCAGCGGATGGCAATGTTCTACAGATCATTTTCTTTGCGATCATGTTTGGCTTGTCTATCAATCTGGTCGGTGACGCAGCAAAACCCATTCGTGACTTCTTTGAGGCTCTAAACTCCGTCATCCTAAAATTGACTGAAATCGTGATTTCCTTTGCCCCTTATGGCGTGTTCGCCTTGATGGCTTGGGTTTCAGGCACGTATGGGCTCGATTTGCTGCTCCCACTAGGCACGGTTATCGCTGCGCTTTACATCGGGTGTATTCTGCACGCAATTTTTGTCTATGGCGGATTGGTAGCAGTTGTTGCCCGTCTGAACCCAAGACGGTTTTTTCAGGGCATTGTTGAACCTCAGATCGTTGCGTTCACCAGCACCTCGAGCTCAGGCACGTTGCCGGTGACCATGACAGCAGTTCAAAAGAACCTTGGCGTGAACCGATCTGTGGCCAGCTTTACCCTGCCGCTTGGTGCGACAATCAATATGGATGGTACTGCGATGTATCAGGGTGTAGCAGCACTATTCGTAGCTCAAGCCTTTGGCGTCGAACTAGGGATGTCGGAATACATCACCATCATCCTGACTTCGACTCTGGCCTCAATCGGAACTGCAGGTGTTCCTGGTGCTGGCCTAGTCATGCTCTCTCTGGTTCTAACTTCGGTTGGATTGCCCTTGGAGGGTGTCGCAATCATCGCTGGTATCGATCGCATCCTCGATATGGCACGCACATCGCTGAACGTCACAGGAGATGCGGCCTGCACAGTGATTATTGCGAAATCTGAAGATCAGATCGACTTAGAGGCCTACAATACCCCTCATGTACTCGAAGCGCCCGATCTTTCTCGAGCCTAAAATCCCGTTATGGAGTTTCTACGGTCGCCTAGGAATGGGCGACCGTTTTTTTTTGGTGGATCAGCACTTGGTTTTGTCGATTTTAGTCTATCCTTACCTCTAGCGTACGCTACGCGGAGGTGGCACAAAGATTATGCCTTTTCTAACCTCTGGCGCTACGCTTTTTCTTCAACCGCATTATGCTCGACATCCTGCCAGTGCTTGTTCACGGGCAGAGATTTGGCGCGGCGCGCGATGTCTTCGAACCGCACCGGCATGAAATCCCAGACATCGACGCCGACGTTCACGCTGTTGCGAGAGCCCCACCAATTGTTGTGAACATGGCCAAAGAGTTGCAGCGCGTCGCGACGCGCATGGTTCCAGGTGATCATGGGATAATGACACAGCGTGTGCCCCTGTTTCTTGGGGCCATCTCTGACTTCTGCAAGGTGCGAAATACTATCCCACGGCAAGGCCAATGTGGGGTCCAGGTCATGATTGCCGACAATCAGGTGCTTGCGCGCACCGGGAAGCTGGCCAAAGACAGCCGCAAGATAGTCGACCTCTTTGGCTTTTGCCCCAAAGGCGAAGTCACCCAAGATCCATAGATCATCTTGCGGTCCAACTTTGGACCACAGGTTCTCGATCAGCACCGTGTCCATGTGGCCGGTGTTGCGGAATGGGCGTCCACAAAATGGGATGACATTCTCATGCCCGAAATGCGTGTCAGCCGTGTACCAATTGGTCATGTTCTTTCTCCGTCTTCTTTGTTGGCAAGGACGGTTTCGAAGGCATGTCAGGATGATGGATCATCGTGGCGCACAGCTCGGAAGGCCGCCCGCCATAAATGCGGGTATTAAAGGGGGATAGGTTTGCGCGATATGATCATAGGTCCATATCCGAGGCTTTGACCTCTCCGCTTGTCAGCACCTCAACAATTTGTCGATCCAATTCCTGCTCATGAAGGCGCCCCAACTCATAATCCACCAGTTCAAAACTGATCGAGGTCATGCCCGGTTCGCCCTTATGCGTGACCGTGAATGTCGCGATGCAGCCGGGACGGATCTCTTTCTCTCTCGGATAGCGGAAGCGGTAATCGACGGTGTTGGTATAGTGCTGCGCCGTTCCACAGATCTCATATTGCGTGCTCAGCGTAGAAGTGCGGTTGCCACTGGTCCGCGTTTCTTCATGGGTCAGAGGGCCCAATGCATCGAGGTCGGAGATGAACCCATCTTCGCTCCAAGCGTAGAGCATGGCCATCTCGCGACCGGCAATGGTGACGCGGGATGCCGGGCCATACAGCTCTTCCAATTGTGCCTGGAGTTCCAACGGCTCAGGCAGTTCTTCACTGGGTTGGCGTATGCTGCGGTAGATCGCCAGAGGGCGTTGTTCCATCACATCTGAGGCCAGTCGCGCCGTGATCTGATCCTGCGCAACCCCTGCAAGCCGTCCATTGATGCCGACATCGCCAATCCGGGTGAAGAGCTGGTATGTAAACTCGAAGACATTCCCCTCAGGCGATTGCACCCGCACAACCTCGCGTTCGCTGGTCGGTGCGTCGTCGCTGCGCTCGGCATAGACAGTGAGCACATCCTCAAGCGGATCGCCCGGTTGCAAGCCAAGGATATTATAGGAGTACGCGCGCTCAGCTGGTGGTGCGATTGCAGTCAGGCCGTCTTCTGCGACAGCCGCTGTAGCGAGCGATAGCCAGAAGGTCAGAAATCCTGACGCCAACGCATTAAAGGTCGTTGTCTTCCCGGTTCTGCCTTTGGGTTTAGGATTGATGATGATGTGCATACCGCATATCCTGGAAAATCAAATACATATTATAGTTGATAATATTAAAGTATGTAATGCACAATCTTCCCGTGCATGGATATGCGCAAATTAGTTGGACAGAACTTCGCTCGCTTACGAAGAGAAAAAGGTCTTACCCAAGAGGACGTCGAAGCGCGCTCTGGTTTCAGCCAGCAATACTTGAGCGGATTGGAGCGAGGTCAGCGAAATCCAACTATCATTACGTTGTATGAACTGTCGCAAGCACTGGGTGTGAGCCACATAGCACTCGTAGAACCGGAAGACTCTGGCCAGTGAGAAAAAGACTTCAGTGATTTATTCGCCATAACGGGCGGAAGTTCGTTGCGAAACAATCAACGCGCACGTTCAATGTAGAATCGGACGTTCAAACCGTTCGATGGTTATAGAAGCCCTGGGTTGCATCCGTATGGGCAGTGATAGACATCATCAAATCCGCCGGGTGGTTCCATCAGAAAGTACTTTTAATCCCTTTCCCGCAGGATCGTATTCAACACTTTTGGGAAGGAACCTCATGATCTTTTTCTTTGAGTCTTCTATACTCATGAGGGTTACGCCTAGGTTGGGGGCATTAGTGACAGCGCAAAAACCCGCACCAAGTGTGATGCCGCCCCGTTCGGTCAGGAGATGTCGATCGTGGAGTTGAGTGCCGCTTTCGTTTTCCGTCCACTCATACAATTCGATGGATAAACCGTCTGGGATGAGTTTTCCGAAGAGAGCTTTCGAGTTCGCTTCGTAATAATCGAGGTTGGGGTTCTGCGCGATCGTCTTGAAATGAATTTGGAATCGGACTGACTTTCGACCATAGCGACTAATGATGTCCAAAATTGAAGCTATCGGGTCAGCGTAGTTTGGCCCGCCCATACCTCCATGAAAGTAAGGGTCAACAATTAGGATTGCTTGAGATTCCGTGACAAATGGAGTTGCCGCTGAAGTTATACCAGCCGAACTCCTGGGAACCTCCCATGAAATTGGGGCGTCAAACGACACGTGATCGTCGGTTAATTCATCAAATTTGATTACACCGACGTGGTTGTCTGGGTTTTCAGCCGTTAACACAGCCCTAACTCGACCGGCCTCCTGCGCTGAAATCGCATTTTCACTCCACCCGCCAATCGTAGTGTTAAGCGGCCTTCCGGAAACGCAAAGGGCATGCTTCCTCACCCAGAGCAGCTTTTCGTCGGCCTTCATCCGCTGCAATTCGGTGAAGTCGGAATCTTCTACTGCGTCTGCAACTTCTCTCAACCATTCTGTCGGCAAGCAAGAAATCAACCGCCCGCGATCAAACCCAAATTTTTCGATCACATAAATGAAGCGTTGCCATGTCAGCGGAAGCGCAGCCGGTTCAATCGCATATTCACAAATCATTAGAATAGTTCCTTGGCTCTTTCTCTGAAAAAGCCTCTCGGCCAGCGGTCACTAAAATCTCCATCGCTGTCCACATTCATTCTTTTGAACTCAACAGTCTGATCTTTGTTTTCAACGTAGATCACCGCTATATCTTTTGCCTGGGCGCTCATCGCCCCAGGAGGAAGCTGGTTGTTTGAAGTTTCACGAACTCGCCGAAGCAGCCGAAGCATGATGTGTTCACTGTGAGTTTCTATGAGAAGTGTCTTACCGTCAGACATCGAATTCAGGTCTGCACTGGTTGCACTCAAGAACAAATCGCCAAGTCCGACTTGGATAGCGGGATGGATGTGCAATTCTGGTTGCTCCACCATTACGACGCCAGGGTTTTTCTTCAGGCAGGCGACGACAACAGGTATCATCTGCGAAATTCCAACCCCGACATCCACTGGTGAGACGGTAATATTCTGTGCGAAGTCACGGAGTACAATCTCGTTTGTCGGGTGCAAGTCTGTGTAGGCTTCCTGAAGTTCCGACAGATCATCTTCTGTGATGCCTCGTGCAAATAATTGGTGCATACGGCTGGTGGTCGGGATGTCCCTGCGTTCTGTACGTAAGATTTCGTAGTTGGTCCCTAGCCGATCCTTTCCACTTAGCCAGAAATTTACTCGCTTCAGCAAATCTCCCTTGCGGTCGGAATAAAGCAGATCCCAAGCCGCCAGACCTTGCGCCCAACGCGCTTCATCAGGTGATAATTTCGGTTGAAACCCACGCGGTGGAATCTCTCGGAGTGGGCCGATATAGGTCGTCTCATTCAAGTAGTCACGGGCAACTCTCATTGGGCCAACCACAAGTTCATCTAGAAGGTTCTCCAGGCCGCGGACCCTCGGGGAGGCCCTTTCAAACTCAACCTTCGAGACGTCTGGATCGCGCAAATCGCTGGTCAACGTAGAGTTCAAATCAGGTAAGGCTCCTCTGACGGTCTTTATTGAAACTCGGTAGCTTGACTCGGGCACGGCATCAGAATCAGCCATCTCTCGCGATAGTTCTGCTACTTCGTCAGCAAGCGGGTGTTTAGATAATCCTTCGTCTGGGTCATCGGGTTCGATTTGGTCAACGATCCGGTGGAATAGATCGTGTTCGAAATTGATGTCAGAAAGGATGGCCCGCCCTGATTGAGGTGGCGACGAAATGGTCGCTACATCTTTGTTGTCAAGCTGGACCGTGATCGCAGAGACATATGGTTGAGCATTTAATTCACTCCAGGCGACAGAGACGCTAACACCGACGGATTGCACCACTGCGTAATCCTTCAGGTCTGTGTTTTCTCCCAAGAGGTAGCGAATGGGAAGTTGCTCGAATTCTGGTGCGGTCAACGATCCACCAGCATTCAACGGTAAATGGTCTGCACCAAATCCGTCCACGCCATCGATTACAATTTTTATAGTCATGGTTCGGTTAAGATCATGGGCGTGGATCAAATTGGCGAATCCACCGAGATCGATTAACCCCCCAGCCAGGGTTTGGTCCGGGTCTGGGTTGGCTCGGCTCAGAACCTCACGGAGATAGTGTAAAGCTTGCAAGATCGTACTCTTGCCCGCCGAGTTTGCCCCAAAAAGGAGCGTTATCGGAGCAAGGTCGATGACCTGTTTTGCGGCAATACCTTTGAAGTTCTCAATCTCAATTCGGCTGAGTCGCATATTTGATCCTGTTCTTTAATGTTATTGAGATTATTGGCAGCCAATGAAATTTCATTTTATACCCTTGGCCTTTCCAGGGGCACCAAGAATGTGGGGTATAGAAGAGATACAAACGTTCTGGAACTTGTTCTGCATAGAGTCCCAATCCCCGCTAAAGAACTCTCCGCCTTCTGAATTAAACGCGGCGTCGAACGCGGATTTTATGTCGCATTCAACAGAATGAGCCGTTACCCCGCTTGGAAACTTCTGGGTATTCTCGAGAGACCATTTTGCGGCGGATCGTTCAGGAAATCCGGTGTTGATTTCAGACAATCGCCGAGCAGGATCGTTCGACCTTCCTACCTTCACCAATGCGTGTCCTTCGCCATACCCAGAGTGCCCAAGCAGGAATTTGGCACCACCCGAGAATTTCATCAGATATACATGGTTCTCACCGTCGCTCATGTTTGATGATCGTGCACCATATGTAGGTGGAATGCCCTTGGAAGGTCTTAGAGCGTGTCTCAAAGAACCGGTCTCCAAATCACTCTCGTTTACTGGTTCTTCACCATAAACATTGACCTGTCGAACATGGTGACTGAGTGCTCGGCGATGTTCGTCGGGCTCAAGCAGTTTGGCTCTCGTTGTACGATCAAACCTGTAGATACCTCGGTAAGATTCCGGCGCAATGGTTTTGATGTGAACACGGTTGGTAACCCGCCAAGCACGAGTTACCCTGATGCCGTAATTCCATCGATCTTGGAAACCCCGTTCTTTCCGCCATTGAATAGAAGATGGACTCATTCTCTCGCGATCAAGGCACTCCTCCAGCTTCACCTCTAAAAACCCCAGAGCCTGCCTTTGGAGGTCTTGTTCAGTCAGGCTATCTACCGCACCGTAGATGAGCACCAGATCGCCATCACGCATCTTGTCCATCATGGTGGTGCGGTTCTGTTCGAGCGTGAAGCCAATCAATCCGTCATGTTCTGGGTCGAACCCATAGAACGCGCGGACCCATATCTGCCGGTCTTTGAACTCAGCCTCGTCCATCATGTTTACGCAACCTCATAGCTGCGCTCGATGAGCGGCTTGGCCCTTTCAAAGTCAGCCATAGATCGGATCGTGACCTCAAGGTCGCCGGTGCCGAAGTGTCCGATCTTCCGAACATCTCGTGTGAAGCCTTCGTCCAGTTCAACGCTGTCGGGATCAACCTTCAGATAGATCATGACCTTTTTGTCCTGGTTCTTGATCTCGACGCAGGCGAAGTTCTTGATCCTCTTAAAGGCGAAATAGAACCTCAGTGCTTTGTGTTGGACATCATCGCCGAGGCTCGACAGATGTTCTTTCACAGCCTCGTAAAGGTCGGTCAGGTCATCGTCAGCTTTTTCCAGATGCTCTGACACCGTGGTATACTTGGCCTTGCCAGCAGCCGGTTTCGGCCCATTCAATGCGGGCGCACCACTGGTCGGAGCAACCGCCGCGTTGATCTGCTCCAGCAGCACCAAATCGTCGCCGAATTTTACGTACCGGATCAAATCGATGTTGTGGTTCATCTGCTTTATGGCGTGTTCGTCGTATTTGCTGAAATCGCCCGCGATGCAGATGAGGCGGGGGGATGACCATTCCACCGATTGCGCGGCATCGGCACCAAAGGTCTTAAGCACCAACATCTCAAAGTCACCGCGATGGGTGACCAACCAATCAAGATAGAATAAACCTTGGTTGATGACATTCATGTTGGTGGAACGTTTGTATTCGATGATCACGGGATAGCCGTTTTCGTCCAATCCAAGCGTGTCCATCCGCCCACCGTGATCGGCACCGGTTGAAAATTCTGACGCCAGAAAACGAACGCCAAGGAATGTTTCTAGGTTTTGCTCGATCAGCGTCTGCAAGGATTTTTCAAGGGCCAGACCGCTGCCGGGGATTTCGGCGGCATCGGAGCCGTTAAGGTGGAACAGCTTTAAATCACTCATCTATCAACTCCGGGAAATGTTCTGAAAATGCGTTTCGCACCATCAACCAATGGGCGTCATCAAATTGCTTTTTGCTATGGACCACGTTCAATACATCGTAACCGGATGCGACCAATGCGTCGCGAAGCTGCTTTTCCAATCCAGCCATCTGGTCGCGGATGGGTTTGTGCAATGCCATTTGCTCTTCACGGTCTTGATCTGGTGTCAGGCCGACCTCTGGGAATATCGGACCAAACGAAACCAAATCGTATTGTGCACAAGCTTCAGGCTCGATACCTGCTTCGCCAAGCAGACGCCTTAGACTGTTCTGGGTCTTTGCGAAGCCAAGGTGCTGCCCCATTCGTGTGTATGGCGCAGTGGCACGGGGGCTGCTGCTATCGCCGGTACGACCAACATAGAGACGTTCACCCTTTGGTGTCCCAACACGCCAGACGTAGAGCCAGAACCCCCGCTGAAGCATGGGACCGGGCAGCGTCAGTTGGTGTAGGTCAGGCTTAGAAGCGGCACCATTGATGATCTGTTGGTCAGTGTTGGCAGAAGGGTTCATCTCGACATCCTACAGCTCGCCATTGAATGCGCGTTGTGACAGGGACGGGAATAGGTCATCGCCAAATTTTAGCTTTTCGTTGGACTGCCTTACCTGGTCCACGATTGTTTGAAAACGCTTCTGTGCTTCCATCGGTGGCATAGGTAACTTGATAGCACCAGCGGCTGTTTGGTTGATCTTGAATGTTCCGTTGGTTGTCCGGGCGGCTTCAAGAATTTGGTTCCTGACAAAAGGGCTGTTCCAAATACCTTCTAGAAATGCCCGGGTCACCTGTTTAGGATTTGGCTTGGCAGCAATCATTGTATCTGGGAACGCGGTACCCGGGATCGTTTGTGTCGCGTAGAATCCTTTGCCGATCAAATCAGGAGACCCGTTGCCTCGGCAAATATAGAAATCAGAGTCGTTTACGGTGTCTTTCGCTGAAATAGGAACCAAGAACTTACCCTCTTTTTCCTGTTCTTCATCGAAATGGTCCCCGGTTATCGCTGTGAGTGTTAACACGCGGGCGAGAACCGTTCCTCGACTAGATGGTGATATTCCGTTGCGCAGCGGTATCGACAAAATCGATGCAAAGTTTTCAACAGGGTATTTTTTCGGATTTTCACTAGGGTCACCAAACATCTCAAGAAACGTCGATTTTAGGAAGTCATCGGCGAGGGTGAGGACCTGTTCGCGTTTGCGGCGGATAGCATCCGCCTTGTCCAATATCGCCGCGATCCGTTGTTGTTCCGGCAGCAATTTCGGGACTGGAATTTCTATGCGTTCAACTTCTGAGGGGCGTGCCCGCAATAGTGAGCCGCCCATGCCTGCGACTGTGTCCAAGAACTGTTGGTGGAACGGTGTGGAAAGCAGCATGTAGCGCAGATACTCTTGGTCAACGTCAGAATGCCCAAAGACCAACCACTCACCAGAAGCAATTTGCCTATGTCCATTCGATGGGCCAACCACCCACACGCGTTGAATGTGCGGAACAATTCGCGAAATCAATACATCGCCAGGTTCGACGACCTTCTTCGATGAACCAATTTCTTTACCGTGTAGGACTTCAGGATTCTGGGAGTCATATGCAGGAATACTAAAAAGTTCGAATAGCTCATCCGGGAAGCGTCTGGGGTCCACAGATCCTCGACTTTTTACCTTAAACTCACCAACAGGTTGCATAGGCGTCGGGTCATCGCCATCGTTGACAGTGATATTTTTAGCCGCTGTCATTTGAGCATGCCTTCAAGAGAAGCTAGATCGGCACCGATTTCCGTGTTCAGTTTTTTCATCTGTTCAAGAATGAGATCGGGCGCGTCGAAATCTTCAACTTCATGAACTCGCTTCTTGTACCGACCGATTGACAAATCGTAGTTTGCTTCCCTGATCTCTTCAGCAGGCACAATGAAGGCACTTTCGGTTCTTTTGTTACTTCCAATGGCCTTGCGGTTCTTCCATGCTGCAAGACATCCGGGGAGGTCGTTTGCCTGAATTGGGTCGCGCTTATCGTCCAACGAAAAACCATCATTTAACACGTCATAAAAGAACACATCATCCGTGCGTCCGCCTTTGGTGAACATCAGGATGCCGGTGCTGACCCCCGCATAGGGTTTAAACACACCAGAAGGGAGAGAGATCACGGCCTCTAGCTGGTTCTCGTCCAACAACTGCCTACGCAGGGCCACATGTGCCGTTGAGGAACCGAACAGGACCCCATCAGGCACGATGGTTGCAGACCGTCCGCCAATCTTGAGCATTCGCAGGATAAGCACCAGGAATAGCAGTTCTGTCTTTTTGGTCTTTACCTGCCGCAGCAGCCCGGCATGCACATCTTCGTAGTCCAAGCTGCCTTTGAATGGTGGGTTGGCCAGGATCACATCGAACCCTTCGGTCGCGGCCTTTGGGAACCGTTCGGGGAAGTTGTTAGACAGCGTGTCTTGGTAATGGATGTCAGGGTCGTCAACACCATGCAGCATCATGTTCATCGCCGCGATCCGCAGCATGGTGGCGTCAAAATCAAACCCGTGGAACATGTTCGAACGAATATGTTCACGATGATCCTCGAGCAGGTCACCGGTGTAAATGTTGTACGGCTTCCCATCATCATCCGTTTCGGTGATGACCGCCTCGGGTGAAGTGTAGGTCTCCATCAGGTATTCCATCACCTGAACAAGGAACCCGCCGGTGCCACAAGATGGATCAGCGATCACCTCGGTCGGTTTGGGTTCCAAGATGTCCACCATGAGCCGAATGATGTGGCGCGGTGTGCGAAACTGACCATTGATGCCCGCTGTGGTGAGTTTGCTGAGCAGGTGTTCGTAGAGATCCCCTTTGGTGTCACCTTCGGTCAGAGGCAGGTTGTTGATCATGGTGACAGCCTTGGTCAGAAGGCTCTCCTTCTGGATCATCAACTGGGCGTCTTTCATGAACTCAGAGAAGGTGGTTCCACCAACCGATGACTTTCGGAAATGTGGGAACACACGGTCACGAACCAAAGGCAGCATTGCATCACCACCAAGGTGGCGGAAGTGCGACCACCGTAGGTCTTGGTCGGCATCAGAAAAGCGGCGTTTGAATTCCGTTCCGCTGCGACGCAGACGGTTTTCATCGCGGGTTTCAGCCACATCAAGCAGCCGGACGTAAATCAGAAATGTGATCTGCTCGATCACAGTCAGGGGGTTGGTGATACCTCCTTGCCAAAACTCCGTCCAAAGCGCGTCAACGCTACGTTTTAGATCGCCTGTAATCATTAGTGTATCGTTCCTTTATCCGTTCCGTCGCTGTCGCCGGACCGAGAAGGGGGCGCAAAGAGATTAACGATTTTCATAAGTTGATCGATGTCATCAGGTTTATCGAACACACCCTCTGGCCCGTCCGCATCCACCACAGTGAAGGGTTGGTCGTAAAGTTTGTCGATTGTTATGAAACCGAATTTGACAATGTGGTTCTGGAGCATGCCCAAGAACCTAGTTTGTTTGGCTGTAAGCTCTGGGTGGCTGAGCACGAAAGTTGAGAACCGATCCCGCACCATTTCCGCATCAAGGCCCACCATGGAGCGGATCGCCAGGTCTAGCGGTAGGGCTGTCGTTGCAAAGAACTCTTCCAACGCTTCACGGCCAACATCGGGGTTCTGGGTCAGGACTAGGGAAATGATGGCGTTGAGGTCTTCCGCCGTGACTGGTTCACCGTTACGGATTTTGACAAGCGTCGGGTTGGTGTCGAAATGTTTGCGCAACTCTCCTTCAACGATGCTCTTATAGGCCGCCATGTCAACGGTATGCAGACTTGCACTGCGACGCCCGGTTTGGACCAGAGATTCGTCTTCTGTTACATCAATGATCTTAGGACCAATACCCGGGCTAGTC
The DNA here is from genome assembly GCF_040365955.1 of Phaeobacter sp. NW0010-22. NCBI lineage: Bacteria > Pseudomonadati > Pseudomonadota > Alphaproteobacteria > Rhodobacterales > Roseobacteraceae > Phaeobacter > Phaeobacter sp. NW0010-22. The sequence continues at coordinate 413,239 of NZ_BAABWT010000003.1, forward strand.
CCGGGTTCGCGGTAATGAATGATCTCACGCAATGGCTTGCGAACGTCCTCTAGCGCCGCAACCGTCAAGTTCCCCCAAAAGGTGTCTGATTTGGCATGCTTTATCACTTCCGCCTTTTCTCGCACTGGGTTCAGATTCATCTGGAGCCGATCCAACCGCTCCATAAAATCTATGCGCAGATCAGCAACATCTGCCGATGCAAGAAGGGTTGCGATTTGAAGCCTACATACGAGGAGGTCGAATGCGTGAGCCTCTGTTGCGCCCCTGATATTCCGCCATTGCATGAGCGGTGCGATGGTATTTCGAAGCGCAGAAACCGTGTTTGGTTCAAACTTTTTTAGGTTATCCAATGCGCCAACTGATCGTTTTTCTTTCCAGCGTTCGCGTACTGCAATCGATTCTTCAGGTAGTGCTTCGATGTCGGCTGAGATCAGAGTGACTATATCATAAAATGTAGCGATTTCGCTCTTACGCAAAGCTGTTTCTGCCAAGGTTAGACGTTGCTCGAACAACACTTGGAGTAGAGACTTGGATGGCTGTGGTTCTGCGGGTTGGTATCCATCTTCGAACCGTTGGAAGTTACCCCAATGATCAAATATCCGGAAGACCTTTTTATCGAGACCTGGACCAAACAGGTCAGGACACAGACGTGTGCCCCGCCCAACCATTTGCCAAAACTTGACCGGCGACTTGATTGGTTTTGCGAACACAAGATTGACGATTTCAGGAACGTCTATGCCAGTATCAAGCATATCGACTGAGATCGCGATGGTCAGTTCGTTCGTGGAGCTTTTGAAATCGTCGATTAATTGTTCGGCCCGTGGATCGTAGTTATCGATGACTCGGCAAAACTTCCCGCCATATTGCGGATACATCTCATCGAACAAGTTGCTCATCAACATGGCATGCACGTGGTTGCGAGCGAATATGATGGTTTTGCCGATTGATTGTTCGGAGCCATCACGAACGCCGTTCTCCATCAAGTTCCTGATTATGACCCGGTTGGTATCACGGTTGAATATGCCTTGGTCGATTTGCTCGGACGAAAAATCGTAGTTGTTAGGGTCTTCACCTTGATCTTCAAGTTCCGCGATCTGCTGGGCTGTCAGACCTTCAAGGCGAATACCGTCTCTTAGAAATTGGGTAGTATGTTCAAATACCTCAAATGGTGTCAGATACGGAGGCTCGGATGTTACCGCCTGTTCGAGGTCATAGTTGAAGGTTGGGAGTTGGCCTTCACAGTTGAAAAGGCCGAAGGTGCTGCGTGTAACAAAGTTAACTGGCGTTGCAGTTAAGCCAATCTGTAAGCTGTCGAAATAGTGAAAGAGATCACCATAGATGTTGTAGATAGACCGATGGGATTCATCGGCGATGATCAGATCAAAAAAGCCAACATCGAACGACTGAAAAACTTTCAACATCGCAGGGTAGGTAGCGATGAAGATTCGTTCAGTTGATTCCCCGCTCGCTCTAGAATTTACAACTCGTACTGGTTCTGTTTCCACGAACTCAGTGAAGGAATTCTTGGCCTGTTTGCGAAGCTCTTTACGATCACAAAGGAACAAAACGCGTTTTGCCCAACCCGCACGGATAAGCAAGTCAGCGAGAGCGATAGCGACCCTTGTTTTTCCTGTCCCTGTCGCCTGAACGATCAAAGCCTTTCGGTAGTGGTCTGAAAAACGTTCCGCTACGGCTTTGATGGCTTCAATTTGGTAAAGCCTGTTGACGATACGTTCTTGTGGCACCAGCGTTGTTAAGTCTTTCTTGTTCTTCCGCTGGAACTTCACGAGGTATTGCAAGCTGTCCTTTGAGTAGTAGCCGTAGACCTTTCGAGGTGGATACCCACCGGCATCATCCCAAAGCCATAGGTCATAACCATTGGTGTAGAAGATGACTGGGCGTTGCCCACTTTGCTCCTCCAGCGCGTCGGCGTAAAGCTGAGCTTGTTTTCTACCGCGTTCGGGATCAACGGACGTTTTTTTAGCTTCGATCACCGCAAGTGGAGAACCATCAGAGTCAAAAAGGACATAATCAACAAAACCTTTTCCAGAAGTAGTCGGTTGTCCGAGAACTCCGAATTCCTTGGCAACTTCCGAAGTCGAGACGTCGCCACCAGCGATATCCCAACCAGCGGCTGCGATCATCGAGTCAATAATCCTAGTTCGTGTGGTTGCTTCATCAAATTCAAGAATATCAGCGGTCTCGGATGCCGATGTTGCCAATATTTCAAGTTCCGCGGCTTTCTTCTCTGAGGTCTCAACTTGGAGGCGAGCAGTTTCCAGCTCTTCCAGCAATGACGCCATCTCAGCTTCCTGAGCCGCTAGTCGATCAAGTACCCTCTTTGTTTCAGTTTTTACCTTTGAAACATCGGTTGGGGGAAGGGGTTTGGAAAACTTCGGTAGCGATTGAATGTCTGACTTCTTGAAGTAAACAATCAACCAACGCGACAGGTCGAATGCTTCCTTTAGAAGCCAGATCGCGGTGGCTGTCGAGGCCCCTTCACCATGGACAGCTTTGTTGCCCTGGACCCGAATTGCGTGAAGTTTGTCGCGGACTACTTTGGGCGTAATAGTGCAGAACGCCCCCCCGTTGAGCAGGTCAATTTGTTTGGCCCTGACTGGTTTGGGGAGTTTCAGGTCCCGGTAAATGTCTTTAACTAAGTTCTCAGCAAGAAGGCGTATATTAAACACTGAACTTGTTGGGTCAGTGTGCGCATAAGATTCGGCCAATGCGCCCAATCCAGCCAGTTCGGGCCAATCTTCTCTCAAGAACTCAAAATTGATGGAAGTCATTTCATTGCCTCCATTAATGCTGAGTCGAACTCATCACGGTTGGACACAATCAACGGTGTTTCATGCGACTTGTCGAGTTCTGAAGCTACATCCAGCCTTAGCCGTTTATTGAAGTAATATAACATTGCCTTGCGAACGGTGATTGTAAGCGATCCGTTTTTCATGCCGTATTCAGACGCGATGACCGCTTTTTGTGCCTTGGAAAGCTCTGGGTTGGGGATCAATTGGACATCTACAGTGCCAATCCAGCTAGTGTCGCTGCTTGCTAGCTCTCCGGCATCGCCGATATCACGTGCGTCCAGAACTCGAGATGCGATGAAATCCTTAAATTTCAAATCTTCATGACAGAAAGCCCGAACGTGCCATCTTAAACCATCGTTCCCAAACGCATGGGGTGTAATTCTCCGCCACGATGGGGCAGGTTTTAAGGGGTTCATTGATTGATATTGGATTTCCACTGATGCAGCGCGGTAAATGCTCTCAATCACGGGCTGAATTGCGCTGGTTGAAACGGTACGGACAGGTAGTGGTAGTTTTGTGGACAGGCTTGTTTTGCCTGACTTTCGAGCCGCATCCGAATGAGTCGACAAGTATTCGTCGGCATCATTGGAAGCGAAGAATGGGGTAAAATCTTTTGTGGGAGAATACTGCTTCTTGCTGGCGTCGTAAGACAAGTTTGAAGGGTGCATCCTTTGGTACGACGCCAGATCTTTCGATGCTTGTGGAACAGAAATCCCAAACTTCTCAATCAAGTCGCTTCGATTCAGACTTCCATGCCAGAAGGCTCGCTGCTCCAAGTACTGGAATCTTTGCTCGGTTGCCCATTTAATATTTGCGGAGCCCATTAGAATCACCATGTGTATACTAAGTATCCGAATATTTAGTATTCGCGTTTCAGTCAAGTATGAAAACGCTCACACTGAGGAAAAGTCCGCAACTTGTTGTGGTTTCTCCTACAGGCTGATCTATCTGAGCTTGATATAAACTAAGTGCGACAATTGAAATTGAAATCTATCCTCGACGCCCAGTGGTGGCTCACCTTTAGGGAAGGCCCACGACCTTAGCCCTAGAACGCCAACTGAAGAAAGATGCCGGTGAGTACCGGATTCGAACCAGTGTACTTGGATTGGCAATCTGAGAGGTTAAGGGTGCGTTTGCTGATGAGGTGATGGGGTATGAAGTGTGGTATGGGTTAGATTGGTGTTTTAATTATCGTTTAAAACAATATGCTTATGGTGTTAATTCGTAAGACTTCGTCTCCGCCACCTAACCCCCTGTTTCTGCGACATATCCAATACTTGCGCAAAATCGCAAATTGGCGGCAAATTGGGGATGAAAATGACGATTTCCCAATAATTGCCCAAAAAGTCTGGGTGCCGAGGAGCCTGCCCATGACTTCGAAATCACTCCCAAGGCACTTCAAGTTCATGAGCAAGAAGCACGTGGGAGATTTCTTGCGAGGCAGAGTCCGTATCGCAAACCTGTCCTATTATAGGAAAATGGAAGGCCCTGAGTGGATTGCAGACAAAGAAGAGGGTTTCATGTCCGCTGAGGTGCGGGATGTGAATTTCTCAACATTGAGCCCAATACAACGATCTGTAGTCGCCTCGCGTATCAATAAGACAAGAGCGATGAAGATAGAAGATCCTGCGCTTGAGACGGCTCGCATCGACGTGCGTCTAACAATTGTTCCGCGACCAGCCTACGTGCTCTGCTTTTCAATCGAGCCCTTCGAAAGTGCGATGAGGGCGATGTGCGTTGATGCGCCGGATGGCTATCGATACGATGCTTGCGTTGAAATTCTCGATATTGCTGCGTTTTGTCAGGCCATACTGGATAGTGGCACTGTGGGTGGCGTGCCTTTAGGACCGGAGATTTCAAGCAGCATGCTCGAATCTGTAAAATATCAAAACCGCCATGTTGACGTTTGGCAAGAGTCGCCACCAGATGATCCGACATTTGCCAAGCCCGCAAAATTCGCAACACAGCAGGAATCGAGGTTCGCTATGTCCCCCTATTCCGATGCTGATATCAATGAAGAGACGATATTCGTCGATTTCAATGTTCCTGAGGGAATCCTTCGTGAAATTCCTTTGAGCATTTGAGGTTCAGATAACGCGCAGCCTGGTCCGCCGATCCTCGGGCAACTTGGGCCAAAACCCCAACCGTGCTTCATCAACCGCTCGCTGAGGTCATCGGGATCCAAAGTCGACGGGTGCCAGCGTTCCACTCAATGACATTGGCGGTAAAGCACTCGCCGGTTCGGCATCTTGAGCCGAGCAAGAAGGCAATCTTGGCAAGGGTATAGGGTTCCGGGTTGGTGTGACGCGGCAGTGTCAGCGCCGCCGCCGCCTCGATTATCGGTGACCTCAGAGAGCCGCCCGAAGCTTGCTCCCTATTCGTCCCGATTGACCAAATCCTGGATCGGCAGGCTGTGTTTTTCGACCACGGGTTTGATCACGATATAAGAGAAGTATTTGTCGATCCCAAGGTTGCGGTCGAGCAGGGTTTCCATGATTTCCTGATATTGTGAGACGCCGCGCGCGACGAATTTCAGCAGGTAGTCATAGCCGCCGCTCAGGAGGTGGCATTCGACCACATTATCGTGGGTTCGGATTTCGTTTTCGAACTTGATGAAGTCCTTGCGACGGTGATCGGCCAGCGTGATCTCGGTAAAGACAATCACATGGTCGGCCAGTTTTTTGAGATTCAGAACCGCGCGGTAGTTCTGGATATATCCAGCCTTTTCAAGGCGTTTGACCCGTTGCAGGCAGGGGCTAGGGGACAGGCCAACAGCCGATGCAAGGTTCACGTTGGTGATATTGCCCTGCGCCTGCAGGGTGGAAAGAATATTGATGTCGATCCGGTCGAGCTTCGGCGATCCAGCCATATTCTTTCCCCCAGTTGTTCGCTTTATCCTGCCAACTCTGCTTGATGCGCCTTAACCAAGTCCATCATGCTATTGAAGCGAAAATTATAGGTCGGCATCTCGCCGGGATTCATTGTGGCGCCGAACCCTTCTTTGTCGTGGCGGCGATAGATCCAGCAATTGGACAGCCCGTGTTTGTTGGCAGGCGCGTGGTCGTGGAACATGCTTTCAGCCGTGTGCAGGATGTCCCCTTTTTCGATCCCCTGACGGGCCAGCATCTCGAGCATATAGTCGAAATTGCGGTCCGCAGGTTTGTAGCTGCCGACATCCTCGGCGGTATAGACGCCGTCAAAATGAACCCCCAGACGGGTGTTCGCGCCCGAAAATGTCAGGTTGTCGGTGTTGGTCAGGACCATCAGTTTGAAGTGCTTCTTGAGGTAGGTCAGCGCTTCGATCGTGTCATCAAAGGCGTGCCAGTGGCGCGCGGACAGGCCATAGGCTGCGCATTCTTCCCACGTCACCTCGACACCCCACTCTTCGGCCAGACGGCGGTACACAACGGGCAACAGTTCGTAGTATTTCTTGGCCGGAGAATAGCGCTGAGCGGTGCTTTCATAAAATGCGTGCGCCTCGAGGATATCATCCCGCGTCAGGGTTCGGCTGACCCGGTCCGTGAGCGGTTTCAGGCCGGTGATCATGCCGCCCTCCCAATCGATCAGCGTGCCGTAGACGTCGAATGTGAGGGCTTTGAAGTCAGACAGTTTCATGGGGGTGTCCTTTTGCGTTCAACTTGTGGTTCAGAAGCGCGTTATTTTCTAGCGGCGCGTTAAAGAGCATCGGTTTCTTTCCGGGTTCGGCTTCCCTCTGAACGTAGCAAAGCGCGCCGGAAGGAACGCCCGTTTTATGGGTTTGTGCAGCATTTCCCACCAAAGAAACCTCAAGTTGCAAAATTTTATGCTGTTGGTATGTGGCTGTTTCATTGGCCTATAGGGCACATCATGCGCCTATGGGTCAATTCCCCAGCATAAAATGAGTGCCCTCTGTGCCTTGCGCCGAACCATTTGGGGATTGGCGTTAGTTGGCGAGTTCGGCCAACACACCGGTGAGCATTTCATCGCAGGCAGCGAGCTGTTGGGCAGTGACAAATTCGTCGGGTTTGTGCCCCTGCCCCGCCATCGATCCCGGCCCACACACAACGGTTGGAATGCCAAGCTGTTCGAACACCCCTGCCTCGGTGCCAAAGGCGACTTTGGTGGTATCTGTCTGTGCGAGCCGCTGTGCCAGCGCCGCGATTTCGGTCGTGTTTGCCACGTCCAGACCGGGGTAGGCGTTGTATCGTTCCAGCAGGATTTGAGCGCCCGCGAATTGATCGCTATAGGCGGCTTCGACCCGCGCGGCGGCGGCACTGATTTTTTCAAAGATCTGATCCGAAGGGTCAGCGGCCAGATGGCGATATTCAAAGGTCATCTCGGCATGGTCAGGAACGATATTCAGGGCCACACCGCCGGACAGCTTGCCGATGTGAACCGTCGAAAAGGGCACATCATATGCGGGGTCGTGCGCCCCGTTTTCTGCAAGTTCGGTTTGCAAACCGCGCAGCTCCATCATGAAATCCCCCGCCAGATGCAGTGCATTCACAAAGGTGGGCGCCAAGGCGGAATGGCCGTTCTGGCCCACAAAGGTTGCGCGCAGGGCTGCCTTGCCCTTATGGCCAATGGCCACCTGCATTTCGGTGGGTTCGCCGACAAAACAGGCGCGGGGTTGACCGATACAAGCCTTGAGCGGGTCAAACATGCGTTGAATGCCGACGCAACCGATTTCCTCGTCATAGGAAAAGACCAGTTTTAGCGGCTCTTTCAGGTCGTACTGTGCGGCCCTGTCTGCGGCGGACAGCATGCAGGCGAGGTAGCCTTTCATATCCGTGGTGCCGCGCCCGTAGAGCCGCCCCTGATCCTGCGTTAGCTTAAAGGCGTCGCGGGTCCAGGCCTGCCCAGTGGTGGGCACAACGTCGGTGTGCCCTGACAAGACGATGCCCCGCCCGGCCGGGCCACGTTCAGCAACCAATCCCGCCTTGTCCCCGTTTGGGTCCATCAGGCGGGTGGTCTGAAAGCCGCGCTCTGTCAGGTAGGTTTCGATGAAATCAATCATGTCGAGGTTGGAGTTTGCGCTGACCGTGTCAAATTCGATCAGTTTATCCAGTACTTCCACAGTCTGTGTCATCATCATTTCCAATATTTTTCGCGCTTTGGAGAGGCGGGGTTAGCCGCCAAATCCGGGCAAACCATCCTGGGCATTGCGGGTTTTGCAGTGTTCGACAAAGGCGCGTACCACGTTGGTCCGATCTGCATCATTGGACATCAGCAACCCCATTCGCATCGAGCGCGTGCCGCCAACCAAGGGGATGAATTTAAGCTGTTTTCCATCAGGGGATTGGTCGTTTCGAGGCCGCACATTTGCGATCGAATAGCCAAACCCATTGGCAACCAACCCGCGCATCACCGCCATGTCTCGGGTGCGTTCTGCGATGTTTGGTTTCACCTCGGAATTGGCAAAGAACGACAAGAAATAGTCCGAGCTGAATGGCAGGTCGAGCAAGACCATCGGGTGATTGCCCAGAGCCTCGACCGACACCTCAGGCAGATCGGCCAAGGGATGGGTTTCGTTGACGATCACAAAGGGCGGCAATTGCAAGAGCGGCACAAATTTCAGATCTGAGGGCAATTCCAGATCATAGGTCAGGGCGACATCGATATCGGCGCGGCGCAGATAGCTGAAGATCTCGGACTGGTTCAATTCGAACTGGGTGGTGCGGACATCCGAGAATTCGTCTTCGAACCCGCGCCTAAGGGCGGGCAACAACACCTGAGCAAAGGTAACGAGACAGCCGATCGCCAAGGGGCCGCGCACCGACCCGGATATGTCACCGGCAAGGTCGGTCAGCTGCTCGGCCTCTTTCAAAACCGTTTTCGCCTGAACCATCATCTGGCGACCTGCAAGGGTCAAAGACAGGCCCTGCGCATGTTGGCGCACAAAGAGAGGCAGCCCGAATTCCTGTTCAAGCTGCGCAATTGCGGCCGAAATGGAAGGCGAGGACACATTCACCCGATCCGCAGCAAGCGTGATCGTGCCCGCCTCGCCGACGGCAACGAAATATTCCAACTGTCTGAGTGTAAATCTAAGTGGCATATGCCCTTATCCTCTGCGCACGCCCTCATCGCAAGAGCGCGCGCATGGGTTCAATGATCGGAGTATTATTCCGCAGCTTCTACCTGTGGGCCACCGGCGGCTTCCATCTGGGCCAGCCAGATCTGGAAATCGCGAATTGTGCCTTCGTAATCATCGGCGGCCAGTGGTCCGGCTTGGGCATGTTTCGATTTCAGCGCCACCTGCATTTTTTCCAGCTTCTCGCGGTCTTCGCGGTTGACCTCTTCCCACAGCTTGATGCGCCCTTGGATGGTTTCATCATCCAATTGATCGCCATAGGTGGACATCGTCCATTTCACGCGGATCAGATCGGCGCCCAGTGGGAAAATCGAAATCGACACCAGCAGGGTTGCCGCCTGACTGGCGACCTGCGTCGGAAAGATCGAAAACAGGGTCGAACGCATCTGCTCTGTTTCGTTGAGGCCCGGCGCCCCCATCCCACGGGAAGGGATATCTTGCGGGTAATTGGCGCAATAGGAGGTAAAGCCGCCCCCGGCAGGACCTTTGCGGGCCAATCCGGTGGGGGTGTAGTCATGCAGCGTCTTGGGGTGTACCACGGAGAGGTGATAGCCTTCCATGAAGTTTTCGACCAAGCATTTCCAGTTGGTGTGCCAGTTTTCCTCGGCCACGTGCACAATTCGGAAGGTTTCAGTCTCATACGCAGACAGAAGCGTGTCCAACTCAGGATGCTCGAACGGGGCGGCCTGATCATCGAGATTCACGTAAATAAAGCCGTTCCAGAATTGGGTGTTGAACCCATAGAGGCGGCAATTGTCGGTCTTGAACCCGGCGTTTTCCATCCGTGCGGCCCGCAACAGGCCTCCATCGCGGCCATAGGCCCAGGCATGGTAGGTGCAGACAAAGCGTTTCACATTTCCACGACCCTCGGCCAGAGGCATGCCACGATGGCGGCAGACGTTGGCGAGCACGCGCACCTGATCATCATCGCCGCGCACGATGATCATCGGTTCGTTCAGCACCTGTGCAGTGAAAAAGTCGCCCGGTTCGGGCACCTCGTCCACGCGCCCCAAGCAATGCCAGCCTTGGCGCAGTACATTGGCGCTTTCGTGTTCGAACCATTTGGGATCCGTATAAAAGCGCCCGGGCATCCCCATCGGACGATCTGCGGGCAATGCTGCCAGTTCCTGCAAAGTTCGGCTGATTTCTGCTACATCCGTCATAATAGGTTCCTCCCTGATAAGCGGTTTTGCATGAGTTTGATTCCGGGCGTCTTATTCGTCGCCCGGAACCCCGTAAGATGGTGCTTCGCGCGGATCGAGCGCGCGTTGGACGTATGCTTCGAGCTGAGGTTGATAGACCTCCCAAGCGGTTGCGATGGCCTCAATAGGGCAGCCTTCGGTCCAGTCGCAGCGCAATTCGGCGACGGGCCAGCTGTGTTTATCAACCATCAGCAGACCGGCGGAATGGATCGGGCCAGCTTCGCCACCTGCGGCCAGCCCGGCGCGCATGGCTGCGATCAGGCGGTCGCCCAGATGACCGGTTGCGGTTTCAAATCCTGTCACGATGGCCTGACAGATACCGTCGTTGGCCAACAGGTTCCCGCCCGAGGCCACATCCCGGCCCTGCGCCTGCGTCCAGATCCCCAGTGAGTTCGGACCAGAGTGGATCGCGGTTTCACCCTGCGCATCCACGGCCAGAACCTGACGGTATTCGATGAATTTGCCACGCGCCTGCACCTCGGCGATGGCCTCAGAAGCCGAGGCACCGCCCTCCATCAGGTCCAGAGCCAAGGGGCCCAATGTCGGATCTGTTATATTTTGCGACGACACGGCCCCGACGCCAGCACGGGCAAACGCACACCGCGCTGCCACTGCCGGAGAGGACGAGGAAATCGCCATTCCGAACATGCCTGTTTCAGCGCACCGTGCCACCAACGAAAAGGTCATATCTTATCTCCCTGCCCACGCCTGTTGGCGCAGGCCCTGTTTTACCTGATCACAATAGTCTTTTGGGGAAGTGGGGCGGTCAGCCCCCTAGGTCTTAGTCCGGAATAACGGCTGTGCCGTCGATCTCGACCAGCCAGTCGGGGCGGGCCAAAGCTTGGACGACAAGGCCAGTAGACACCGGGTGCACCCCTTTGATGTATTCGCCCATAGTTCGATAAACATCCTCGCGGTGGCGCACGTCTGTAATATAAACGACAACTTTGACCAAATGTTCCATTGATCCGCCGCATTCTTCGATCAGCTGCTTAATATTCTGCATCACCTTGTGGGTTTGCTCGACCGGATCATGGCTGTCGATGTTCACCGCATCGTCCAGATTCTGTGGACATTGGCCGCGCAGATAGACCGTCTTGCCACCCGTGGTGATCACGGCCTGACACAGATCGTTGTCGAGTTTCTGTTCGGGATACGTGTCAGAGGTGTTGAACTTGCGAATGCGAGTGTGTGCCATTGGGGGCTCCTTCGGGTCCGGCAGGTCAGTCTGTACCTGATGCGGGGTGGCAGATGTGCCGGTTTGAGGATGGGGTTACAAAATTTTCGGGGCAGCTCTTGGCGATCCGAGCGTTGTGCGCAAGTGGATCGCCAAGGTCTATTTGCACTGTATGGCCTTTTGCGGGGCTTACAGTTTCAGGCAAAGAACGCGTTAGGCATTCTGTTTGCCAGCATCGATACGAGCCATCAGATATTGCGCGAAATCGTAATTCGGACGTTCTAGATGGCTGAGGTGACCGGGGGCTGCCAAGTTGGAGCTGAGCCCTTTGAACACCTTTTCGGTGCAACCGCGATCTTCGACGTTCACATCATCCAACAGAGTTTTCAGCGCGTTGAAGTTTTCCTGAGCGTCCGGATCATCGGCATAATCATCGGACATGCCGCCGCCAAACCGAATGTGGACTTGACCGGGCCCCTTGGGGTGCAGGCTGAGATACCAGAAATATCCGGGCGTCAGAGTAATCAACAGGCTGGGATACAGAGCCAACAGGAATGTTGTGCGACGCTCGTCCCCCTTAAGGCGCTCATTCGACGGATGTGCCATCGCGATGCGGAGCTGATCATCCTTCAAGATGGTGTGGTAGTTGAATGCGGGCAAACCGGGAGGGCAAACCATTTCTTCGAGCTTACTGAGGCCACCAATTGTACCCGCGTGGCACACCGGCAAATGGTAGCTTTCCATGAAGTTTTCGGCCAACACCTTCCAATTGGTGTCCCAGATATGCTCTTCAAAGAAGGCTTCGGTGTAGTTGGTCATGTCGTAGCCGGCGACCATCTCTTCGACCTGTTTCAGCTGGTCAGAGACATCAGGAGCATCAGCGTTCAGAGAGATGAAGACCCAGCCGAGCCATTCCTGACAACGTACTTTTGGCAGCGTGTAATTGTCCTTGCAGAACCCTTCGTTCAGGGTCATGGCCGGGGCGCCGCGCAGGCTGCCGTCCAGATTGTAGGTCCAGGCGTGATAGGGGCATACGATGGAGCGTACGGTTCCGCTGCCCTGCAAAAGGGTCGACATCCGGTGCAGACAGACATTTGACATCGCCCGCAGTTCATTGTCGCGATCCCGCAAAACGACGATAGGCTGGTCGGCCAGTTCGCAAGTGATGTAGTCGCCCGGATTGGGCAGCGCGCTGGCACGGCCAACACAGAACCAGTCTTTGCTAAAGATATGCTCCAGCTCTTCGGCGACAAAGCTCTCGGACGTGTAGACTTCGGGCGGCATCGCGCGCGCCTGCTCAAAAGGAACCGAGGTATTCTGCCGAAGGGCGTCCAAGGTGGCTATATGATCTTTTGCCATGTTGGCGGTCTCCTCTTACTCAAATCGTTTGTTTGCGTCCGACCCCAATTGAGCCAGCGCGTGTGTGTCGAATCGATCACCTATTATCTGGGGCTGGCGATCCAAGTTTACGTCAAACAAACCTCTTGCGCCTAAGTCCATGATATTTGTGATCTCCTGTGGTTTTTCGTCCCGAAATCACGGGCCCGAGTCGCGTTTCGAAAGTGAGTTTCCACTGCGGTATAGCGGTTGGAAAGAACTGTCTGTCTCACCTCTGTTAAGGTTGCCCCTAACCACGGAAATGACCCGCAACAAGGAACGAAAGAAGGGCGGCTTTACCGCGACCCCTCCCCTATTTTACGTGCGCTTTAGGCGTCTGTAAGCTCTCGCTTAACGGGGGCGCGATAATCGCGATATTTGCGCTGTGTCACGATTTGGTCAGCGACGTGTTTTGCATCATGCCAGACGCCCCAGATAAAGGTCGATCCGCGACGCGATTGCCAAGGCAGCCCAAGGAAGTAGATCCCCGGTTCGGAGGACACCCCACGCTGATGCTTGGGCTTACCTGCCTCATCACAGGCGTCGACCTCAAGCCAGCTGAAATCTTGTGAAAAGCCGGTGGCCCAGATGATCGAATTCACGCCAGCGGCGGCAAGGTCCAGCTCCCGTGTTGGGTTGGTGACACACTCAGGATCCGGGCGCACGGCGCGCGCCTCGGGTTCTTCTGGCAGGTCCAGACCGTTGCGGGCGACATAGGCATCTGCCAAATCCAGCATCCCGTTATAATTGGCATCGCCATGAGCAATGTTGTCCGCCAGATCTGGCGCAAAGGTCAGCACACCGTCGTTGTAGGTCTGCGTCATGCCGACAAGGTTCATGCCGCCTGCCGCCAATTCGCGAAAATCAACCGTATTGCCGCCATGGGCGCCGCTGACCGCGATGGTCACATGTTCTGTTCCGGGCTTTAGCGCCGCCACGTCCCACAGGCCCAGCACACCGAGCCACCAGACAAAATCACGACCTCGGTAGGCGCGTGGGGGGCGATCATGTGGACCAACGGACAGATAGACCTTGCGCCCAGCGCGCATCAGTTCATCCGCGATCTGCGCCCCGGATGACCCGGCACCGACGACCAGAATCGCGCCTTCGGGCATTTGATCGGGATTGCGATAGTGGAACGAGTGCATCTGCAATACATCCGCGTCTTGCGGCACCACCGACGGGATGACAGGGGTTTGGAACGCGCCGGTGGCTGCAATTACATTTTCGGCTTCGATCACCCCATCAGAGGTTTCGATGCGAAAGCCGGGTTTGCCGGAATTACGGGTCACCTTAGTTACATCGACACCACAGCGAATGGGGGCGTTGATCATTTTGGCGTAATCGACAAAATAGTCGGCAACCTGCTCTTTGTGGGGAAATTCCTCGGGACCAGATTTGGCAAATTCCATATTGGGAAAACGGTCATGCCATGCCGGACCGTTTGCCACCAGAGAGTCCCAGCGCCCCGTGCGCCACCGCTCTGCGATCCGGTCCCGTTCCAGCACAAGGTGAGAGATGCCATTGTTCGACAAGTGTTCACTTGCTGCAACACCAGCCTGGCCAGCACCCACAACAAGTGTATCTACTTTTTCAACTGTCATTTCAAATTCCTCTTAGGCATTCCGGGCGGATCTGCTTTTAAACCTAAGGGACGATGCCATTCACGGAAAACATGTTTTCATTAAGCAGTGATTGGGCACAGTCTAAGTGCCGCCTAAGTGCCATAAAAACAGGGGACCCCAGCATGTGGAGCCCCCTTCGGTCATGTCCCGTACACGCGTTGATGCGAACCTAACGGGTCGGCACAGGAGCATCGCCTCGGTAATCGTAAAATCCGCGGCCTGATTTGCGGCCGGTCCAGCCTGCCTCGACGTATTTGACCAGCAACGGACAGGGACGATATTTCGTATCCGCCAAGCCATCGTGCAAGACGTTCATAATCGCAAGGCAGGTATCCAGCCCGATGAAATCGCCCAGTTCCAGCGGCCCCATCGGATGATTTGCACCCAGTTTCATCGAGGCATCAATCGATGCGACATTGCCAACCCCTTCGTAGAGCGCATAGCAGGCTTCGTTGATCATCGGGATCAGGATGCGATTGACGATGAAGGCGGGGTAATCTTCGGCTGAGGCGGCAGTTTTGCCAAGGCTTTCGACCACCTTAAGCAGCGCAGCATACGTTTCTGACGATGTTGCGATGCCGCGGATTAGTTCCACCAACTGCATCACCGGCACAGGGTTCATGAAATGGAAGCCCATGAATTTTTCCGGGCGATCCGTTTTGGCCGCCAGTCGGGTGATGGAAATAGACGAGGTGTTCGAGGTGAGCACCGTATGCGATTCCAGTGAGGGCTGAAGCCCGGCAAAGATTTGATCTTTGATCTGTTCGCGCTCGGTTGCGGCCTCGATCACCAGATCCGTGCCACCAAGGTCACCCAATTCACGCGTTGTACGAATGCGGCCCAACGCGGTGGCGCGGTCCTCTTCACTCATCTGTCCTTTGGTGACTTGGCGGGCGGTGTTTTTTTGGATCCGCCCGATGGCATCATTGAGGGCATCTTGGGAGATGTCGTTCAGCAAGACCTGATAGCCAGAGGTGGCAAAGACATGTGCGATGCCATTGCCCATCTGCCCTGCCCCAACAATGCCAACGGTTCGGAACTCCATCGTGTTACCCCGCAAAGCTGTAGGCTGTTTTGACAATGGTATAGAACTCAGCCGCATACCGGCCCTGTTCGCGGGATCCGTGCGAGGACCCTTTGCGCCCGCCAAACGGCACGTGGTAATCGACCCCGGCCGTGGGCAGGTTGACCATAACCATCCCGGCCTGACTGCGGCGTTTGAATTCACGTGCATATTTCAGGCTGGAGGTGCAGATGCCCGAGCTGAGGCCAAATTCGGTGTCATTGGCGCTAGCGAGGGCTTCGTCAAAGTCAGCGACTTTGATCACGCTGGCACAGGGGCCAAAGATCTCTTCGCGGGTTGAGCGCATGGCGTTTGTCGCGTTGAGGAACACCGCCGGGGCCTGAAAGTATCCGTCGGTTTCGCCCTGAATACGCTCGCCGCCAATGACCTCGGCGCCTTCCTGTTTGGCAAGATCGACATAGCCGAGGTTGCCGTTCAACTGCTTTTCACTCACCACTGGGCCAATCTGAACGGATGGGTCCAAGGGATTGCCGACCTTTAGTGCCAGCATTTCCGTAGTCAGGCGATCTACAAATGCATCATGGATGCCGCCCTGCACGATGATCCGGCTAGATGCGGTGCAGCGTTGTCCGGTTGAATAGAACGCCCCATTCAGAATGGCAGGAACCGCGATATCCAGATCTGCGTCATCCATCACAACGATGGGGTTCTTGCCGCCCATCTCTAGCTGTACTTTCTTCATCCCTTGCGCGGCCTGAACGGCAAGACCCCGCCCGACGGGAACGGAGCCAGTGAATGAAATGGCGTCGACCTGTGGGTGGGATACGATGGCGTTGCCGACAACGGACCCCTGCCCCATCACCAGATTGAACACCCCAGCCGGACACCCAGCATTGTGGATGATCTGGGTCAGGATATGCGCGCTGGCGGGCGTCAGGTCCGCCGGCTTGAACACAACCGTGTTGCCATAGGCCAGTGCCGGGGCGATTTTCCATGCCGGGATCGCGATGGGAAAGTTCCACGGGGTGATCAGGCCAACAACCCCAACCGGTTCGCGCACCACGTCAACATCCACATCCGGGCGAACCGAGGCGATGGCATCGCCCGCAACCCGGATCGCCTCACCTGCGAAGAAACGGAACACCTGTGCGGCGCGGGCGGTTTCGCCGGTGGCCTCGGCCAGGGTTTTGCCCTCTTCCCGCGCCAGAACGCGGCCGATTTCATCCTTACGGGCGAGCAGCTCTTGTGCAACAGCTTCAAGCAGATCGGAACGGACCTGAGGGGAACAGCCAGCCCAGTCGGGCAATGCAGCACGCGCGGCCTGCGCGGCCTGATCCACATGATCAGCTGAGGCGCGAGCATAAAGGCCGATCACTTCGGACACGTCCGCCGGGTTGCGATTTTCAATTGCGTCAAGCCCGTCCAGCCAGGCCCCCGCGACAAGGTTCTGTTTCATGGAGTATCCGAAATTTATTGAAGTGTCATGGCCAGGGCCGACAGATCCGGCCCTGACTTCTAAACGATAACGCCTGCTTATTCAGCAGCGATAGCAGCTTGTGCGTTTACAGCTGCTTCGATTGATGCCTCGAGCACATCCAGCGCTTCGGCCAAGATGGGCGCAGGGGTCGTGAGCGGCGGCAACAGACGCACAGCGTTTGCGCGTGTGCCGCACGGCAGGATGATCAAGCCTCGGGCTTCGGCCTCGGCGATGATGGCTTGGGTCAGGGCTGGGTCTGGGGCATTGGTGGCCCGGTCTGTCACCATTTCAAACGCAATCATGGCCCCGACACCGCGCACGTCGCCAATCGGTTCCATACCTTGACGCGAGGCGATGTCGTTCAGGCGCGCCTTGATCGCATCCCCGATGTCATCGGCACGGGCGCACAGGTCTTCTTCTTCAATCACCTCAAGCACCGCATTTGCCGCTGCTACGGCCAATGGGTTACCCGCATAAGTGCCGCCGATGCCGCCCGCAGGGGCAGCATCGACGATCTCGGCCCGACCAGTCACGGCTGAGAGCGGGAACCCGCCAGCCAGGCCCTTAGCCATGGTCACCAGATCGGCGGCCACGCCTGCATGTTCGAACGCAAAGAGCTTGCCCGTGCGTGCGATACCTGTTTGCACTTCGTCTGCTATCAAAACGATGCCATGTTCATCACAGATATTGCGCAGCGCGCGCAGGAATTCAGGTTGCGCGATGTTAAAGCCACCTTCGCCCTGAACCGGTTCGATGATCATTGCGGCAACGCGTTCCGGATCAATCGAGCTGCGCAGCATGTTTTCCAAAACGTTCAAGCTGTCCTGAACGGTGATGCCGTGGAATTCATTTGGGAAAGGCACATGCACCACTTCGGGGGGCATCGCGCCAAAGGCTTTCTTGTAAGGGTTCACCTTGCCACACAGGGCCATGCCCATCAGTGTGCGGCCATGAAAGGCGCCCGAAAACGCGATCACACCAGAACGGCCCGTATGCGCACGCGCCATTTTCACGGCGTTTTCAACCGCTTCGGCCCCGGTTGTGACCAACATGGTTTTCTTTGCGAAATCGCCGGGGGTGGCGTCGTTCAGACGTTCCGCCAGCGCGATATAGCTTTCATAGGGCGCAACGTGGAAGCAGGTGTGAGTGAAGGATTCGGACTGTGCGGCGACGGCGGCCATCACCCTGGGGTGACGGTGGCCCGTGTTGTTCACAGCGATCCCGGCGGCAAAGTCGATATAGCGTTTGCCATCCGCATCCCACAGCTCGGCATTGTCGGCCCGCACGGCATAGATCCCGCGGGTGGCAACACCGGTTGCAACAGCAGCCTCACGGCGCGCTTTCAAAGTTTGACTGGAATTCACAGGTGGTCCTCCCGTTTGATTTTCGATTCTGGATAATGTATTGCTCAAATAATTGAGCAATACTAGGGTAAAGTTGCGCATCAACCCTCGATTCGACTATCCTTGGGCATAATCCATGGGAGAGCACAGACAATGACCGATGACTTTGATGTAGGGGGCAGATTACGCGCCTTGAGAACGCAATTCGGCCTATCTCAAAGGCAATTAGCCGAAAGCGCTGGTGTCCCCCACGGTCAGATCTCGATGATCGAAACCAACAGAAGCAGCCCTTCGGTTGCATCTTTGCGCAAAATATTGGGCGGATTTGGAATCACGATGTCTGAATTTTTTGAACCAGACAGCCCACTAAACAATCAATCTTTCTTTAAGCCCGACGAGCTGCGCGATCTGACATCGATGCTGTATCAAGGAAACGAAGCGGCACAAAAAATGATCACGTTAAAGCAGGTTGGCGACGCCAAGCTGCATGGGCTGCAAATCCTGCACGAACGCTATGAAGCGGGTGCTGACACCGGATCGACCATGATTGAACACGAGTCAAACGAAGGTGGCATTGTAGTTACCGGTGAGCTGGAAGTGACTGTTGGCGATGAGTCGCAGGTCCTGAAAGCCGGCGATGCCTATCTTTTCAACAGTCGCGAACCACACCGGTTTCGCAACATCTCTGACCGCCCAGCCGAAGTGATTTCGGCCTGCACACCCCCGTATCTGTAACCCTCAGCGCACGGCACCTCTGTGACCCTGCCCAAACTGGAATGTAAATGACCCCGCTTGATGGTTTGAAAGTTGTCGAACTTGCCCGCATCCTTGCAGGCCCATGGATTGGCCAATCGCTTGCTGATCTTGGAGCCCAAGTCACCAAAATCGAAGCCCCAGCCGGAGATGACACGCGCACATGGGGCCCTCCGTTCATCGAACGGGACGGCGACAAGACGGCGGCGTATTTCTATGCCGCGAACAGGGGCAAAACCTCGGTCGCGATTGATTTCCGCACCCCCGAAGGGCAACAGGCAGTGCGTGATCTTGTTGCGGAGGCCGACATTCTGATCGAGAACTTTAAGGTCGGTGGATTGGCGAAATACGGTTTGGACTATGACAGCCTCAAGGCACTGAACCCGCGCCTAATCTACTGTTCCATCACGGGGTTTGGGCAAACAGGCCCCTACGCGAAACGCCCCGGTTATGATTTCCTGATCCAAGGCATGTCTGGGTTGATGTCAATCACCGGTGAGCCTGATCGCCAACCGCAAAAAGTGGGCGTTGCCGTCACGGATGTTGTCACCGGACTGTACGGAACCATTGGTATTCTGGCCGCAGTGGAACAGCGTCACCGCACCGGACTTGGGCAGCACATCGACATGTCCCTGCTGGATTGCGCAACGGCGATGCTGGCTAATCAGGCCATGAACTTCCTCGCCACAGGCAACAGCCCGATGCGCAAGGGAAACGACCACCCCAACATCTCACCCTATCAAGCCCTACCAACGGCGGATGGTCACATCATTTTGGCGGTCGGCAATGATGGGCAGTTTCAGCGGTTCTGCGCCGTTGTCGCGCGCCCCGATCTGGCGACAGATCCTGAGTATGCCACCAACCAACTGCGCGTCAGCAACCGCGAGGCGCTGACGGAGCAGATCGAACTGGCGCTCAAGCCATGGTCTTCGGCCGATCTGTTGACTGCACTGGAGGCCGCCACTGTCCCAGCCGGGCCAATCAACTCGATCGGTCAGGCGTTTGAGGATCCACAAATTCAAGCCCGTGGATTGCGCATTGACCCAGAAGGGGTACCGGGCGTGCGAGGCCCATGGCAGTTTTCAGACGCAGAGCTTGCGCTGGATTTGTCTGCGCCCACCCTGCCCCAAGGCAGCTGAACACGACACCCCGGACAAAAAAGAGGCCGCCCGAGGGCGGCCTTTGAGTTGGGGGATAAGGCCAGCGCAGGGAGGTGCGCAGACCTTGAGGTATCAGAACAAGATCGACGGCAGCCAAAGCGCGATCTGAGGAAAGATCACTACCAGCGCCAAACCAAAGATCTGTAATGCCACAAAGGGCAGCGCCGCTTTATAGATGTCCCCGATGGTGATTTCTGGTGGGGCAACCGAGCGCATGTAAAACAGGTTGTAGCCAAATGGTGGCGTCAGATAGGCGGACTGCATCGACAGGATGAACAGCACTGCAAACCATGTGGTGTCATAGCCAAGATCACGCACGATCGGCACGAACAGCGGTACTGTGATGAACACGATCGCAAAATCATCCAAGAACATGCCCAAGACAAAGTAAGTCGCCAGCATCGCCAGAATGACGTACATCGGCGACAGTTCGAAATCTTCGATCAGCTCACCCACGATCTGACCAGCGCCCAAACCCACATAGATTTTGGAAAAGAACACTGCGGCCACGGTGATCCACATCAGCATCCCCATCAGCTTGGTCGTTGTCAGCATCACGTACCGCAGCATGTCCCAGTTGACGCGCCCATGCAGGGCCGCAATCACCAACGCCCCGAACGCGCCAATCGCGGATGCCTCAGACGGAGAGGTCACGCCCCCGATAATACAGCCCAGAACGGTTGCGATCAAAACCCCGGGCGGGATCAGGTGGCGCAGGGATTTGAGTTTCTCAAGGCCGCTAAAGCGATCTTCGACAGGGGCTGGTGGGCCAAGGTCTGGATTGATCCGGCAGCGGATCAGGACATAGGCGATGTAGATCCCTGCCAGCATCAGACCCGGCATCAGGCCTGCGGCGAACAGCTTACCGACCGAATCCCGACTGAGAAACGCGTAGATGATCATTAATACAGACGGCGGGATCAGAAAGCCCAACGCGCCACCGGCCATGATTGTGCCGGTCACCAGCTTTTTGTCATACCCCCGCTTCAACATCGCGGGCAGCGCAATGATGCCAAGGCTAACCGTGGCCGCGCCCGAAACGCCGGCCATCGCAGCAATCAACGCGCAGATGATGACGGTTCCGACCCCAAGGCCACCGGGCACGCCGCCCATCAGCTTGTGAATCATTTCAAACAGGTCGTCGGTTATCCCCGACCGTTGCAAGACCAGCCCCATGAAAATAAAGAGCGGCAGCGCCACCAGCAGAAAGTTGTCCATCGCGCTGTAGGTGGAGCTGACAAGCAGCTCGAGCCCACCTGGGCCCCACAGAACAAAGGCGCTGCCGACGCCGGAAATTGTCAATGCCCAAGCAAGTGGCGAGCCCATCGCCATCAGCGCCAGCATCGACAGGAACATGATCGCCGTAATGGCCAGCGGATCGAGTTCAGCCATGATGTATTCCTCTCCGGGTGACCGCATGTCCCCCGCGTAAATGCGCCTTACTTGTTGGCGGCTTCCAGAAGTTCCGGATCAATATCGGTTTCGTCTTCGCCGTCGCGGGGATCGACAAAATCCACCCCAAACAGCACCAGTACGGCACGCAGCAATTCAGCAATGTTCTGCAAGATCACCAAACCAACCGCGACGGGGATGACCGTCTTGATCGGGTAGATGGCAGGTTGCCAGATACTTTTGTTCGAATACTCTCGAACAGCCCAGCTGTCGGCGGCGAATTCAACGGCCATTTTGAAAAAGACACCAAGCACAACCAAGCCCAGCGTGAAAATGATGGTGTCACAGAACGCTTTGCCGCGCGGCCCCATCAGGCCATAGATCACTTCGGATCGGACATGCCCCCGATGGCGCAGGGTATAGGCACCCGCCAACATGCAAAATGCACCGTACAGCATTGTCGAAGTTTCATGCGCCCAGATGGTGGGAGAATTAAGAAAGTAACGGGCGATGATTTCCAGCATCAGCACGGAGATCATACCCAGGGTCAACCATGACACGGCCCGTCCGACAAACTCGGACAGGCCGTCCTGGGCGACCAGATATCTGGTCACCCAACTCATTACAGGCGGCCTTGCGCCTTGGCGTTGGCAACCAGTGCATCAACGAACGCATTGTTGCGATCCGAGCGCGCGGCCTCTTCCGCCCATACACCTTGAGCAGCAGCAGTCAGCGCCTTTGAATCTTCGGCGGGCAACGTCGCATAGGTAAAAGTGCCCTCGGCGACACCTTCGTTGCCGTCTGACAGCCACTGGTGGATGTCATCAGCAAACTGTGCAATCGCAGTTTCCAGGATCTGCTTATGCTCGTCCGAGAGTTTGTCCCAAGCCGCAGGGTTGGCAAGGAAGGTTTCAGTCCAACCCGGCATCAACATGTTCATAAAGGTATAGTTCGTCGCGGTTTCGTGCAGCTTAAGCTGTTCGTACTCAACCGGGCCACCGTAAACGGCACCATCAATCACGCCAGTCGACATACCAATATAAAGCTCCTGCGCGGGCAGGTAGACGGTTGGGATGTCAAATGCGTTCAGTACCTTGGCGACGTTTGACGTGGCACGGATTTTGCGAGTCTTCAGGTCTGCGAGCGATGTGATCGGCTCTTTGGTCAGCAGGTCATAGTTATGACCGTAACCTTTGCCCAAATACACTGTCCCGGCTTCGGCGTAGGCTTCGGTCAACAACGCATCAACTTCGGGGCTGTTGAACAGGGCCTTTGCCTCATCAACGCTGGCCCATGCGCCGGGCAGACCCGCTTCGATGTTGCCGATGTCAATCTGACCAGACCAGTAGCCGCCTGTGCCATGCACAATATCAACGGTCCCTTTGGAGACAGCATCCGCGAACTGATCCGAGGCCACCAGCTCTCCGCCGCGAAAGTACTGAATGCGCAGTGTGCCGTTTGACGCTTCTTTGACCGCTTTGCGGAACTTCTTTGCGATTGGGTCAATTTCGGTACCGTAGAACGTGTGAAAGCGCAGACGCACGGTGTCAGCTGAGGCGCTTGTGGTGACTGCGGCGAGCGCTGCAGCGCCTGCAATCGCACCCAAAGCGGCGCGGCGAGTGAATGTGCTGAATTTCATTTTGATCCTCCAAAACGGGACAGAGTCCCCAATTTCTCGCTGCGCCATCCCGTACCCAGAGGTCAGATCCCAAGCGGCAGCGTTGGTAAGTCCTACACCGCGCCTTACATGTTGCGCAATAAATTATGCACTTTTCGCTTGATTTTTGATTACATTTACCAGTCAACCTTACAACATCGTCAGAAACATGCCTGTATTTAAAAGATAAATTCAGAAAATCGGAGAAAATTGCGATGGTCTTGAAAAATATGTACCTCAATATTATGAGCATAATACGATCATCATTCAAAGCAAATCCTCTCAGCCTTCCCTTGCAAAGACGCGAATCAAAGCTGCCGCAGCGTCAATCACCAAAAGCTGAAATCAAAAGGAATCGGTCAGCCATGAATACAGAAACTCCCCCCCTTCGCGGGCTGACTGAAATCTACAGATACCTGCGCCGCAACAAGACGCCGATCTATGTGATTATGCCGACCCCGTTTAACCTGATGGGGTTGGACCAATGGGTCGGCGGGCTTGAGTTCGTGAACTACTTTGACATCTTTGACGGCCGTCATCCCCGCGTTGTCTTGCCAACACAAGCAGAGCCACAGGATTTCAAGTCCATGGAGGATGTCGGCAACTATCTGGTGGACCACCCGGAATTCCGCGACCGCGTTAAGTCTCAACCACCCGGACTGGCCTTGTTTGTTCAATTTGACGCCCAAACAGAGGCTCTGTGCGAAGACATCGGCCTGACGATCGCGCTCCCATCGGATGCTTTGCGCAACCGGCTCGACAGCAAGATCGAAACCACCCGGTTAGGCAATGAGGCCGGCGTGCCCAGCGCACCCAATATCATGGGTGAGGCCAACACTTATGGCGAATTGTCTAAACTGGCCGAACGGGCGGGTCTGGGCAAAGATCTGGTTGTACAAACCCCATATGGGGACAGCGGACGCACCACGTTCTTTATCAAATCGCAGGATGATTGGGATGCCGTGTCAGGCAAGATCATTGGCCAGCATCTCAAAATCATGAAACGGCTCAACCACCTGCCCGGCACAATCGAAGGCTGCGCCACGCGACATGGCACACTGGTCGGTCCCGTCATGACCGATATCACCGGCTTTGAAGAAATTACGCCTTACAAAGGCGGATGGTGTGGCAATGATATTTCCCCCTCCATCTTGCCTGATGAAGTGCCGGAAAAAGTTCGGGAAATGGCCCGCAAATTTGGCGATCGGTTGTATCAAGAGGGCTATAAAGGCGTGTTCTGTATCGATTTTCTACTGGATACAGACACCGGCGAGGTCTATTTGGGCGAATTGAACCCACGCATTTCCGGCGCTTCGCCCCCAACCAATCTAATCACTTCGACTTATGGGGGCTGCCCGCTGTTCCTGTTCCACCTGCTGGAATTCATGGATGTAGAATATGAAATCGACATCACCGAAGTGCAATCTAGGTGGAATCACTACGACCACTGGACCCAGCTGATCCTGAAGCAAACAGAAGACAAGGTAGAGCTGATCACCAAAGCTCCACAATCGGGGCTTTGGAAGATGGACGAAGACGGCGACATCACTTTCTTGCGCGCGTCCTATAATATCAATGCCATTGGTGATGAGACCGAAGCCTTTTATCTGCGTGTCTACGGCGTGGGTGAGTATTGCTATCACGGCGCCGATCTGGGCTGCTTGCTGGCCCGTGGCCGGATGCAATCCGATAACCGCGAGCTGCTGGAGCGGGCGCAAAAATGGAACAAGGCCATCAAGGCAAAATTCCAGAGCGTCCCCTTGTCACCCAATTCCCACCCAACGCTGCCGGTCAATATGACGGCGGGAAAATGGTTTTAGGGATCACTTTGCCTGCTGACCGTCCGCTTTGAGCCGAGCACCACCGGCAAATGGTGGCGAATGAGGCACCTTTGGAATTTGGCAAGAACCAACACTATGTATCATAATGTTGACATTATGATGCATAGTGTTACGAATAAGCCAACGCACACACCCGTCAAAGGCAGCCCATAATGCAACTCACGTTTCGCAGCATGTGTGAAAACACCCCCGGTGAGGCGTGGCAGAGTGTGGTGGCGCATGGATGGCCGGGCTGGCGTGAATGGTTCACGCAACGCACGACGGGCCAAATACCCAACGCAAAAATGCGCCGCGCCGTGCGCCGCGCGATGCCGGAATACGAAAGCCTTTGGGACACCCTGTGTAACACAGTGGAAGCGGACGACGATTTGGTCCACTTCCTGAGCTTTTGGTGCCCACCCAGATATCTGGTCAATTGCTCGCAAGTGGTCGCCGTTGACGACCAAGGCCCCTATCTTATTCGGAACTACGATCTGGATCCCGCCTTGAACGAGGCAACATTCCTGTCAACCAATTGGTCTGGAACCCGCGTGGCGGGCATGGTCGAAGCGCTATCGGGGCTGGCTGATGGCATGAACGAATTCGGTCTGGCCGCTTCGCTCACCTTTGGAGGGCGAATCGAGGTGGCCAAAGGGTTCGGCATTCCCGTGATTATCCGCTATCTCCTGCAAACCTGCCGAGATGTTGCAGATGGCATTGAAGTGCTGCGCACCGTTCCATCTCACATGTCTTATAACGTGTCTCTGATTGACGCGGCGGGGAACTGGGCCACTGTTTATGTCGCCCCAGACCGCCCTGCCATTGTACGGCGCCAAGCCTGGGCCACAAACCATCAATTAGGTGTGGAATGGCCCATGCACGGGCGCGTTTCGAACACCTTGGAGCGGGCAAGACACCTTGATACGGTGCTGCAGGGACAGCAAACCAGCGCAGCAGACCTGCTAAGAGTTTTCAACCAGAGTCCCGTTTTCAGCACAAACTACCGACGAGGCTTTGGCACCGTTTACACGGCCACATATCGGCCAATTCAGAGAACAGCGCGTTTAAGTTGGCGAGATGGAACCCGGCTGGAATGGAACATCCGAGCCGTCACCGCCCGCCAACAAGCGATTGCTTATTCCGAGACGGGATCACGCGCCTTGGCCTCAACCCATTATACACCCGACCGCCCGGTGCCGGGTTGGTATTCGGCGTTTCTCAGCGACATGCACACCAAGAATACTGGCCCCGAACAGGATCGGCTCGCCGCATTCTGGCGACGCACACACCTTGGGCAGGATCAGGATTGGGCCAACCTATCTCTTGACCTGACGCCCCCACCAAAGGAGACCCGGTAATGTCCAGATTTGCCATTGCAGGCATTCAGATGCACATCACAACACATCGCAATATTGAAGAGATGCGACAGCGGATGGAAATCCTGTTTCACCTCTACCCTTGGGTGCAGATGGTTGTGTTTTCGGAATTGGCCGCGCACGGCCCAGCCATACACGCGGCACAACCCATGGGCGGCGCATTTGAGCGCGAGTTTTCAGAGATGGCTCGCCGCTATGACACATGGCTGATTCCGGGATCCTATTTCGAAAAGCTGGATGGGGCGATCTACAACACCACACCGGTTTTCAGCCCAGAAGGTGAAGTGGTCACCCGATACCGCAAGATGTTCCCTTTTACCCCGTACGAGCAAGGCGTCACACCCGGCCGCGAGTTCTGCGTATTTGACGTACCTTCGGTCGGGCGGTTTGGTGTCTCTATCTGCTACGATTTGTGGTTCCCAGAAGTGACCCGCACCCTAACCTCGATGGGCGCAGAGGTGATCATCAATCCCGTTCTCGCCAGCTTTGTCGATCGGCCTGCGGATCTGGCGATTGCTCAGGGGTCAGCCGCGATGTTCCAGAGCTAT
The DNA here is from genome assembly GCF_040365955.1 of Phaeobacter sp. NW0010-22. Classification (NCBI taxonomy): domain Bacteria; kingdom Pseudomonadati; phylum Pseudomonadota; class Alphaproteobacteria; order Rhodobacterales; family Roseobacteraceae; genus Phaeobacter; species Phaeobacter sp. NW0010-22. The sequence continues at coordinate 440,053 of NZ_BAABWT010000003.1, forward strand.
GTCTTTCATATCAATGGGCTGCTGGCTGGCGGCAATGGGTATTCGATGGTCATCGACCCTGCTGGACAGGTTTTGCACCGCGGCAATGTCCAAGAAGAAATGATCCCGATCGAAGTTGATTTCGAACTGGTCCGCCGACAGCGCCGCAACGGCATTCTTAACATGGGGCAACCGCTTAAGAGCTTTCGCGACAACACGGTTGAGTTCCCAGTGTATCAGCCCGAATTTGACAGAACTTACCTCAACTCACTCGGGCCGCTTAAAAAACCGGGTCGCCCGACCGGAACCGCAACTATTCCGGCGCTGCCTGCCGCCCTGCCGACACCTGACCACCAGGCCGGGTGACATACACAACGCCCTGATTGGTTCTTTGATTTGAGAAAGAAAAACCATGCCAACACACGCAAAAATCCCAACCAAGCCCAAAGGGTTCAACGCGGTCACCGCCATGATTTCGGTTGCCAATATCCCGGATGCCATCGCGTTTTACGCGGAGACGCTGGGGGCTGAAACCGTAGAAACCCTTGTTCTGCCAGAGACAAACATCACCCTGCATGCAACGATCAAGATATCCGGCACAACTCTTGTGCTGAGCCTTGATGAAACAGCCTTGCCAGACGCCGGGATCGGTCACGTTACGCTGCATCACTATTTGGACAATGTCGAAGAGTGTTACGAGCGCGCGATCAACAATGGGGCCCATATTGTGTCCTCGGTCACCCAAACATGGTGGGGCGATCTGACCGCCGTCATAGTAGACCCGTTTGGCGTACGTTGGAGCATTGCGCAGCGCACTGAACAGCTGTCGCCAGACCAACGCAAAAAACGATTTGATGACATGTATGCCCCCACCAAAGAAGAGGCGGAACAGCTCACCGCCCCGACGGCCGAGTCAGACGCTCGTTTAGTGGCCCAATAACAGGATCAAATTCACACCCAGCCAATCTCCTCTGAGCGACTGGGTGCATTTCTCCTTGGCCCCAGACGGATCAGTCACGCGGCGCTGTGCGCACGGACGAACATTTCACGCAAGACGCGGGTAATTCGGTTCGGTTCAGGACGTTTGCGCGTGATAATCGCAAACTGCGTACGATAATGCAGCTTGTCCGCCTTCACCGCTCGCATCAACCGTCGATCCAAAAATGTTTGGGCCAAGTGGTCCGGCAGAAACCCAATATAGCGCCCGGACATGATCAGAATGGCAAGCGCCTGTTCCGATTGTACCGTCGCTTCGCGCCTTAGCTTTAACCGCTGCCCAATCAACAGGTTGGGAGAATTTACACTGATACCCGCGTAGTTGCTGTCGCGTACCTCCTCCATTGATATCTTAGACTGATCAACGCCAAAAAACGGATGCCCGATCCCGCAGTACATATACATGTGCTCGCCATAGATCGGGATATAGTCCAGGCTTTCCGATGTCCGGTTCAACGGAATAATCCCCAAATCCAGCTGACCTTCGATCACTTGGCTTTCAATTACGTTCGGCGGTTCAAGCGACAGCTCGACCTGAACCGCTGGCGCAAGATCCTTGAACCGCCCAATGGCACGGGCCAGATGCGATTCCGGGTTTGAGGCACATTGGTCAAACAGGGCCACACGAACCGTTCCTGCCAGATTTTCCTTGATCTCGTTCACTTCAACTCGAAACCGAGACACCGCAGCCAGCAAATCTTCGGTTGCTTGCAGCACCTGTGCCCCATCTTCGGTCAGCGAAAACCCCGCTGGCCCCCGGTTGCACAGCTTCAATTCCAAACGGGTTTCAAGATCCGAGATATGTTTGGAAATCGTTGATCGCCCGATGTTCAGCTCGGTTTCCGCAGCAGAAAGACCGCCACTTTCTACCACGGTCTTGAAAATCCTCAGCAACCTTAAATCCGCATCTGCAATTCGGGTAACAAGAGATTTCTTCAACATGTATGTTCGCCATTCATCAAACTTTGCGCGAATAAGTTTGTATCTGAGAAACATGTCATTGGCCATATCACACCTGACACCGAGGCAGAATCGGACTGACCATCTCTCCCCGTGTCAGCGCGCACCTCGATCATCAGACATAATGGGAGGACCTCCATGTCATTTTTCAAAAAGCTCAGCACCCTGACTGCAGCCGTTTCTGTCGCAGCAATCATGGCTGCTGGCGCGGCTGACGCGAAGAACTTCAAGATCGCAGTTGGTGACGGCGCAGGCGGCACACAAGAAGCACTGGGCAAAGCTTTCATCGCCGAACTGGAAAAAAACACCGACCACACAGCGTCACTGTTCCTGAACGGTCAGCTGGGTTCCGAGCAGGACACCGTTAACGAAGCGGCCATCGGCACGCTGGATTTCTCGATCCTAGCGATCAACAACGTGACACCGTTTTCGCCAACCGTTGGCACGCTGACACTGCCTTACATGATCCTGAGCCTGGAAGATGCGGAAACGCTGACCCAAGGCCCGATCGGTCAAGAGCTGGTAGAAAACACACTGCGTGATTCCGGTGTACGCATCATCGGTTGGGCTTACTCGGGCTTCCGCGTTCTGACCAACTCCAAGCACCCTGTTAAGTCGGTTGCGGATCTGTCGGATCTGGTTATCCGTACACCCAAAAACGCAATCATGATCGCGACATACCAGTCGTGGGGCGTAAATCCGACACCAATGGCATGGTCCGAAACTTTTGCTGGCCTGCAGACCAAAGTTGTTGATGCACAGGACAACCCTTACATCACCAACTACGCGATGAAGTTCGACGAAGTTCAGTCCTATATCACCAACTTGCGTTACCTGTTTTCGATCGAGCCACTGATCGTATCCGAGGCTGTATTCTCGGGCATGTCCGCTGACGATCAAGCTGCCGTTCTGGCTGCTGGTCAAGCTGCAACCGCCTTCTCTGCTCAGTATCTGCGCGATCAGGAATCGACCATCAAAGCCACTCTTCAAGAGCGCGGCATGGAAATCGTCGACCCTGAGAACAACGAAGAAGAGTTCATCTCACTCGCAACCGAAGCTGTATGGCCTCAGTTCTATGAGTCGGTTGGCGGCATCGAAAAAGTGAATGCTGCTCTGGCAGCAATCGGTCGCGACCCGGTTAAGTAAATCGCTAAAAAATCTCGGAGAAGCGCACATGTGCTTCTCCGCTCTGGGAGGAGGGAAAAGAAATGTTCTGGAAATTTCTGGACAATATCGAGAGCGTGATCTGCCGGGTCTTGCTGTCAGGCTTTGTCATTTTGTTATTTGTTCAAATCGTCTCACGCGAGGCATTTGGATACTCATTTTCATGGATCGAAGAGCTATCGGTCTACATGTTCGTCTGGTTCGTTTACTTTGGCGCCAGCTATGCCGCCAAGATGAGCGCGCACAACCGCGTTACGTTCCAATTTAAGTTCCTGCCCGATCACTACATCAAATATATCGAAGCGTTTGCAGATCTATTCTGGATCTTTTTCAACGTATGCTTCCTCTACCTGTCTTATGATTTCGTCTTCAACAAGATGAACAAGTTCTGGAAATCACAGACCTTGGGCATTGAGATGAAATACATCTACATGGTGCTCCCCATCGCGTTCGCGCTGATGACTATCCGCATCCTGCAGGTGAATTACCGCAAATTGATCAAAGGCGAAAACATCGCCGATCCCGACCAGATCGACCTGGACGAGATCAAAGCGGCGACCGACGCCGCCAAATCCTGATCAGCGCGACAGAATTCAAAGGTAGAATACTATGGAAACCGAAATCGTAAGCATCCTGTTTGGATCCTTTCTTATCCTCCTTCTCATTGGCGCGCCGATCACGGTGGCGCTGGGGGTCTCCTCCCTCATCTCGTTCCTTTACTTGGGCGATAACCCTATCAAATTCGTGCAGATCGCCTTTACTTCGGTCGGGTCCTTCCCGCTGATGGCCCTGCCCGCCTTTATCCTAGCCGGTGCCTTGATGGAGGCCGCTGGTATCTCAAAACGCCTGATCAACGTGGCTGAAAGCCTTGCCGGTCCGTTCACCGGTGGCATTTCTGCGGCGACCGTCATGGCGTGTCTGTTCTTTGGCGCAATCTCGGGTTCTGGCCCGGCAACAACCGCGGCGGTGGGGATGCTGATGATCCCTGCCATGATCGACCGCGGCTATGAGCGTGGCTATGCCTCTGCAATCACCGCCTCCTCTGGTGGTCTCGGCATCATCATTCCTCCCTCCATCCCAATGGTGATTTTCGGCATTGCCGCGCTCGGCATGGCCCCGCCCCCGGAAGCGGTCGAAAAATTCGGCACCTTCTCGTCGGTCTCCATCTCGAAACTGTTCATCGCTGGTTTTGTTCCTGCGTTCCTGATCGCAACCAGCCTTTTGATCCTGAACTATTTCATGTCCAAAAAGCGCGGTTACAAAGGCGTATCCGAGGGTTGGTCTGCAAAGAACATTGGCTGCGAAATGTACCGTGGGTTCTGGTCGCTGATGGCACCGCTGGTGATTTTGGGTGGTATCTATTCCGGGTTCTTCACACCGACCGAGGCTGCGATTGTTGCGATCTTCTACACTCTGGTTGTGGGTGCGTTCATCTACCGCGAACTGACATGGCAGTCGCTGTTCCAGTCGCTGGAAGCCACCACTTGGTTGACCGGGCGCGTTCTGCTGATCCTGTTCACGGCCACCGTTTTCGGACGCCTGCTGGTAGAAAACCAAATCCCGGCCATCATCGCGGATAGCATGCTGAGCTTTACCGAGAACCTTTACGTGATCTGGGCGCTGATCATCTTCTTCCTGCTGTTTGTCGGCATGTTCATGGAGACACTGGCAACCATCCTGATCCTGGTACCTGTGATGCTGCCGGTGGCCTATTCGGTTGGTATCGATCCGATCCACTTTGGTGTGGTGATGGTCTGTACGCTGGGTATTGGTTTCCAGACACCACCGCTAGGCGAAAACCTGTTCATCGCGTCGGGTATCTCGAACATCTCAATCGAACAAATCTCAATCCGTGCTCTGCCCTTTGCAGCGGTGAACACGATTGCAATCTTTGTCATCGCCTTCTTCCCGGAACTGTCCCTGTGGCTGCCCCGTGTGTTCGGCTATTGATCTGAAAGGATAAAATCATGAAACAGATGATCACCAGTATCCTGTTCGCAACCGATCTTTCGGCAAACTCCACCCACGCCCTGCGCCATGCTGCCAGCATTGCGCAGGCCACCGGAGCTGAAATTCATGTCCTGCACGTGAACCAGCCGATCTCGGATGACGCTAAGATCACCATGGAAATGTTCATCCTGAACGAGGAAACCCGCCGCACCGCAACCGAGCGCCGCCATGAAATGGTGCGCAAGATCCTAGCGGAACGGCAAGCCAACTTCTGGGCGCGTTTCGAAGGTGATGATGCGAAGATCCGGGACCAAGTGACCTCGATCGAGGTCACCGATGGTCACCCCGCCGAAGTCATCCTGCGCCGGTCGCAAGAAATGGGCTGTGACCTTATTGTTCTGGGGGCCCATGACCACGGGTTCTCGCATACCTTTTTGGGCACCGTAGCCAAACGCGTGCTGCGGCGCTCGAAAATCCCAACACTCATCGTTCCTCATCCCACGGATGACGAGTGATCTCTCTTTAAGCAAAGGAAAAAAGAAATGACAAAAACCCTGACCGCACAGGATCTCGCCGATACGTTTGACGCTTTCAACCGTCACGACATCGACGCCGTGATGACCCACTTTGCGGATGACTGCGTGTTCTATACCGTTGGTGGGGACGAAAAGTTCGGCAACAAGATCGAGGGCAAAGAAGCCATCGCAGCCGCCTTTTCGGCTGTCTGGGGCGGCATGAAAGACGCGCACTGGGATCATCATAGCCACTTTGTACACGGTGATCGTGCCGTGTCCGAATGGACCTTCTCGGGTACCGATGGCAATGGCATGCGCGTTGAAGCTGAAGGCGCTGACCTGTTCACCGTTCGTGACGGCCAGCTGGTCGTAAAACAAGCGCTGCGGAAATCCCGCCCTGCGTTCAAAGCCTGACCAGCACCTGACGATTAAGGAGGAATAAGCAAATGGTGGACAACAGCATCCCACGGCATTGGCCGCGCGCCAGCTATGACCCGAAATACGATCCAGTCGTTGACGCGGGTCCGGGCCATAACCGGGAGCATGCGCCGACATACTGGATCGGAACAGCGGGCGAACCGCCCCAAGATGATGGTCCCGTATCCGGCGACATGGAGGCAGACGTTGTTGTCATCGGATCCGGTTACACCGGGCTGTCCACCGCTATCCACCTTGCCAAAGAGCACGGCATCAAGGCTGTCGTGCTCGAGGCCAACACAGTGGCCTGGGGCTGTTCCACCCGAAATGGCGGACAGGCCCAGATCTCATCCGGGCGACTCAAGCGGTCGCAGTGGATCAAGCGCTGGGGCGTGGATGTTGCCAAGGGCATGCATCGCGAAGTCTCAGAAGCGTTTGAGCTGTTCGAAGATCTGATCGCGCAGGACGATATCGATTGTGACCCGCAAACGGGTGGGCACTATTACATCGCACACCGCGACAAAGTGATGGCTGGTCTGCAAAAAGAAAGCGACCTGCTGAACAGCACCTTTGGCTACAAATCGCGCGTCATGTCGCGTGAGGAGCTGCACGCAGATCACGTCAAAGACCAAGAAGCCGCCGGTGCCATGTGGGAACCCGACGGCACCTGTATTCACGCAGGCAAACTCGCGTTTGGCTATGTGAACATGGCTCGTCGACTTGGCGCAAAGATCCACACCGCCAGCCCGGTGATGGGTTGGGAAACCGTGAATGGCGTACATCACCTGCGCACCCCCGGTGGCATCGTCAAAGCCAAATCCGTGGCGTTGGCCACAGCCGGCTATACTGCGCCCGGTCTAAACAAGAAGACCAAACACCGCTTGATGCCGATCCTGTCAAATTCAATGGTGACGCGTCCACTGACTAACGGCGAACTGGCAGACTGTGGTATCCAGACTAAATCGCCGCTGACTGACACCCGGACGCTGCGCCATTATTATCGTCTGCTGCCTGACAATCGGATGCAGATCGGCAGCCGTTCAGCGGTCACTGGCAACGATGCGGAAAACGGCAAACACCTGGAGATGCTGCAAAAGGGTCTGGCCCGCAAATTCCCGGCTCTGACTGACATCAATCTCGAATATTCGTGGTGGGGATGGGTGGACGTAAGCCACGACATGATGCCTCGTATTTTCCAGCCAAACCCCAACGAAAAGATCTATTACGCGATGGGCTATGGCGGCAATGGCGTGATGTATTCGGCGCAGGCAGGACGTCGCATGGCACAGCTGGTTGCAGGCAAAAAAGACAAGGCTTTTGACTTGCCGATTTTCACCTCTCCCCTGCCGAGTCATGGCCTTTTGACGCCCTTCCGGCGGATGGGACAGCGCATGGCCTATGTGTGGTACTATCTGCAAGACGAAGTGATCTAAGCAAACACAAGGCCCCCTCTTCTGGGGGCCTTTTCATTCAAGGACGAACCACATGACCCAAGTCATCTCTCTTTTGGACGAGCCCGCCGTGCGCAGCGAACGCCGTCTGGCCGACCTGCCTGATCGTGTTGTAGACGGCGATCCACACCACAAGGTTGGCATGCATTTCACCAGCCCCGATGGTAAACTCTCGGCCGGCACATGGACGTCGACCCCCGGTAAGTGGCATGCGTTCACCGACAAAGACGAATACTGCTATATCGTCTCCGGTCACTGCGCGCTGATCCACGAAGACGGGACACGTCGTGATTTCAAAACCGGCGACAGCTTTTTGATCCCTGATGGGTTTCGCGGCTTCTGGGAAGTTGTGGAAACAACAACCAAACATTTCGTCATTCGCGACACTGCCGAGTGATGCGTTCAGGGCGCAGGTTTGCGCCCTGATCCAAATTTGGCGCTGCGCCAACTTGCAATGTTGGCGCAACCGCATATATCTCTGTCCATCAATGGAGATTTTATGCCCTGTTAAGGTGGGGAGGCATCGCGCCCTCCCAATGCAAATCAGATCGAAGAAAACCTTTGCTGCTGCGGCACAATGGATCGATTATTTGTGACTTCAGATATTCTGACACTCTGCGTCTTGGATTTTGCCCAAGACCGAAGCAGGAAAGCTTCTACCAATGACACGTGATTATTCACGCTTTTTTCCTAATCTATCGACCAATACCGGTTCTGAGCCCCGCTCTGTTTTAGACACCCTTGGCTGGCAGCCCTTTTTCGCCCAGCAAATCAGCAGTGAGGAAATTGAGGGAACGCCCCCGGTGCGGGTCACCAAAGTGCACCGAAGTGGCCTGCATGTTCAGGGGGCCGAGGGCGAATTTGTTCTGCCCCCCCGATCAGATGCCACTGTTGGGGACTGGATCATGTATAACGAGGCATTGCCCAACAGCAGTCGTGTCTTGGCACGCAAGAGTCTGTATCAACGGCGGGCACCGGGCACGGACCGCCAGATGCAGTTGATTGCGGCGAACATCGACACCGCCTTTATCGTCACCTCGTGCAATCAGGATTTCAATGTTGCGCGACTGGAACGCTATATCGCGCTTGCGTTGGAGGCCGAGGTAATACCTGTTATCTTGCTGACCAAATCCGACCTGAGCGATGACCCTGAAAGCTATGTTCAATCCGCCGAGGCGATATCTGATCGTGTGGCTGTTGTTGTGCTGGATGCGCGCGGGGCCGAACCCGAAGTCAAGCTTGCGCCCTGGTGTAAACCAAAACAAACGCTGGCGTTTCTCGGCTCTTCTGGGGTGGGGAAATCAACGCTGGTGAATACTCTTGCTGGCACGGATGTCACCACCCAAGGTATCCGCGAAGACGACAGCAAAGGGCGCCACACCACCACACACCGGCAGCTGCATCTGCTGAAAAATGGGTGCACTGTGCTGGATACCCCCGGCATGCGCGAGCTTCAGATCACCGGGGCCACATCGGGCGTGTCCGAACTGTTTGAGGACCTCACCGAGCTGTCAAACCAGTGCAAATTTTCCGACTGTAAACATGAAAGTGAACCCGGGTGTCGCGTGCTAGCGGCGGTAGCACGCGGAGAGGTCGATGCGTCACGACTGCAGCGTTGGACCAAGCTCGTTGCTGAGGACCGGTTTCATTCCGCAAGCCTGCAGGAACGTAAATCCAAAGATAAATCTTTGGGGAAACTGGTTCGGGCGGAACAGAAACGGAAGCGAAACCGGAAATAGCCGAAACGTTTTCTAAACGACAGCAAAGGCCACACCCGCTTGGGGCGGCCTTTGTTCCTGCCCTTCGATTAGTGAAAATCGCGGCTGGGAAACAGGCGCTTGGCCTGCTCTCGCGGGTGGCGTGCGCTTGATGTCGCTTGCTGGGGTCGGGGAGCATCATCGGCCTGTGGCTGCGTCACCCCGATCGCTTCATCCAGCGGATGGCCCAGCTCTGACAATTTGTGCGACATATCCTGAATATCTTGTGCGATCAGATGCACCACGATCCCTTCGCGCTGCAGATAGCCGCGCACATATAAAAGCCGCCCGCCCATAACCACACGGCGGAACCGCTCATAGACTTTGGGCCAAACCACCACGTTGCTGACGCCTGTCTCATCCTCGAGCGTGAGAAAAATAATACCCGATGCGGTGCCCGGACGTTGGCGCGTTATGACCAGCCCACACACAGAACATTGACCAATCGGCACCTTGGCCAATCTATCATGCGCCGTGAGGCCCGGAATCGTCGGGCGCAACAGCTCCATCGGGTGGGCGCGCAGGGTAAAGCGTGTCGATACATAATCCTCTACGATTTCTTCACCCAAGCTCATGACTGGCAGCGATATCTCAGGCTCGCGGATGCTTTCGCCATCAATTGGGTCATCAAATAAGGGCAACGGTTTCTGACTTCGAATGGCTTTGACGTGCCACAGCGCCGCGCGTCGGGTCAGGCCCATATCCGAGAACGCGTCCGCCTCGGCCAAGCGTTCCAACACCGTGGGCATCAAGCCTGCGCGCAACCACAGGCTTTGCGGATCTGGATAGCCATTGCCGCGCGCCGCCACGATCCAGGCGGCGTTTTCTTCCTTGAACCCTTTAATTTGACGAAACCCTAAACGCAGCGCCAGTGCCCCGTCTGGGCGACGCTCCAGCGTGTTGTCCCATGCGCTGCCATTGACGCAAATCGGGCGAATTTCGACCCCATGTTCGCGCACATCGCGCACGATTTGAGCGGGCGCATAAAACCCCATCGGCTGGGAGTTCAGCAGCGCGCAGCCAAAGATCGCCGGATGATGGCATTTCAACCAAGCAGACACATAGGCGAGCATCGCAAAAGCTGCCGCATGGCTTTCAGGAAAGCCATAGTCCGCGAACCCTTCGATCTGAGAAAAACAACGCTCGGCAAAGGCGCGATCATAATTTCTCTTGAGCATTCCTGAGACAAATTTCTCCTGAAACACCCCAATCGTGCCCATCCGACGAAAGGTGGCCAAAGACCGGCGTAGGCGGTCCGCCTCCTCCGGAGAGAACCCTGCCCCGACCACGGCAATCTGCATCGCCTGTTCCTGAAACAACGGCACGCCAAGCGTTTTGCCCATGACCGCCTTTAACTCTGCCGAAGGGTAACTGACCTTTTCCAGCCCCTGACGCCGTTTGACATAGGGCTGCACCATGCCGCCCTGAATGGGGCCGGGACGTACAATCGCCACCTCGATCACCAGATCATAAAAGGTTCGAGGCTTCATCCGTGGCAGGAAATTCATCTGCGCCCGGCTTTCGACCTGAAAGACCCCAATCGCATCGGCAACGCACAGCATGTCGTAGGTTGCGGGATCCTCTTGTGGGACCGTTGCAATCGTCATCGGCTGACCTTCGTGATGCTCAAGCAATCCAAACGCCTTGTGAATGCAGCTGAGCATTCCCAGCCCCAGCACATCCACCTTAAGGATGCCCATCGCGTCGATGTCATCCTTGTCCCATTCGATGACGGTGCGATCCTCCATCGCTGCATTTTCGATGGGACACAGTTCATCCAACCGCCCCTTGGTTATGACAAACCCGCCCACGTGCTGGGATAGATGGCGGGGAAATCCGATGATTTCACCAATCAACTGGATGGTTTGCATCAAGCGTCGGTTTTCAAGATCCAACCCCAGCTCGCGAATCCGATCCACATTGATGCCGCCGTTGCTCATGCCCCAAATCTGCCCCGACAGCCCGGCGGTCACGTCCTGAGACAGGCCCATCACCTTGCCCACTTCCCGGATCGCGGCCCGGGATCGGAAATGAATCACCGTGGCACAGAGCCCCGCACGCTCGCGGCCGTATTTCTGATAGATCCACTGAATGACCTCTTCGCGGCGCTCGTGTTCAAAATCCACGTCAATATCAGGCGGTTCACCCCGGTGTTTGGACACAAAGCGTTCAAACACCATCGTAATCTGTTCAGGGCTGACATCCGTGATCCCCAAAAGATAGCACAGGATCGAGTTCGCCGCCGAACCGCGCCCCTGACACAGGATGTCCTGTGATCGGGCAAATTGCACGATGTCGTGGACCGTCAGAAAATAAGCCGGAAACCCCAAATCCTGAACCAGCGCGAGCTCTTTGGCCACCAGCGCGTGAACCCTGTCGGATGCGCCTGCTGGATAGCGGCGCTTTAGACCCTCGTGAACCAAACGTTCCAGCCGCACCTGCGGGGTTTCGTGGTTTGTGTCCGCATCCGGATATTCATACGACAGCTCTTGCAGATCAAAGCTGCATCTATCGGCAATCTCTAGCGTGCGCCGCAAGGCCCCCGGGTATTCATAATAGACACGCGCCATGTCAGCGTGCCCTTTCAGGCGGCGTTCGGCATTGGGCAAGGCCTGCGTTCCGATCTGATCAATCGTCGCCCCCACACGCATACAGGTCAGCACATCGGCCAATTGCCGGCGGCTGGCCCTGTGCATTAACACATCCCCGACCGCCACCATGGGCGCGCATGTGGCTTGCGCCAACCGCGCACAGGCCGCCAGATAGGCTTGGTCGCTGCCATCATAACGAGGGCATGCCCCGACAAAGACGTGGTTGGGAAACTGTTTTCGGACCCGCTGGATATCAGGGACCGATGCCCTTAGCCCCTTTTGAGGCAAAGCAATCAGGCTCATCCCGGTGCACCACTCCAACACGTCTTGCAGGGTCAGATCGCAGCCCCCCTTTTTGGTGCGCCGCTTGCCCAGCGTCAGCAATCGGGTCAATCGTTGGTAGGCTGTGCGATCCCGTGGCAGGGCCACCCAATCGACCGTGCTGTCGCGCAGCACAAGGCGGCATCCGACAATCAGACGTGGCAGGTGCGGGTCGCTTGGTTTCGCAATCGGTTGCGGGTTTCCGACTTCCTGACGCGAACAGGAAGCAACCCGGTGCTGAGATCGAATGTGCACTGCATCCTGTGCCTCGCGCCGCAGCTCTTTCAACGCTGACCACGCCCGGACGACCCCGGCCAAAGAATTCCGATCCGTGATCGCAATCGCCGACAATCCCAGCTCAGCGGCACGGGTCACCAATTCTTCGGGGTGCGAGGCCCCAGTGAGAAAGGTGAAATTGCTTGTCACGCACAGTTCGGCATATCCCGGGCTGTTGGCAGGGGCCGGAAGAGCAGTCATGCGAATTCCCCCTGCACAAACCATCCCGGGTTTTGCGGCGTATAATAGAGCCACAACCGCCGCCCCTGCCGCGTCTGCACGTGCCAGTAATCCCGCACCCCCGATCGCCAGCTGTCATCCTCGAGCCACCATTCCGGTGCGATGCGTTCCGGCCCGATGGTTCGGGCCGTGGTCATCGCCATCCGTCGCCACCGAAACCGCGCCGGTGGGCGGGGGCCAGTCCCGACGATGGCTTCTGGCGGAAAGAGACGCACAGGGCGCGGACGCGGCACGGCCCAGCCCCCTTCGGGGTCGGAATAAGCCGCCGGAGCAATCACAAAGCTCCGCTCAGGGATATGGCTGTCCGCGGGTAAAAAGCGTTGGATATTTTCCAAGCCAATCCGGGTTCCGATCCGAGTGATAAGGTCATCCAGCAGATCCTTGCCGCCGGTGGACACGTGGCTCATCTGGCGCACAGGCACAGAGTCAACCTGCGTGGCCTCAAGGCGCAACTGATCTATGCCAAATCCGGCTTCGACCGTATTCACCCCCCGCTCGAACAGCGGCAAAATCCGACTTGGATCCCGCAAAGGGCGGGCAAGGCGTAATTCGACTTGTTGCTGGTCCTGGTCCACACGGCGCAGGGTCAGGCATAACAATCGCGCGCCCATTTCCTGCGCTTTCAGTTTCTGACACAGCTGGACCAACAACCGCTCTGTTCCAGCCATCACATCCGCCACTAACCCGATGGGTTCGGGTAACGTCATGCGCACCCCATAATGCGGAGGAGCTGTCAGCGGTGTGATCTCTTCGGGTTGCGCGCCCAGCGCCTGATCCAGCCGCAAAAGCAAGCCAGGGCCAAACCGTCGGGTCAGTGGCGCGCGCGGGGCCGCCGCCAGATCCGAAATTTTGCGCAATCCCAAGCGCTGTAGCGCAATGCTGGCCTTTTCCTCTAGGCGCAGGGCGGCCACCGGTAGCTTTGACAAAGCCCCCAGCATATTGCCCGATTCCGCCACCCCTTCGCCATAGTGCGCCAAAGCCCAGGCTGCGCCGCGTGTATCGCCGACCCCAATCTGCACCGAGATCCCTGCCCGTGTCATCCGCGCCCGCATATCCGCCAGCATGGCCCCCTCGCCGCCAAAAATATGCGCTGATCCGGTGATATCCAACACCAAGCCATCCACGCCCTCTAGGCCCACCCAAGGACAGTACCGCGTGGCCCAACGGCGCAATACATGCAAAAACTGCAGATCCTGTGCAGGATCGGCAGGGCCACTTTGCAGATCAGGGCAAAAAGCGCGCGCATCAGCATAGGGCATTCCGCGATGCAAATTCTGCCATTCCGCTTGGGCATTCAGACAATAAAGACGGTTCGCATTGTTTTGCTTGAGGGTCAGCGCAAACGGCCCTTCAATCGGGCGAACCCTTAGAACCCGCTCGCTCGCCAGCCGGGGAAACCATACGGAGATGACGCGACGCTGTATCCCATCGAACATACCAAACCCCCAATGTTCCCGATTTGTTCTTTATAAGATTCCAACATTGCAGAGTCGAGACATCCTGATCAAATACTGGTGTGCACTGCCAACGAGTCTCGGCTGCGTTGCTTCCCATATCTTGGGGGATAATAACCAACGCAGTGGATTTTCCATCCCGTGCGGCCAATTGCAGCCGACGCCCTGCTGTCAGACCCAAAGGCTTGTTTATTTCTGCAATAACAAGCGAAACAGCCCCCGAACGCAGGGCCTCCTCGGCGACCGCCAGAACCTCTGTCTGATCGTTTGCAACCGAGACCAAAAGCGCCTGCGGATCGACAAACTCACCAAACCCTGTGGGGTTTATCTGCTCAGACAGCCAGCCTTCACGCACCCACAAGATTTGCCCCCCCAACTTGCCTGCAAGCGTAAAGGCAAAGAAGTACGCACCCGCACCGCACACTTCGTGGGCTCGGCCATTGGTTGGTGGAAAAAAGGGGATCGATTGCGGTGTCATCGTCACTTTGTATCGCAAAGAGAGAGGTAGATCAAAAGATGATCTCTGGCGCAACTTATTGTAATATTTGGAGTTTAACGCCGCCATCTTTCGTTGATTTGAAAGATGGCGGACCGAGGAGGATTCGAACCCCCGACCCCCTGATTCGTAGTCAGGTACTCTATCCAGCTGAGCTATCGGTCCGTTGAGGCAGGATTTAGACTTAGCGCGGGGGAGGTGCAAGCCGATTCTTCAAAAAACTTTCAAAAAGTTCCGTCCCCTCGTGGAAGGCGAATTTCAAAGGTCGTTCCCGCCGGTCCAGTGCTCTTTAACGACAAATCCCCACCATGCCCGCGTACCAATTCAGAAGAAATTGCCAAACCAAGACCCGAGCCACCTTTGCGCACCCCACCCTCGAAAGGCGTGAATAGATTTTCTTGGGCTTTGGGAGGCAATCCCGGGCCGGTATCGGAAATTTCGATACACCATTCCTCACCTTGCTCGCTGGCCGAAACTGTAATGACACCGGGGTTGTTCGATGCGATCAGAGCTTGCCGTGCATTTCGTACAAGGTTCATGATCACCCGAAAGATCTGTTCAGGATCGGCGCGCACCATCAGATCCTCAGGGATTTCATTGCAAATCTGCACGCAAGCCTCTGCGATGGCCAAACGTTCGCTGGCAACCACATCATCGGCCACCTCATACAAACGCACCATCGTGAGGATCGGAGCAGGCTCTTCGGCGCGTCCAAACGCGAGCGTGCTTTCGCAGAGAGACACCGCGCGCGTGATCGAATTCACCAACTTGGGTGCCATACGTCGGACCAACGGGTCTTCGCTCATCTCGATACGATCCGTAAACAACTGGGCAGATGTCAGGATATTTCGTAAATCGTGGCTGACCTTGGCCACCGCCCCACCCAATTGCGCCAAACGCTCTCGCTGCTTCAGAGCCTGCGTCAGGTCGGTCTGTAGCATCAGCAAAGCCTCTTCCGCTTCACGCAGCTCTGTCACGCCGGCCTTGGGTTGAATAATCCCGCGTGCATCTTCGGGCGCCTGTGCATAGCGCTGCATGTAGCCAACCACACCTTTGATCGGACGCACCAGGAATATGCGAACAGCAAAGAACAACAGCGAGGCAGTAAAAATCGAGATGACGGCCGATAACAATAAGACCCGCAACCCGTAGTCGATCATCGCCATCCGCAGCGGCGCGGTCTCCATTGTGACTTCGATCAACAGACCGGCATCTCGCACCGGTTCTCCGATAACGCGCACGATCTGGTTTTCTGGAGTGAACAAACGCTGTACCGCGTCCCTAATCAACACGAAAGGCCCGGCCATGCGCAAATCATAGGTGTCAGCAATTGCTGCCGGAATAGGCGACGACAACATCAACTGGCGCATTTCATCGCGACGTAGAACAACGTTGAAAACACCCGCCGTTTTCAACAGCTCTGCCTCCAACTTTGCTTCCAACATATCATCGGCTTCCAACGCTAAAGACGCGATTTGTGCACGTTCAAGGCGGTTGAGCAGATAGTCTTCGCGGAAACGGGCAATGGACGGCACAAAAATCAAAACTTCGGCCAGCATTACAAAGACCGTTGTCAGGATCAAAAATCGGCCAGACAGCGTATTGAGCATAAAGTCCCTTCCCGATCAGGGGATCCAGCGTTGGACGAATCTAACGACGCGTTTAACTGTCTGGTTTTCAAACAGTCTGGGTGTGAAATAGGCCCCCGCGGCGCGTTTATTCACCTCTCCAATCGTGGGATAAGGTGACACCATCGCAGCGACCTGACTCATCTTTAAGTTATTGGCCAAAGCCAACGACCACAAGTTGATCAATTCGCCAGCCTGATATCCCACGATTGTTACGCCCACAGGACGCCCTTTTACGACCATCACTTTGATAAACCCGGCTGTTTTACGCTCAGCAATAGCCCTATCATTATGGTTATAATCGAACCGAACCACCTCTACGGTTTCGCCATGGCGTTCTTTCGCTTGTGCTTCGGTCAAACCAACCTGAGACAGTTCTGGGTCCGTATAAGTCGCCCATGGGATATGTGCTGTCTTGGCTTTGGACGGCAACCCAAACAGAGCGGAACGGATAATGATTCCCGCCTGATAGCCAGCCACATGGGTAAATTGCAGCCCCCCAGCGACATCCCCAATCGCGTAGACTTTCTTGTTACTGGTGCGCAATGCTGCATCGACTTGAATGCCGGTTCGGGTTGTTTCGATCCCGGCTTTATCCAACGCCAGGGAATCGGTGTTCGCTTTGCGCCCAACAGCCATCAAGAGATGGGATCCTTTAAAAATGCGCCCGTCTTGGGCTGCGACCTCGATCGCACCCGCCTGCCCACGGATTTGCGCCGCCAATGCATCCTCGGCGATTTCGACGCCTTCATTGCGCAAAGCGTCCAACACAACGGCCGCCGCTTCGGGATCGTCTTTGCCAAGGGCCTTCATACCCTCGATCACGGTGACTTTGCAGCCCAAACGAATATGAGCCTGCGCCATCTCCATCCCGATAGGCCCGCCACCGATGATCAACAGATGATCCGGTTTGTCACGCAGATCAAAAATGGTTTCATTGGTATCATAGGGGACGCCGTCGAGGCCTGGGATTGGCGGAACCAAGGGCGATGATCCGGTCGCAATAACGACTCGGCGTGCGGTGATTACATGATCCCCTGCCTGCACCTGCGACGGCGACAGAAACTGCCCGTATTCGCGGATCACGCGAACACCAAAGCCCTCAAACCGTTCTTGACTATCGACCGGAGCGATCTGGGCAATGACATCATGAACATGATCTTTGGCCGCGGCATAATCGATCTGAGGCATCACATCAGCGACCCCATATGCCGCTGCATGAGATTGCCCATAAGCCGCTTTGCCACTGGCAATCAACGCCTTTGAGGGGACACAGCCAAAGTTCAGACAATCCCCCCCCATTTTATGCCCTTCGAGCAGGACAACATCAGCCCCCATCTGGCTGGCACCTGCAGCGACTGACAAACCGCCTGAGCCTGCCCCTATGACCAAAATATCCGTCTTGATCTGTTCCATGGTTCAGGCCTCTTTCTTGCCGCGCAGGGCCTTGATGAGAATGGGCAGCGCCGCCAAGACGCAAAGCCCCAAAATGGGTCCAATGACAAACGGTTCCCACAAAAGAGACACATCAGGGGTTTCACCCCGATCAAAAACGCCGCCAAGTCCAACCCCAATCCAAGTAAAAACAATCGCACCTGGGATAATGCCTAGAGCAGTGGTGACCAGATAGTTGCGAAATTTAACCCCAACCAAAGCAGGGACAAGGTTTGCAACAAAAAAGGGAACGGCTGGAACCAAGCGCAACAAAAACAGCACCGAAATCTCGTTTTCCCGCAAGCCTTCTTTGAGTTTTTTGATGGTCCCCTCAGAGGTTTCCAACTTAGCCGTCAACGTCGCGCCCAAACCCCAGCGGGCAGCGAGAAAGATAGCAGATGCCCCAACCGTTGCTGACACGACATTCAGCGCAGTGCCAACAACAAGCCCAAACAAAAAGCCACCCGTCATGGAGGCCACGGCAGCGCCGGGCAACGAAAAGGCAACGATCAGGATGTATGCCCCAACAAAAAGCGCCGACAAAGCTAAGTAGTTGGCATCTCTGAATGCCAAAAGGGCCTCGCGATTGTCGCGCAATGTTTCAAAGCTGAGGTAATCGCGCAGGGTAAAGAACCCCACGCAGGCGGCGATCAGAATCACCAGCAAAGGAATGTGACGGGCGAACCCGTGCTTGGGCATCTGCATAGAATCGCTCATGGGACCGTTTTGATTAAGTGTGTCGTCTTCGGCCTCAACATGCGCCTTGCACGCTAGAATCAACAGGGACCTCACAGGGCCTTGATCTCTTCCCCCCGAAATTGTGAGGTTTTTCCGTTTATTTCGATGATTTGAAACGTTTCACTGTTTACCTCGGCAGAATTTGTTGCAAAACGCTTACAAAACCCGGGCATGGGGTTTGACTTGGCATCGTTCTGGCTTTAGAGGACGGGCTTCGAATAGACCCCGGGAAGGCGAATCTACGCCGCGCCCGACCGATATATTGGAGACGGAGCGATGAAACGCACCTTTCAGCCTTCCAACCTGGTTCGCAAACGGCGCCATGGTTTTCGTTCGCGCATGGCTACAAAAGCCGGCCGCAAAATCTTGAACAACCGCCGTGCACGCGGTCGTAAGTCGCTGAGCGCATAAGCTCTCTGACTGTTCAGACGGACATGACACCGCCGAAGGCCCTCGAGACTGGCAAAGCTAGACTTGAGGATATGCCGTCGGCGGTTTCCGTTCGTCCAGATATTGAGAGAAGCCTCTCAATGCAGGTTCTGCAGAAGCGATCCGATTTTCTAAAAGCCGCCCGGGCAAAACGCCGGGGAACGGCTTCGATGCTTGTGCAAGCTCGCAAGCGTGGACCAGACGAAGCCGAGGGCGTTCGCATAGGGTTCACTTGTTCGAAAAAAGTTGGCAACGCCGTCGCGCGAAACCGGGCCAAGCGGCGCCTGCGCGAGGCGGCCCGCCTTGTGATGCCTGACTTGGCTAAACCCGGTTGGGATTACGTGTTGATCGGTAAGAAAACGGACACCGCTGAGCGCCCGTTTCAATTGCTGCAGAACGATCTGAAATACGCTTTGCGCAAGCTGCACGACTGACGCCTTTTTCGTCGCACCCGCTTTTTCTATGCAGCAGCTACCCCTAGATTGCCCCCATGACACCATTGGCCCACATCGTTGCACTGCCCGTACGCGCCTATAGGCTGATATTTAGCCCGTGGGTCGGTTTTAACTGCCGGTTTCAACCCACCTGCTCTGCGTATGCCTTGGAAGCTTTGCAAAAACATGGGGCGGTTAAGGGCAGCTGGCTCGCTGCGCGCCGAATAGGGCGCTGTCATCCGTTGGGCTCGGACGGATACGATCCGGTTCCTGATCCAGAAGACACAAAAGACTCTTAGACCAACGCCAAGTTCCCTTGATCAGTGCGCCCCCGAGTCGGAATCACTTCGCGGTCGAGTTTACCCATGACGGTGTGAAACAAATCCTCATAGAACCGCGGGGCATCAAAATACCAACTGTGCGTGATCGCAGTGCCGTCGCCAAAACCAATCCTGTTGTCATTAAAGAACTTACCACAATAGAGGTTCACCGCCTTTTCTGCCCGGTCCTGAGGCATCCCAACACGCCCCAGACGCCGGGACACTCCGATTCGCTTAACCTCTGAAACCGACAGCACTTCGTCAAAGGGGCTGTAATAGTTGGTCACCCGCGTACTGTGGCGCAACAAGGAGGAGGTTTTAGGGTTGCCCGCCTTCATCGACTTAGACGAGGTATCAGCCGCAACTAAAGCCACCTGACTAACCGTCCAGCTTTTCTGTGCAGTTACATGATCATCATCGGCGTAATCGAATGCCTCGCGCACAAGGTAGGCCCCCATGGAATGGGCCAAGACGTGAATGTTGTAATCGCAATCCGCGGTTTGCGGTTTGGAAAGCCGTGTGATGCCGTTGGAAAAGAGCAAATCGGCAGACCGCCGCGCATCGCGTCGATCTGACGTATACCCTAGGACAGAACCATCGCTGGGCCAGTCATAGCTGATCACGACGCCTTTGAAACCCTGCGCCTCCAACCCTTTGCGGATCTTTCGGTGACGTTCCAGCATATCCCACTGATCCGTGTTGAACCCGTGCACGAACACAACGATATGGCCCTTTTCCTGTGCTGTGGCCCCAGCCGCGGCCTGAACATCACGCACCCATTGGGTCACTCTTATTTCGTGAGATTTTCTGTATGTCCCGGCTGTTTCTGGCACCGCAAGATACTTCGCACCGCCCATTCTGTTTGAATAGCCATCGCTTTGGCGCCCCCGTACGGATAAGAAATAGTCCACGCTAAATACCTCTTTCAAAAGCCAGGAATGTACCATTTTCGGGTGTTTCTCGCTAGGTCTTTGCTTTCACCCGTTGCACGTGGCATACGCCCGGAACCAACCGGAGACCCTCTATGTTTGACGATCACGATGAAATCCACCCACTGTTTGCCGGGGCTCCTTCGACCACAGAATTCAAAAAGCTGCGCAAACGGATCGTCAGATATGCGCGCGAAGCAATCGAGCAGTATGGTATGGTCGAGCGGCCGGCGGATGGGTCCACACCTCGTTGGCTGGTCTGCCTGTCCGGGGGAAAAGACAGCTATACCCTGCTCGCTGTTCTGTACGAACTGAAGTGGCGTGGCCTGCTGCCCGTGGATTTGCTCGCCTGTAATCTGGATCAGGGGCAACCCGGCTTTCCAGCCACAGTTCTACCCGAGTTTTTGGAAAAGAAGGGTGTCCCCAATCGGATCGAGTATCAGGACACGTATTCTATTGTGATGGACAAGGTTCCAGAAGGGCGGACATTCTGCGCCCTGTGTTCACGGCTGCGCAGGGGCAATCTGTATCGTGTCGCGCGCGAGGAAGGGTGTACTGCCGTGGTGCTGGGTCATCATCGCGACGATATCCTAGAGACGTTTTTCATGAACCTGTTTCACGGCGGGCGTCTTGCCACCATGCCTCCAAAACTGGTCAATGAAGAGGGCGATCTATTTGTCTATCGTCCGCTGGCCCATGTGGCCGAGGCGGATTGCGAAAAATTTGCGCGGGCCATGAACTACCCCATCATCCCCTGTGATCTCTGTGGCAGCCAAGATGGGTTGCAGCGTCAACAGGTCAAACAGATTCTCGATGGCTGGGAAAAGAACAGCCCTGGTCGCCGTCAAGTGATGTTTCGAGCCCTCATGAATGCGCGTCCCTCTCACCTTTTGGATCCAAAACTTTTTGACTTTCAGGGGCTTGCCTTGAATTTTGACAAAATAGAGGAAAATTCTGGGGAAATTCCTCGCCTGCGTTAACGTCTGACTCAGACTGATCGTCATAGGGTTCCCATGCACGCCTTGCGTCCATGTGAAAGGCCCGATGATACCAATGCGGACAAACTTACTGTTATCCCGTTTTCGCTCTCAAATCGTCCCGATTTTAACCGGGCCGCCGATTCTTGCCTTTCTACCGGCACTCACCCTTGGAGCCTTTTGGACCGGGGGGGAAACAGCCCTTGTCCTAGCGGCTCTTGGCTTCCCTTTGATCTTTGCCTTTGCAGGGGCTTTGGGGCGCTGGCCAGTCTCTCCTGACACGGGGCGTGATGGGGTGACGGGCCTGTTGTTGAGAGATGGTTTTCAAAACGTTGTCGAGCAGACGTTTGAACGGGCCGCGCTCGCGGATCTGCGCACCGCATGCTTTGTAATCGAGTTAGACGACTATCCAGAACTGGTCAGCCAGCATGGGCAAAGCGCCGGTGATAGCATAGCCCAACGCAGCGGCGAGCGCATTCAGGCAACCCTACGTGACAACGATACAGTTGCACGGCTTGGGGATCGCAAATTCGCGGTTTGCCTCTCTCCTGTTCCCCAGCTGGACTTGGAACTCTGCATACAACTTGCGGGGCGCATCCAGAATTCAATCGAAGAACCTATCTCTCTGGATGGCTTGGCAGTCTACGTTTCTTGCTCGGTCGGTTTCTGTCAACTCAACCGTGCACCTGGTAAAACCGCAACGGATTGGCTAGATGCTGCCACCACCGCGTTGCACGAGGCCCATCAGGCTGGCCCCTCAGCGATCCGCGCATATTCAGAAGACATGCGGCGCAAAACCCGAATCAAGAGCGATCTTCGCGGGGAAATTGTCGCGGCCCTAGAGAATGGCCAGATCCAGCCTTGGTATCAGCCGCAGATTTCAACAGATACCGGCAAAGTCACGGGGTTCGAAGCACTCGCACGCTGGACTCACCCCGTACGGGGCGTCATCAACCCAGATGTTTTCCTTCCACTAATTGATCAAGCGGGGCAGATGGAACGATTGGGAGAGGTCATACTCTATCATGCCCTAACTTCGCTGAAAGCCTGGGATCGTGCTGGCGTGAGTGTCCCACGGGTTGGGGTGAACTTTGCCTCAGATGAGCTGCAAAACCCAGGGTTGGTGAACAAAATCCAATGGGAATTGGACCGGTTCGACCTGAAGCCCGAGCGGCTATCAGTCGAAATTCTTGAAACGGTCTTTTCAAACACCCCCGATGATACAATCACACGCAACATCACCGGCTTGGGGGCTCTTGGCTGTCGCATTGATCTAGATGACTTTGGCACTGGCCATGCTTCCATTGCCTCTATCCGCCGGTTTTCAGTGTCACGCATTAAGATCGACCGATCTTTTGTCATGAAAGCCGATTGCGACCCTGAACAACAGCGCATGATCGGTGCCATTCTAACCATGGCCGAACGATTGGAACTAGAAACACTGGCCGAGGGTGTTGAAACTGTAGGGGAACATGCCTTGTTGGCCCAACTGGGTTGTGACCATGTTCAAGGCTTTGGAATTGGTAAGCCCATGCCGTTCGAACAGACCCTCGATTGGATTGCCACGCATGAAGCCAAATTGCAGGGAACTCCACGAATTGGACGTGAAACAGGTTGAAATCTCGGGGATTCGGTAAAATATGCCGCGTCCTACCCGCCCAACAGAGGCGATTCCGCTTGACCTTTGCCCTCGCACTCTGTTGAACCCACCGTTGTCTTTCAATGCACAAGGTGGCTGTCCCCGATGGACGATCAGAACAAGAATCTCATCCTTGCAACCGCGCTCAGCTTTGTCGTGATCCTTGTATGGTTCGTGCTGTTTCCGCCGCCCGAAGCTACGGCGCCGACAGAAGAAGCAAGCATTAGCGCCGTCGAGAACAATATTGCTCTCGCGCCTTCAACTCCGGACGCGCAAGCCGCCGCAGCGACCCAAGCCGAAGCGTCAGCTGATGACGAATCGCCGCGTGTTGCGATTGAAACTGCCCGTCTGACCGGTAGCGTCTCTCTCAAAGGTGGTCGTATCGATGACCTGTCCCTCAAAGACTACCGTGTTTCTCTGGATGACGACGCTGAGATCGTAAAAGTTCTCTCTCCCGTGGGTACTCCATCTGCGTACTATGCTTTGTACGGGTGGGCCCCTGGCGCTGGTCTGGCGCTTGAGGATGTTCCCGGAGCCAACACCGAATGGACCCTTGAAGAGGGTACCGAGTTGAGCGTGGACACACCGATCACCCTGTCTTGGACAAACTCCAAGAACATGATTTTCCGTCGCACACTCGCTGTCGATGAAAACTATATGTTCTCAGTTACACAATCGGTAGAAAACGGATCAGACACCACGGCCAGCATGGCACCTTATGGGATTCTGGCCCGTCATGGCATTGGCGAAGATGCCGACCTGCCTGACCTGAAGAATTTCTTCATTTTGCACGAAGGCGTCGTCAACGTCACCGATGGCACACTGACAGAAACAGACTACGATGACGTTCGCGATTTCGAAGTGAATCCAAACGAAGGCGCACAGGCTGAAGTCTATCAGGTTCAGAAAGATGGCTGGATTGGCTTTACAGACCACTTCTGGATGACAACGTTGATCCCAGAAGCAGGCCAGTCGTTCAAAGCAGCCGCGAAATACGACAATCGCCGCAAGATTTATCAGACTGAAACCGTTCTGCCCACAATGACCGTTGCACCCGGCGCAACCGCCGAGGTTTCGACCCAGTTGTTTGCTGGTGCCAAGGAATGGGAAACCATCCGGAATTACGAGAAAAACGGTGTTATCGACTTTCTTAACAGCATCGATTGGGGCTGGTTCTTCTTCCTGACCAAACCAATTTTTTGGCTGCTCCACAATATTAACCAACTCATTGGCAACATGGGCTGGTCGATCATTGGTTTGACACTGATCATCAAGGCAGCGCTCTTCCCGCTGGCGTACAAATCCTACGTCTCCATGGCGAAGATGAAAGAACTGCAGCCTCAGATGGAGGCTTTGAAAGCCGCCGCTGGGGATGATCGCCAGAAAATGCAGCAAGGCATGATGGAGCTCTACAAAAAGGAAAAGGTGAATCCAGCCGCGGGTTGTTTGCCAATCCTATTGCAGATCCCGATTTTCTTCTCACTCTACAAAGTGATCTTTGTCACGATCGAGTTGCGCCAGGCCCCATTCTTTGGTCCATTCCAGGATCTCAGCGCGCCTGACCCGACCTCGATCATGAACTTCTTTGGCTTGATGCCATGGGGCGGTCCAGAAGCGGGCACGCTGATGGCAACGATCTTTATCGGCATCCTGCCGCTGTTGCTCGGTATTTCCATGTATCTGCAACAAAAGCTGAACCCGGCCCCCACGGATCCGACTCAGCAGATGATTTTTGCTTGGATGCCTTGGGTCTTCATGTTCATGCTCGGCAGCTTTGCCAGTGGTTTGGTCGTATACTGGATCGCGAACAACACCATCACGTTCACCCAGCAGTATTTGATTATGCGAAGCCAAGGCTACAAACCGGATATCTTCGGCAACATCAAATCCGGCTTCAGGCGTAAGTCCAAGGCAGACGAAAAATGAGGGGCGCAGTAACCAGTCTCTGGCGACACCCCATCAAAAGTCACGGACGCGAACAGCTATCCAGTGTCACACTTATCCCCGGGCAAACCATGCCCGGGGATCGTGTTTGGGCCGTCGCCCATGAGGCGTCAAAAGCAGACGGCTCAGAGTGGGTCTCTTGTGCCAATTTCAGCAGGGTAGCCAAAGCGCCTGAATTGATGGCGATGACGGCACAGCTGAATGGAGATCAGGTCACCCTGATGCACCCCAAGCGCCCTGATTTGACATTTGCCCCAGACACACAAACGCAGCTGTTTCTGGATTGGGTCAAGCCTTTGATGCCGGAAAACCGAGCCGCTTCTGCACGCATCCTTCGCGTGCCTGGACGTGGCATGACGGACAGCGATTTCCCCTCTGTCACGCTCTGCAACGCGGCATCCCATCGTGCAGTCGAGGCTCAGATGGGCCAGGATCTGTCGATTTCGCGCTGGCGGGCCAACCTATGGTTCGAAGGCCTACCCGAATGGGTTGAATTTGACTGGATGGGCCGCGACGTGCAAATCGGCGATGTTATTTTGCGCGTGCGTGAACGCACGGATCGCTGCGCCGCAACAACAACAAACCCCGAGACAGGCGTGCGGGATGCGGATACCCTCGCAGCACTACAAACTTGGGGTCACAAAGATTTCTCGGTCCGCGCCGAGGTGATTCAGGGTGGAGACATCCGGATCGGAGACGAGGTAACACCGCTATGACCGGTATGACATTTACAGTGGCCGAAGAGCCGGATCAGATCACTCAGGAACGCGGTCGCAAGCTGTTTGCAGGCCAATCTGAGTTTGTAAAAGGCGTCGTGGCAATGTCCGGCCTACCACCAGCCGACCGGATGGAGGTCTGTTTTGCTGGGCGGTCCAACGTTGGAAAGTCCAGCTTGATCAACGCGCTGACCGGCACCAAAGGGTTGGCCCGCGCGTCAAACACCCCCGGTCGCACGCAAGAGATCAACTATTTCACCCAAGGCCCCGATCACTATTTGGTCGACCTTCCGGGCTATGGCTATGCCAACGCCCCGCTGGCCGTGGTTGAAAAGTGGCAACGCCTGCTCAAGCAATACCTGAGCGGTCGTCAAACACTCCGCCGGGCATTTGTTCTGATTGATGCGCGCCACGGGGTGAAACCTGTGGATGATGAAATCATGTCGCTGTTGGACAGTGCTGCTGTGACCTTCCAATGCGTCATGACCAAGATCGACAAGGTTAAGATCAAAGACAAAGACGCCGTTCTGAAGCAGGTTCAGGCTGCATTGGCGAAACATCCAGCGGCTTATCCCGAAATTGTGCTGACCTCGTCTGAAAAAGGCGAAGGTATTCCAACACTGCGTTCGATCATCACGACCCTCGAATGATTTTGACCCGACTTCTTGCCCTGCTCACGATCGTCACGCTGGCTTTGTCCAGCGCGATCCCGCAGGGCTGGATGCCTACTGCAGGCGCTGACGGTAAGGTTCTGTTGGTGATTTGTACCGGAGACGGCCCAGCTGAACGTTGGGTCGATCTGGACCAAGATCACCCGCCTCATGATGAAACAGACTCCCGGATGCACTGCCCATTTGCAACCACTCCGGACACGACCTTCGACCAACCAGACTTGGTGATTCTGACAGTGGCAGCGCCGTTGAACGCCCGTTGGAACCATGAAGACTTCACGCACCGTAGCGCTGGCATGCACTGGCGCTATGATGCACGTGGGCCGCCCGTCCTCTCCTAACTTTCGCGAACACAAACAAAGCAAGATGGCCCGTACACAGATGCGAGGCCCCGTTCCGATATGGAGAATTCCCAATGGCGATGGACAGCCAACACGTGGCCGCAGATGCGAGCCAAAGCGATTTCGCGCAAAAATTCTATTTCGCTGCCTGGCGGTGGCACTTTTATGCGGGGTTATTCGTAATTCCGTTTCTGATCATACTCGCCGTAACAGGCCTGATGATGATGTTTCTCACGCAGGTTGATGGGAGAGACGGTGAAAAAATCGCCGTCGCCATTCAGGGGGAACCCTTGGCCGTATCGGCCCAAGCAAATGTTGCCCTGAACGAAGTCCCCGGCACAGTTGTCGAATGGATCGGACCCAAGGCCGCCGATTTAGCGACCGTATTCCGTATCAAAACCGAAACCGGGCAGCGCATGGTCGCAGTCGATCCCTATGCCGGAGACGTTCTGCTAACTTGGGATCGTCGTGCCGGTTGGTATGACTTGGCCGATAACATTCACTCAACCCTGTTGATTGGGAATACTGGTGACCGGTTGTTAGAAATCGCGGCGGGGCTCTCACTGGTTCTGGTGTTTACTGGCCTCTATATGTGGTGGCCGCGTGGCAATGGGGTGTCGGCCTTTGTTCCAAACCTTAGGGCACGGGGGCGAGCGCTCTGGAAATCCTTACATGCGGTTGTCGGGTTCTGGATGTCGGGTTTGCTGGTCTTGTTCCTGGTTTCAGGTCTGTCTTGGGCTGGTGTCTGGGGCGGTATGATCGTTCAACCCTGGAGCAGCTTTCCGGCAGAAAAGTGGGACAATGTTCCGCTGTCAGATGACATTCACGCCAGTATGAACCACGGCAGCCAAAACGATGTGCCATGGGCGTTAGAGCAAACACCAATGCCCGCTTCGGGATCGGATGCAGGCATCACGGGCATTCCAAAAGGAACCAAGGCTGACATTAATTCGATGGTGGTTCTTGGATCAGCCCTTGGAATGAATGGTCGTTTCCGTGTGGCCTACCCAAGTAGTGATACAGGTGTCTGGACGTTGAACCGGGATAGCATGAGCAGCGACTCCACCGACCCCGTCAATGATCGCACGGTCCATGTGGATCAATTCACCGGCAATATCCTCGCGGATGTGCGCTATGCCGATTATTCCGTCATGGGTAAGGCGATGGCCTTGGGCATCCCCTTGCACATGGGTCTGATGGGTTTGTGGAATTTCATTTTGAACACTGTGTTCTGCCTGTCGGTAATCTTTGTCTGTGTGTCAGGTGTTGTGATGTGGCTGAAACGCCGTCCAGCACAAGCAGGACGTTTGGCGGCTCCGCCACTCCCTGCTGAGCTACCGTTCTGGAAAGGCGCGGTCATGATTGGCCTGTTCACCTCGATGGCGTTTCCGCTTGTCGGACTAACGCTGTTGTCCGCGCTCGCCTTTGATCTGCTGATCCTGTCGAACATCCCAGCGATGAAACGCGCGTTCAGCTAAACGGATCGAGGTCCCGTCGGCGGGCGGGACCTCGGGTGCGTGGCACGATTGCGTCCCAATGACATGCCGCGCACCAAATTCGGTCCGCTCAGACGTGCTGAGCGCCGTTCACTTCGATTTCTGCACCGGAGATGTATGAACTCCCCTCTGAGCACAGGAAATAGATCGCGGCAGCGACTTCCTCAGGTTGGCCGAGTCGTTGCAGGGGTAGCTTCTCCACAATCTTGTCCGTACCGGGGCTAAGAATTGCGGTTTCCACCTCGCCTGGGGCAATCGCATTGACCCGTACCCCCAAAGGGCCAAAGTCATGTGCCATTTCCCGTGTCAGCGCCGCTAGGGCCGCCTTGGAGGTCGCATAAGCTGCGCCAGCAAATGGATGTACCCGAGACCCCGCAATCGACGTCACGTTGACCACTGCGCCCTTTGCAGCAGCAAGTTCGTCTTTCAACCCGCGCGCCAGCACGACCGAGGCAAAGAAATTTACGTGAAAGACCTGCCCCCATGTCATCAGGTCAGTCTCCAAAGTGTTCAAACGTTCTCCGTCAGGCCCTTTGGGAGAGACACCCGCATTGTTGACCAATGCGTCCAACTTGCCGCCAACCATTTCCTGAATAAGGCCAACTGCGTTGATCGTATCGGCCGGATCACCCAGATCAAGCTGAACATGGTTGTCGTTGCCACTGCTCCACGGGCACCCATCGGGCAATGGATTGCGCGAGCACGTGATCACGCGCCACCCTTCTGCATCAAAACGCCGGACGGTGGCATGGCCGATTCCGCGACTTGCCCCAGTAAGTAACATTGTCTTTTGTCGCATAGCCGATCCGATCCAATGATTTCGACGCGACCCTAGCACCAGTGTCGCGGCCCGCAATGCGAGTCTTGGCATATCGGCGCAAAGGCCCTAACACGGTTGCGCAAAGGGACATGACCATGAAGAAGCAAAACATGAACCGCGACTGGATAGCGACCGCCGCCACACTCTCAAGCGCTTTGCCATATTTGCAGCGTTACGATGGAGCCATTGTTGTCATCAAGCTAGGCGGTCACGCCATGGGCAGTGACGAAGCAATGGAAAGCTTTGCCCGAGATATCGTGCTGATGCAGCAGGTTGGGTTGAACCCCGTCATCGTGCATGGCGGGGGTCCGATGATCAACGCGATGCTCAAAAAATTGGATATTCAATCCGAATTTGTGAACGGCAAGCGCGTGACCGATGCCGCCACCGTCGAAGTCGTTGAAATGGTTCTATCGGGTGTTGTGAACAAGCGGATCGTGCAAGCCATCAATGCGCAAGGTGGGACCGCCGTTGGCCTGTCTGGTAAAGATGCGCACCTGATGACCTGCGACCAGACCGACGCATCGCTGGGCTTTGTTGGAACCCCTGTCGATATGAACCCAAAGTTGCTGCATGACCTCTTTGCCAATGACGTGATCCCTGTAATCGCCCCCTTGGGTGCAGGCCGCAACGGTGAGACATTCAATGTAAACGGCGACACGGCTGCCGGAGCCATTGCCGCGGCTCTCAAGGCCGATCGCCTGCTGCTGCTGACCGATGTCTCTGGGGTTAAGAATGCGGATGGTGAAGTCGTGACCGAGCTCAAGACCGGCAAGATCCGCGAAATGACAGCTGAAGGCACTATCGCCGGTGGCATGATCCCAAAAACCGAAACCGCCCTTGATGCTATCAATGGCGGTGTTCGTGCTGTTGTCATTCTGGATGGCCGAGCCCCCAATGCCTGCTTGTTAGAACTGTTCACCGAACATGGTGCAGGGTCACTGATCCGACCTGACTAACGGATTTGTGTCGTATTCTGGCTTGCGCGCTGGCTTCACATGCGCAAGCCTGAATGCATGGAACATGAACCGTTCATCCGTTTGGCCATTTTCCTCGGCCTCTTTGCACTCTTCGCAATCGCCGAGGCAATGCATCCGCGCCGTCCACGAGCGGTTGGCCGTCAGAAGCGATGGATAACCAATCTGTCGATATCGGTCCTCAACACAGTGGTCCTGCGGAGCCTTGCCTTTACCCTGCCCCTCCTCGCTGTTGGCGCCGCAATGGATGCGCAGGCCAATGGTTGGGGTTTGTTCAATCATATCAATTGGCCCAACTGGGTCGAAGTGCTGATCTGTGTTCTGATTCTGGATTTCGCGATCTGGGCCCAACATCTGATTACCCATAAGGTGCCGATCCTCTGGCGTCTGCATCGCGTCCATCATGCGGATCGGGATATGGATGTGACGACTGCAATCCGGTTCCACCCGATTGAAATTGCACTATCCATGCTGCTTAAAATCGGTCTAGTCTATCTATTGGGACCCAGTGCCTTAGCCGTAGTTCTGTTCGAGATCCTGCTAAATGGGACAGCTCTGTTCAATCACGCAAATCTTCGACTTCCTCTTGCGGTGGATGCTGTGGTGCGTAGGATTCTGGTAACGCCCGACATGCATCGCGTCCACCACTCGGTGCATAGGCAAGAGCATGACAGTAACTATGGGTTTGCTCTGTCAATCTGGGATCGAGTGATGGGAACCTATACGGCATACCCAAGTGAAGGGCACGACGAAATGACAGTTGGTCTGAAATGGCAGGACACACGCCCTGCTCAATTGGGATGGAGCCTCTTACTCCCGTTTCGCCGCAAGTGACGTATGATGCCATTGAAACCGCCGCAGGTGATGCTGGCTTAATCATCATGGGGGCGCAGCACCCGCGAGTAAGCGAAGCCAAAGAACTGAATGGTGGGACGTTGATTTTGTTGGGGGCTGGACAGGAATTCTGGCCCACACTACAGAAATCCCCGGAATGGCAGGACCGAACCGCAAATCCGGTTGATCGCTGGTCCGACCGGATTGTTTCAAGTCTAGCAAACAGATTTGGCGCAACGGTTCATTTCCCATTTGGCGGCCCACCCTACACACCGTTCATCGATTGGGCGCTAAAGTCCGGGCGCGCCTTTCTCAGTCCTGTCGGTGCCATGGTCCACGACACCGTCGGCATGATGATTTCCTACCGAGGTGCGCTGCATTTCCCCCAGGAGTTCGACATCCCTGTCACAACGGTCAGCTCCCCCTGTGACGGATGCCCTGCGCCCTGTACGACCGCCTGTCCGGTTGGCGCGCTCAACGCGGAAACGTTTTATAAACTCGATACATGCCACGCATACCTTGATACAGACGACGGCCACCCCTGCATGACCAATGGGTGTGCTGCGCGTTTAGCATGCCCCGTCAGTGTTGCGTTTAACCGCGACCCTGCCCAGACCGCCCACCACATGAAAGCCTTTCATCCGTCATGACGCGCACTTTGATCCTGACCCGCCATGCGAAATCCAGTTGGGGCGATGCGTCTTTACCAGATCATTCACGTCCGCTGAACACACGTGGGAAAGCCTCGGCTCAGGCAATCGGTGCGTGGCTAAAGGCCCAAGATCATATCCCGGATCAGGTCCTCAGTTCATCATCCCAACGCACACGGGAAACGTGGGAATTGATGAATTTAGAGGCCGATGCCGCCTATGCTGACGCGCTTTATCATGCCTCGTCACAACAGATGATGGACGTTCTGTGCGATGCCAGCGGTAATGTTGTCCTGATGCTGGGGCACAACCCAGGAATAGCTGATTTCGCCAGACGACTCGTGCGAACGTCGCCTGCCCACCCACGATATGGGGACTATCCCACCTGCGCGACAGCTGTGATCGAATTTGACATTTCTGATTGGGGCTCATTGCAATGGCACAGCGGGCGGGTACTGAATTTTGTCCTGCCGCGTGAATTGCTGGAATGACAAAGGCCGGGAACAAGCCCGGCCTTTGCGATAAGATACCCGGGGCACAGCCCCGTTAGAATGCCTTAGTGCCCGAGAATCTGACTGAGGAACAGCTTGGTCCGATCAGACTGTGGGTTGTTAAAGAATTCTTCTGGTTCGTTCTGTTCCACGATCTGGCCCGCATCCATAAAGATCACGCGGTTCGCGACCTGACGGGCAAAACCCATCTCGTGCGTTACGCAAAGCATGGTCATGCCTTCTTCGGCCAGCTCGATCATGGTGTCGAGCACCTCTTTGATCATCTCAGGGTCCAGCGCCGATGTTGGTTCATCGAACAACATGATCCGCGGCATCATGCACAACGATCTGGCAATCGCCACACGCTGCTGCTGACCACCTGACAACATGCCCGGATACTTGTTGGCCTGCTCAGGGATTTTGACCTTTTCCAAGAAATGCATCGCACGTTCTTCGGCTTCTTTCCGGGGCGTTTTGCGTACCCAAATCGGAGCCAACGTACAGTTTTCAAGGATCGTCAGGTGCGGAAACAGATTGAAGTGCTGAAACACCATACCAACCTCGGACCGGATCTTGTCGATGTTCTTGAGGTCATTTGACAGCTCAGTCCCATCCACAATGATCTTGCCCTGTTGGTGCTCTTCCAAAGCATTCAGACACCGGATCAGGGTCGATTTCCCCGAACCCGAAGGTCCGGCGATAACGATCCGTTCGCCTTGGTTGACGGTGAGGTTGATATCCCGCAACACGTGGAACGACCCGTACCACTTGTTCATGTTCGAGATTTCAATCGCGACCTCATCCGAGACCTGCATCTTAGAACGGTC
Source organism: Phaeobacter sp. NW0010-22 (assembly GCF_040365955.1). Classification (NCBI taxonomy): domain Bacteria; kingdom Pseudomonadati; phylum Pseudomonadota; class Alphaproteobacteria; order Rhodobacterales; family Roseobacteraceae; genus Phaeobacter; species Phaeobacter sp. NW0010-22. Next base: position 472,915 of record NZ_BAABWT010000003.1, read on the forward strand.
GATTTCGCGGTTAGTAGCAAGTTCAGACATAGGTTGAACTCCTTAATGGTGGCCAGTCTGAAGCTTGCGCTCCAGATACATGGAATATCGGGACATAGAGAAACAGACGATGAAGAAAAGGAACGCGATGAAGGCGAACAATTCCCAATAGATGCCGTTCCAGGCGGTATCGGCACGGATGGCACTTGCCAATCCAATCACGTCAAACAACCCGATAATCGACACCAGCGTCGTATCTTTAAAGATCCCAATGAATGTACTCACGATCCCGGGAATCGAGATTTTCAGAGCTTGCGGCATGATGATCAACCGCTGTGCTTGCCAATAATCCAATCCCAGACTGTCTGCGCCCTCGTACTGACCGCGTGGCAAAGCCGCGAGGCCACCCCGGATCACCTCGGCCATATAGGCGGCCGAAAAGAGGGTCATCATGATCATGACGCGCAGAATGATGTCAAAGTTCGTGCCTGGCGGCAGGAAGATGTTCAACAGCAACGACGCCACAAACAGCAGAGTGATCAGTGGTACGCCACGAATGAACTCGATGAAGCCCACACACAATGCTTTGACAATCAACAGATCTGACTGCCGCCCCAAGGCGAGGACAATACCGATGGGCAGTGACACACCAATCGCAACAACACCCAGCAAGATCGCAAGCATGAAACCACCGAACTTACGGCTGGCGACGGCTTCGATCCCGATGGGCATGGCCGAAGACAGCGCCTCGACAATTGGGCCAGACAATAGCAACCACCAGATCACCGCCACCGCAACGCCAGCAATCATAGCGAACAATTCGCCAACAGCTTCAGTTGCGTATTTGATGATCAGATACGCAATGACAAAACCAAAGGCTGCGCTGAGCGGGCCCCAGATAGTGCCACCCCACATCAGAAACACCATCAAGAAGGGATAGGCAGCTGTCAAAATCAGCATCTTTGGCGACACACGATCCGCGAACAGGATCGGGCTAAGCGCTGCAAGCAACAGGATCAAAGACACAATAGGACGCCAGTACAATTCGCTCGGATAGAAACCGAACAGCAACTGCTCCCAGCGATCATTGATAACGCCCCAACAGGCGTGGCCATGCGTTGATCCCCATGTTGCCTTCATGATTTCACGGCATTCACCCAGTGAATCGGCATTCCAAACAGATTGGAAAACCCATGGGAAAACGCCCGACAACACATAGTAGATCGCTGCAATCGACACGATGGTCAGCGCAGAGTTGAACCAGCCTGAAAACAGGTTGTGTCTGGCCCAGCCAATTACACCAACTTCGGATGCAGGCGGTGCCTTTTCCGGCAACATTTCTGTGCGGACAAATGAAACATCACTCATATTACCGCTCCACCAATTTGACGCTGTTATTGTACCAGTTCATCACGGCTGAAATGCTCAGCGAAATGATCAGATAGGCGAGCATCAGCAAAAGAACACATTCCAGCTCGCGGCCGGTCTGGTTCATCGTGATACCACCCATCGTGCCCGTAATATCCATATAACCAACCGCGATCGCCAATGACGAGTTCTTGGTCAGGTTCAGATAGTTGGAAATCATTGGGGGGATGATCACACGTAGCGCTTGCGGCAGGATCACCAAGCGCATCGTCTTACCGGGGCGAATTCCCAGGGCCGAAGCAGCCTCAGTCTGCCCCTTTGAGATCGCCAAGATGCCTGCCCGTACGATTTCCGCGATAAACGCTGCTGTGTAGAGAGACAGAGCAAGCCAAAGGGCAATCAGCGAGTTACGCATGTACGTCCCGCCTTTGAAATTGAACCCTTTCAGTTCTGGATAGCCAAAATGGCAGCCCAAAACAGTAAGCAGAATGGCCATCGGCACAAACAGCAAACCCAGTTGGATATACCAGATCTTAGGACGATCACCGGTTGCTTCTTGTGTTGCGGCAGCTTTGGCTGCGACTTTGCGCATCGCAAAAATGCTGAGTGCAAGCACAACAAGGACAGCCATAAGATCCAAAGAGATGTCAAACCGGAGACTGGAGTCACCAAAAAGGTGAATGTTACCCAAGCTGCGCGAAAACAGGAATTCCGGAACATAGACGCCACGGTTCGTGATGGCGACACTATCAAACAATTTCATTGTCGCAGTTGGATCCTCGCCACGGAAAGCGCGTGGAGCCGGAAGACTTTCGATCATGATGGCCATCGCCAGAACGATCCAAAGCAACACTGGTACGTTACGGAACATTTCCACGTAAACGGTCATAATCCGTGCAACCAACCAGTTCGACGACAGTCGAAGAACCCCGACGAACACACCAATGATCGTCGCCGTAATACAGCCCAGAACAGCAACCACGAGCGTGTTCAATAGTCCCATCAAGGCAGCGCGCAGGTGGGTATCCCGAGATGTATATTCCAGCAGTCGCTGGTTGATGTCATAGCTGGCAGGCTCGCTAAAGAACCCGAAATCAATGGGTTTACCCAGCGCGGCCAGGTTTTGAGCTGTGTTGTTGATGAGCCAAGCGGCCAACAACATGAAACAGAGCATTGCGATGACTTGGATCGTAGCTGATCGATACCGCGTATCATAAAGGAGCATCGACAGCCGGAACTGCTCCTTTGGCGGGTCAGTGAGAGTCGTCATGACCTATGTATATCCCCGTGAGACCCTGATTTGTCTTTCGGCGAAGTTTTTCTTCGCTCACTGAAATCAGGCACGTTTTTGAAAAGGCAAAAAGGGCGCAGGTTTCCCTGCGCCCTTTTCACATGATGTTTAGCGGAATGGGGGCGAATACAGCAGGCCGCCTTCGGTCCACTGTGCGTTCAGACCACGTGCCAGACCGATTGGTGTTTCTTCGCCGATGTTCTTGGCAAAGATTTCTCCATAGTTGCCGCCCGCCATGATGGCGCGCTTGGCCCACTCTGCGTCCAGACCCAACATTTCACCCAAAGTGCCTTCGGAACCAAGCAGACGCTTGATTTCTGGGTTGTCTGTCGACGATGCGATTTCAGCAACGTTTGCCGAAGTCACACCCAGCTCTTCTGCTGTGATTACAGCGTTCAGAGTCCAGCGTACGACATCACCCCATTCGTTGTCGCCGTGGCGAACAAGCGGGCCCAGAGGCTCTTTGGAAATGATTTCGGGCAACAGGGCGTGACCTGCAGGATCTTCGAACGACGCACGTGTTGCAGCCAGACCGGATGCATCAGTGGTGTAAACGTCACACGCACCAGCAAGGTACTGTTGCTGCGCTTCAGCGTTTGTTTCGATTGGAACCGGCTCATAGCTGATGTTGTTGGTGCGGAAGAAATCCGCGAGGTTCAGTTCGGTGGTTGTACCGGTCTGAATACAAACAGTTGCGCCATCCAGATCTTTGGCTGAAGACACGCCCAGTTCTTTTGGAACCATGAAGCCCTGACCATCATAGTAGTTCACGCCAACAAAAGTGAACTTGAGGTCAACATCGCGCGAGAACGTCCATGTGGTGTTACGTGCAAGCAGATCGATTTCACCTGATGCCAAAGCCGTAAAGCGTGTTTTACCGGTGGTTGGTACGAAAGTTACAGCAGAAGCGTCTCCCAAAACTGCGGCTGCGACAGCGCGGCAAACCGAAACGTCAAAACCGTTCCATTCGCCATTCGCGTCAGGTGCAGCAAACCCTACCAGACCAGTTGTAACGCCACAGTTCAATGTGCCACGTGCTTTTACATCATCCATCGTGCCAGCTGCAGCAGCGCTTGCTGCCAAGCCAGCGACGGTGAGCGCGCCGAAAACTACGGATTTATTCATATTTACCTCTTCCTGATGTCCGCCTCGTTGTGGGGCGGTTTTGCCGGCTTGAGTAATGCCGGAATTGGTACCGAAAAGTTCACTCCCCTTCAGTGCGCCCGAGTGTGGGCGCAATCATCAACAAACGTCAAGGGTTGCATCACCTCTTTCGATGAAATCGCTCCTTAACTTCCCCTAGGGAAACTTAAACAAGAATGATAGTTTAGGGTCTCATCCAGAGAAATCGAAGAACCGTTTTGCATGCAAAAAGGCCTGACGTTTCACGTCGCTCATTTTTTGAGCTTCTTCATCGACGCCCCACAATTCTTCTTGCCAAAGCTCGTCCAGCCGCGAAATCTGCCAGATTTGGTCCGGTTTGCGCCAATCTTTTGCAGCTGCAAAGCCCAAAACCAGCGATCCTGACAAACTGACAAGGTCATGAAAAGCCGCGAGCTGAAAAGAATCCAATGCGTGAACTGCTTTGGTGAGCGTTTCGATAACTTCGGAATTTTGGGGGCGATGGATCACACCTGATTGTGAAACAAGCCGCGCATTCAGTGTTTCAGCAGCCCAATCCAGAGCCGGGTCCCACTGTTCAGCTTGTCTTTGAACCAATTCTCGCGGGGAATCCGCCCGATAGCACAACAAATCCGAATCACCATAAGCGGCCAGCATTTCGGCCACCTCTGCGTGTTGGTGACGCACTTTATCAATTGCCGCATTGGCCGATCGTGTCATTGGCATCGTGCCAGGGTCGACCTGTCCGTCCTGTGCATCCCACTCAACAGCAATGGCCTCGGCCATATCTTGAGTAGGAACAATCAGTTCAGCTTTGGCGGGCGTTTTTACACGGCGGCCGTCGAGTTCAACTGTGAACCCGTTGCCCGCTTCGACAACCAGGCTGTTTTTCCAGAACCGCTTGGGTTTCCATTCACTCATTTCTTATTTCCAGATTTGCGCCAACATCTCGGGCAGCGCGTCAAATGTATCAATGATCTGTGCGGCATGCTGCAACGCAGACGTATCGTGGTAGCCCCAGCTAACGCCAATACCCGTCACTCCGGCATTGGCTGCCATCTCCATGTCAAAACTGGTGTCCCCAATCATCACCGCGTCTGACGCCGTGAGCCCTGTTTCCCTTAGCGCAGTTTCAATCATGGATGGGTGCGGTTTAGAGGGGTGGAAATCGGCGACTTGCTTGGTCACGAAATACCGTTCTAATCCGTGTGCCTCGATCAAACCGTCCAATCCTCGCAAGGATTTTCCGGTGGCTATGCCCAGCAAAAACTCAGGAACACCCTGCAGCCTGTCCAAAATTTCACGAGCTCCGGGATAAAGCGGAGAATGGGCCGCGCCCAATGCAAGGCGCTGATCCCGATAGGAATCTTTGTACCCCTGCACCAACTGGGTCTGCGTTTGATCGGATTGATCAGGCACCAGACGCGCCATCGCCTGCGGCAGCGACAAGCCCACAATAGACAAGATCGCCCCACGGCTCGGTACAGGCAGCGAAAGCGCTTCGAAAGCAGCAGTCATCGAGCCAACGATACTGGCCTGACTATCGACCAGCGTCCCATCTACGTCAAAAATGATCAGGCGCAGCGGTTTGCTCATTGTAGCGATTCAAATGGATCGTCTGCTGCCAAATCTTCGGTCCATCCAAAGGTATCCCACGTTTCTGCCATATGCTCCGGCAAAGGAGCCGTGATTGTGATGGATTTGCGAGTTGTTGGATGCTCAAAAGACAGGCTACGCGCGTGCAAATGCAGTTTTTTGCTTATGACGCCGCCAAGTTGTGCGCCCCAGCCATCGCCTAGGTTTTCTTGCCCAGAGCCACCGTATTTACCATCGCCAATGATCGGGTGCCCCATACCGGACATATGAGCCCGCAACTGGTGCGTCCGCCCAGTGATCGGTTCCATTGCAACCCACGACGCCCGTCCGGCAACACGGTACAAAGTAGCATAGACCGTGTGCGCACGTTTGGCGCCGTATGTTCCATCAATATCCCGCGGATCAATGGCGATCATCTTTTCACCCTCGCCCTGCTTGCCATGACCGCCAGCCTTTACCAAACCTGTCTTAATTTCGCCCAGGTAGGGGGTCGGCACACCTGCAACCAACGCCCAATAGATCTTGCGCGTATCGCGGTGACGGAACGCCGCCGTCAAGGACTTGGCCGCTTCGCGGGTGCGTGCCATGACCAAGACACCTGATGTATCTTTGTCCAACCGGTGGACAAGGCGTGGTTTGTCCTCGTTGCCAAAACGAAGCGCTTCGGCCAAGCCATCCACATGGCGGGTCTGGCCACTGCCGCCCTGAACCGCCAAGCCCCAAGGCTTGTTGATGGCGATCACTTGATCATCCCGGTAGATCACGCAGTCTTGGATCATCTTGGCATCCGCATCGGATACACGATCTCTCAAAGGGGTAGGCTTGTGATCAGTATCCGGCAGTGGGGGAACCCGCACCACTTGACCGATCTCCAATCGGGTCGAGGCTTTGACCCGACCGCCTTCAACCCGCAACTCGCCTTTGCGACACATCTTTTCGACGCGCCCTTGGCTTAGATGTGGGAACATCCGGCGCAGCCAGCGGTCCAACCGCTGATCGCCATCGTCATCACCCACAGTAATCATTTGTACGCCGCTCATGCCCAGAGCCCCCTTGCAAGAAATAGCCCCGCCATCAGCGCCGCCAGAGACAGCCCAACGGACAGTCCCACATAAAGTGCCGCGTGCCCCATGGCGCCGCGTTCGTATAGGTTCACCGCTTCCAGCGAAAACGCCGAAAAAGTCGTAAACCCACCCATCAATCCAGTCATCACAAAGGGACTGAGATGCGTCAGTCCGCGATGTGCCGCTGCAATCACAAAAACGCCCATCAGGAACGACCCGATGACGTTCACGGTCAAAATGGCGACAGGAAACTCCTGATGGCCAAATGCGCGTAAAACGCCAATGCCTGTCAGATACCGGAGCGACGCCCCGATGGCGCCGCCAAGCGCTACATGTAAAACCGATGAGATCATGCGCGGTCTGTCGCGCGCATAGGAGGGAATGTCAAGATTCGCAGCATTTCACCCCGCGTTTGACCAAACTATCTGCTCAGATCCCCTCATTGCAGCCAAATTCGCAGCTAATCGAGTGGCAAGGTGACTTTGCCGCTTAGTCGAACAATTTGGGCGAAGGCCGTCCCGTGACCCGTTCCCAATAGTCATCGGCGCGTTTTTCAAACGTCGCGGCGTCTCGCGCCTCGCTCACATAAAACCGCCCTTTGGGCACACCCGGTGCGTAATCTTGATCAATCCAACCCTTTGGGTCCTTGTGCGGGCTGCGATAGCCCACATGCCCCAAAGCCTCGGCCCCTTGGTAATGCGCGTCGCGCAGGTGCAATGGGACCGGCAATGGCGCCTCTTGCGTCACAGCGGACAGAGCAGCCGAAATTCCGTGATTGGCCGACCCAGATTTAGGCGCGCGTGCTACATGCAGCGCCGCATGCGCCAGAATGATCCGAGCCTCTGGATATCCGATCATTTCCACCGCCTGCGCCGCTGCAACAGCGGTCTGAAGCGCAGTGTTGTCGGCAAGCCCCACATCCTCAGATGCCTGAATCATGATGCGGCGCGCTATAAAACGTGGGTCTTCCCCACCATGAATAAGCCTAGCCAGCCAATACAGGACAGCGTCTGCCGCCCCTCCGCGCATGGATTTAATAAAGGCGGAAATAACGTCGTAGTGCTGATCCCCAGAACGATCATGGTTAACCGGCGCTGCCATATAAGCGTCTTCGATCATGTCCTCTGTTACAACGACAGGCTCATCCAAGGCATGGCCAACGCAAAGCCCTTCGAGTGTTGTCAGCGCACGGCGGGCATCGCCCCCAGAGCGACCCGCGATGAGGTGTTTATGGTCTGATGAAAGAGTGACCTGAATTCCGGTGCTTGCCAAATGAGCAAGCCCACGATCAACCACAGTCACCATGTCATTGATCGAAATCGGCTCAAGCTTAAGGATCGTGGACCGTGAAACCAAAGCTTTCGGCAAAGCCGTATAGGGGTTTTGGGTTGTAGCACCGATGAAGTCAGCCGTACCCTCTTCGCAGATCGCCAGAAGATCATCCGCCTGTGTGGCTGAAAAACGATGAACCTCATCTACAAAGATGAGCAGCGGGCGTATCCGCGCCTCGTCCGCAAGTTGGCGGATTTCCTTTACTCCGGCGCGTGTCGCGTGAAGCGGGCGAAAATCCTTGCTGAGCATATTGCCCACGGCACGCGCAATTGATGTTTTTCCAATACCTGGGGGACCATACAGAACTATGCTGCCCAGCTGGTCTGCAGCAATTCTGCGCCGCAGGGTAGAACCTTCGGCAGTGATCGCATCCTGACCAATAACATCATCCAGCGATTCCGGCCGCAAAGCCGCAGCAAGAGGCCGGTTGCCCTGTTGTTTTCCGAGATCGAATAGATCTGACATCACCTACATCCGAAACCGCAACGAGACCCATTGTCCGCGTCGCATCAAGTCGAGTTTCACCCACCGCCCCGGGTCAGTCAGGGCCGTTCGTATGTCAGCCGTTGTGTGCATTTCTTCTTCATTGATGACAGACAGCACATCCCCGAACTGTAACCCCGCACGGGCACCATACCGGCCCGGTTCGGTTACAATCACCCCTTCTATCGAAAGCGGCAACCCGAACCGAGAAATCACCGCCGGGTTGATACGTGCCAAACCCAAGCCAGGCAATACAGTGTCATCCCCCAAAGTTATCGGATCTGATGCAGGTTCATCAGGGGGGGCCAGCATCGACACACGAACATCGCTTGCTTCTTGACCACGCAAACGGGAAACGACAACTTCACCACCAATTCCGGCCACCGACATACGAAAAACCATCTCAGACGGAGAATTTACAATCTTTCCGTCCACCTTGGTGATCACATCGCCCACTTTGAAACCAGCAACCGAAAAAGGGCTTTCGCCGTGAAGATCTGAAATCACCACCCCCTCAGGCATCGCAAACCCGAGTGAATCGGCGATATCTGCTGTCATTGGCTGCCCGGCCATTCCCGCCCAAGGACGTTGGAAAAAGGGGCGCCCTTCGCGCGCCTGACGCATGAATTCAGCCACCAAATTCGCAGGAATAGCAAAACCAATCCCGTTTGATCCACCTGAACGACTGAGGATCGAGGTGTTGATACCAATCAGATCCCCGTTCACGTCGATCAGCGCGCCCCCGGAATTCCCTGGATTAATCGCCGCGTCAGTTTGAATGAAATAGCCCCGCGCCTGCCCCGTTGCTGCACCGGATCGCGCGAGCCCTGAAACAATACCGCTAGACACAGTTTGCCCAATTCCAAACGGGTTCCCGATCGCCAAAGCCAATTCCCCTACTTCGACCTGATCAGAGTTGCGCAGTGCCAAATAGGGGAGATCAGAAACCTCTTCGATCTGAAGGATCGCGATATCGCTTTCTTCGTCGCCTAGCACGACCTTGGCGGAAAACTCGCGCCGATCCGTCGTCACAACCTGAATTTCTGATGCCATACCGACCACGTGATAGTTGGAAACCACCAACCCATCATCTGACAGGATAACCCCCGAACCCAATGAATTCTGAACACGGGGACGCGGTGCCGAAGAACCCCCAAAAAAGTCCTGAAAGAAGGGATCCGAAAACAGCGGATTCGGCCGTCCTTCGGTGATGATCTTTGCGTAGATATTCACCACGGCAGGGGCCGATTTCTTGACCACAGGCGCGAAACCCAAGGAAATTTCACTCTGTGATGTCGGCACACGGGTTTCCGCACCGGCGAAAGAGGCACTCAGTACCATTGCTGCTGTCAGAACTGCACGAAACATGGAGCCTCCGGTATTTGCATGTTCCCTCGGATATGCGGGGCGGTCCCACAGATTGCAAGCAATCCGATTGGGGAATCCCGTTCAGCCCTTTACCACCGCAGACATTCTGAAGACTTTACAAACAAAAAGGGCCCATGCTCAGCTGAGCATGGGCCCCAAAAGCGGCAATTGCCACTTTGAACTTATTCTGCAGCGGCTTCTTCAGCTGCAGTGCGTGCCTTGTCGGCTGCGCCTTTTGCATCACGATCACGGTCTACGAATTCAATGATCGCCATAGGCGCCATGTCACCGTAACGGAAACCAGCTTTCAGAACGCGAACATAGCCACCCTGACGGTCTTTGTACCGTGGGCCCAGGATGTCGAACAATTTCGCAACATACTGGTCTTCTTTCAGACGTGCGGACGCCTGACGACGGGCGTGCAGGTCGCCGCGCTTGCCCAGAGTGATCAGCTTTTCGATGATCGGGCGCAATTCTTTTGCTTTTGGCAGAGTTGTTTTGATCTGCTCGTGCTCGATGAGCGAGCCAGCCATGTTAGCAAACAGAGCTTTACGGTGCTCATGTGTACGGTTCAGGCGGCGGTATCCACGTGCGTGACGCATTTTATTAGTCCTAACTTAAGCTTGTGCTTTGTCTGGAGACCGATGCGGGTCAGTCCCTCTCCTTGGGGCAGGATCGCCCATGTCTTCCCCGGCTGACCGGGCATTGATTGGGGGAGCGCATGTGCCCTCCCCCGAATTCTTAGAACGAATCTTCGAACTTTTTCGCCAGATCTTCGATGTTGTCGGGCGGCCAGTCCTCAACGTCCATGCCAAGGTGCAGACCCATGCCGGACAGAACTTCTTTGATCTCGTTCAGAGACTTACGGCCAAAGTTCGGCGTGCGCAGCATTTCTGCTTCGGTCTTCTGGATCAGATCGCCGATGTAGACGATATTGTCGTTCTTGAGGCAGTTCGCAGAACGCACAGACAGTTCCAACTCGTCCACTTTCTTGAGCAGAAGCGGGTTGAACTCGAGACCATCGTCCTCGTCCTGACGGCTTGCGGATTCAGGCTCATCAAAGTTGACGAAGATCGACAGCTGGTCCTGCAGAATGCGCGCGGCGTAGGCAACTGCATCGTCAGGCGTGATCGAACCGTCAGTTTCAACTTTCATGGTCAGTTTGTCATAGTCCAAAACCTGACCTTCACGGGTCGGCTGAACGTCATACGAAACCTTTTTAACCGGCGAATAGATCGCATCGATCGGGATCAGGCCGATAGGCGCGTCTTCTGGCTTGTTCTTGTCAGCCGAAACGTAGCCTTTGCCTGTGTTCACTGTCAGTTCCATGAACAGGTCGGCACCATCGTCCAAGTGACAGATCACATGGTCGCGGTTCAAGATTTCAATGCCAGCGCTCTCGCTGATGTCACCAGCGGTAACAACGGCGGGGCCTTTGGCATTGATCGACAGGCGCTTGGGCCCTTCGACTTCCATGCGCAACGAAACCTGCTTGAGGTTCAGGATCACATCAGTGACGTCCTCGCGCACACCAGCAACGCTGGAGAACTCATGCAGAACGTTGTCAATCTGAACGGAGGTGACGGCCGCGCCTTGCAGCGAGCTCATCAAGATGCGACGCAGGGCGTTGCCCAGTGTCAGACCAAAGCCCCGCTCAAGCGGTTCAGCGACCACAGTCGCTTGACGCGCAGGGTCGTTGCCCGGCTTAACGTCCAGCTGGGTCGGCTTGATCAGTTCTGCCCAATTCTTATGGATCATGTGTCCCTCCATTCCTGTCTGCGCCCCATGTCCATAAAGGTGCAGACGCCCGAGGTTTCAAACGGCGTACTGGGGCCGCGTCAAATAACGCGGCCCCAGTAAAACTTTTGTATTGCTTAAACGCGGCGACGCTTTGGTGGGCGGCAGCCGTTGTGAGCGATCGGTGTCACGTCGCGGATCGACGTGATGTTGAAGCCCACTGCAGCCAACGCGCGCAGAGCCGATTCACGTCCTGAGCCGGGGCCCTGAACTTCGACTTCCAGCGTTTTGACGCCGTGATCCTGTGCTTTTTTTCCTGCATCTTCTGCAGCCATCTGAGCAGCATAGGGGGTCGATTTCCGCGAGCCTTTGAAGCCCATGGTACCGGCTGACGACCAAGAGATCGCGTTGCCCTGTACATCAGAGATCAGGATCTTGGTGTTGTTGAACGACGAATTTACGTGGGCTACGCCCGAAGCAATATTCTTGCGCTCTTTTTTCTTGGTCCGAGTCTTATCGCGTGCCATTGATCAAACCCTCCCTTATTTCTTCTTACCAGCAATGGCCTTTGCGGGGCCTTTGCGAGTGCGAGCGTTGGTGTGGGTACGCTGACCGCGAACGGGCAGGTTACGACGATGGCGCAGACCGCGGTAGCAGCCCAGATCCATCAAACGCTTGATGTTCATCTGGGTGTCACGACGCAGGTCACCTTCGACGGTGTAGTTTGCATCGATGTGCTCACGCACGGCCAAAACTTCGGCATCCGACAGTTCGTTGACGCGACGGGTGGAGTCGATGCCAACAGCTTCGCAGATTGCTTTAGCTGAGGTGTTACCGATTCCGGTGATATAGGTAAGGGCGATTGGTACCCGCTTTGCAGTGGGGATGTTTACGCCGGCAATACGTGCCACGTGTCACTTTCCTTTTGGTTGCGGTTCCGTAACACCGGAACCTTTTTTCACAACACCAGACCGGATGCGAACACCATTGGCCAAGTATCTCGAGGTAGTCTTGCGGGATGAGCGAATCCCATCCACGCGTTTGATTCCCCTAGGGGATGTGGGTGCGTAGAGAGTTTTGGAAATATCGTCAAGCCCTGCCGGTACGGAACCCAGCGAAAAGGGCAAGTGTCTGGTTCGAAAGGTCGATCCAGACACGATTTCTCTGTAGTGCAGGGAAAACTCTAGCCAAGAACCGCTGCGATAGATGCAGTAACATCATCGATGTCAGCCAGACCGTCGACCGGGCGCAGATCGCCCTTGGCGTGATAGTACCCAATCAACGGCGCGGTCTTTTTGTAGTATTCCATCAGGCGGATACGCACGCTGTCTTCGTTGTCGTCTGCGCGTGCTTCCTTGCCTGCTGCAACGGCTTCGGCAGCACGGTTAACGATGCGCTTCACAAGCGTCTCGTCGTCAACTTGCAATTCGACTACGCATTCCAGGCTCTCGCCCTTTTCCGCCAGCAGCTCACCCAAAGCGTCGGCCTGCGCCAAAGTGCGCGGGAACCCATCAAAGATGAACCCGCCCTCGGCGCCCTGCTCTAGCTTTTCGCGGATCAGGCCAATGACGATCTCATCAGTGACGAGTTCGCCCTTGTCCATGACTTCGGCAACGCGCTTGCCCATTTCGGTGCCGCTGCTTTTGGCTTCACGCAACATGTCACCGGTGCTCAGCTGAACCATGCCACGTGCATCGACCAAATGCTGCGCCTGAGTGCCTTTGCCCGCGCCTGGCGGGCCCAATAGAATGATATTCATCGACGAGCAGGTCCCTTCCTAGCGCGTTTTTTGTTTTTACCGCGCAGTTGGGACTTTTCAATCAGCCCTTCGTATTGGTGCGCCAACAGGTGGCTCTGAACTTGTTGGATGGTATCCATGGTTACAGAGACAATAATCAGAACGGAGGTACCGCCGAAATAGAACGGGATCGCAAATTGGCCGCGCAGAATTTCGGGCAACAAACAAACTGCTGCAAGATAAGCCGCGCCCATGACCAAGATCCGATTCACAACATACTCGAGATATTCAGCGGTTTTCTTACCCGGGCGGATCCCCGGAACAAAGCCATTCTGGTTCTTTAGGTTGTCCGCGACATCATCCGGCTTGAACGCAACGTTGAAGGTATAGAAATACGCAAAGAAGACGATCATCGAAACGAAGAACAGCAGATACAGCGGCTGGCCCGGTCCGAAATTGGCCAACAGCCAAGACATAACGGGACCGTTTGCAGCACCTGCTGAGAAGGTCGAGATCGTCACAGGCAGAAGCAACAACGAGCTGGCAAATATCGCAGGGATAACACCGGCCGGGTTAACCTTGACAGGCAAGTGGCTTGAGCCACCGTCATAGACCTTCATTCCGACCTGACGGCGCGGGTACTGGATGTGGATCTTGCGCAGAGCGCGCTCCATGAACACCACAAAAGTGATTGTCACCAGAACCATCGCAATGACCAACAGAATCACGGCAGGGCTGATTGCGCCCGAACGACCCGAGGCCAGGAACTGCGCCAAAGCGGCTGGGACTTCGGCAATGATGCCGACGAAAATGATCAAAGAGATACCATTCCCGATGCCGCGTGCAGTGATTTGTTCACCCAGCCACATCAGGAACATTGTACCGCCAACCAGTGTAATCATGGTCGAAAAGCGGAAGTAGAGACCGGCATCTGTCGCCAGATCACCTGATTCGAGCGAAACAGCCAACCCATAGGCCTGCACAGTGGCCAATGCCACAGTACCGAAACGAGTATATTGGTTGATCTTCTTACGACCCTGTTCGCCTTCTTTCTTGAGCTGCTCAAGTTGCGGCACCATGGCCGTCATCAGCTGAACAATGATCGACGCCGAAATATAGGGCATAATGCCAAGGGCAAAGATACCCATGCGGCCCAATGCGCCCCCGGTAAACATCGAAACCATACCGCCGATGCCCTGCCCCGCTTGCTCCATGAACTCGCGCAGCGCAACACCGTCGATACCTGGTACGGGAATAAAAGTCCCCAAGCGGTAGACGATCAACAACCCGAGAGTAAACAGGATGCGGTTGCGCAGATCGGTGGCTTTGCCAAGGGCTGACCAGCTTGTATTGGCCGCCATTTGTTCTGCTGCTGATACCATTATCGGTCTCTCTTATGAAAACGCCGCCCAGAACCGTTTTCCGGCTCGGGCGGCGTCAAATTGGAAAACTGAGAACTATGTAAGCGGCATCGTCGCCGCTCACAAGCAGTTACTCTGCTGCTGCAGCAGATGTGACCTTCAGTGAGCCGCCCGCCTTCTCAACCGCTTCTACAGCAGCTTTCGAGGCACCAGTGACTTCGAGATTCAACTTTGCAGTAACTTCGCCTTTGGCCAGAACGCGAATTCCGTCCAATTTACGGCGGATCAGGCCGGATGCGATCATCGCATCTTCGGTGATCGCTGCGGTCGCATCGATTTTGCCTGCATCAACGAACTTCTGGATCAGGCCCAGGTTAACAACAGAGAATTCTTTGCGGTTTGGCTTGTTAAAGCCGCGCTTTGGCAGACGTTGGTACAAGGGCATCTGACCGCCTTCGTAGCCGTTGATTGCCACACCCGAACGGGATTTCTGACCTTTGATACCACGGCCAGCTGTTTTACCTTTGCCGGAACCAGGACCACGTGCAACGCGTTTACGAGGTTTGGTTGCGCCGGCATTGTCGCGCAGTTCATGAAGTTTCATATCGCTTCTCCTAAGCCGGATGTGACCCTCGAAGCGAATGGGTCAACCACGGCATTTCTTGATTTTGATTCTGTGACTCGTACAGCCACCGGGCGCGTATAGACCTTCCACTTACCAGGATCAAGTCAGATCCCACTTGGTTGACCTTTGCCGTTTGAATCCCTCGAGTCGTGCCACAAATGTTCCAAAGCGCCAAGTTTCTGCTACTCTCAATCTCATCCTAACGGGATGCATTTGAATGACGTGGAAAGACACAGACATTTTGGATTGGCTCCTGACCGATGGGCGCTTTCTTCCTGATCTTGATGCCGCCACCAAGGCGTTGGGAAAGGAAATGTTGGACATCGGCGTGCCAATCTGGAGATTTCGATTGGCGATCCGCACTATTCACCCTCTTGTTGCGGCCTCCAGCGCGATCTGGGAACGTGACAGTGGGTCAATTGAACCGCAAGAAGCCTCGCACGGGTTGGAAAAGCGCAATGACTATATCGGCAGCCCCATGGCCGTCATTCGCGAAACCAGCCAACCGCTGCGGCAGAGCTTGATCTCGCTCAGCCCGACGGACCATGACGCCTTTCACGAACTGCACGCCCGGGGGGCATCCGACTATTATGGGGTGCCGCTGCGTTTCTCGGGGAAAGGTGGTGGTATTGCCGTGTTTGTAACGGATCGCGCCAGCGGTTTTTCTGAAACAGACATCGCCGCCTTCAACAGAATAGCGCTTGGTTTGACGCCCATCGTCGAAGTCTATCGCCTGAACTACCTCTCCAGCGCGATTGCCGAGGCTTATTTGGGACAACGCAGCGGACAACGCGTTTTGGGTGGCGAAATCACGCGCGGACATGTTGAGCAATTGGATGCGGCTGTATTTTTTTCGGATCTACGAAATTGGACCGGGTTGAGCAGCACTCTCCCCGCGTCAGAGGCGCTAAGCTTAGCCAATCGCTACTTTGAACTCATAGATCAGGCAGTCACAGCACACGGTGGCGAGATTCTCAAATTCATGGGCGATGGTGTTCTCGCGATTTTTTCAGAGTCTGAACTCGGAGAGAGAACCTGTATCAATGCTTTGGCTGCGGCTCATGCTGCGCATGAAATGGCACGCAATGCGGATCAGCCCTTAGCGACAGACTTTGGCGTGGGCCTGCATCACGGGCGCGTATCCTATGGCAATGTCGGTTCAGAGCGGCGTCTCGATTTCACAGTCATGGGACAAGCCGTTAACGTCGCAGCCCGAGTCGAAGCGTTGTGCCCCAGATTATCTCAGCCCGTTCTCTGCTCCAAAGCGTTTGCAGATCGTTTGCCCAATTCGAACGACGTTTTAGATACTGTGACCCTAAAGGGTTTGTCCGCACCTCAGGAAATTTTTGCGCCCTGAACGCAAAAAGCCCCCAGAAACTGGGGGCTCACTAACATCTATTGTCTAGGTTCACATACCGTAAACGTGACGATGAACCATCGACTGAATTTCATACCGGCTGAATCCCAAATCGTGCAATTCACGATCACTCATCGACGACAGCTCGGAAACTGTTTGACGGTAAGCGATACGCTTTACGCGGGATTCTTTGAAGCCTTGGAAAAACGCGCTCAGACGTGCTGAGAATGAGAGGCCTGAGGATGCGGGTGCTTGAGCGATTGCCATGTTATATTCCTTATCTACTGCTGGGACGTATTCCCAGTGTTACGTTGTCCATGTTTTCTGTGACCAACCGCAGATAGGGTCAGGACAGCGCGTCAGCAACCGACGTTCTGGTCTAGCCGCTATGCACTCGCAGCAAAGCAAAAAACGCCCTCGGTTTCCCAAGGGCGTTTTCTAATCTTGTCGGGGTTCGACCCAGCGCTTAGCCGCGCTCTTCGATGATCTCAACCAGATGCGGGATCTTGTTGACCATGCCGCGAACCGAAGGAGTATCTTCCAGCTCACGGGTTTTATGCATCTTGTTCAGACCCAGACCAACCAGAGTAGCACGCTGGTCGGCGGGGCGACGGATCGGAGAACCGATCTGTTTTACGACGATGGTTTTTGCCATGTGATCGATTCCTTACGCTTCTGCTTGGGCAGGCGCTTCGTCCCGCTTAGGCAGGATGTCAGCAACCTTTTTACCACGACGCTGTGCAACGGAACGAGGGCTGGATTCCTTGCGGAGGCCGTCGATTGTTGCGCGGATCATGTTGTAAGGGTTCTGCGAACCGATCGACTTGGAGACAACATCTTTCACGCCCAGCATTTCGAATACTGCACGCATCGGACCACCAGCAATAATACCAGTACCTTCCGGAGCTGTGCGCATAACGACTTTACCGGCGCCGTGACGGCCTTCCATGTCGTGGTGCAGGGTCCGACCTTCGCGCAACTGCACGCGGATCATCTGACGCTTGGCCTGCTCGGTGGCTTTACGAATGGCCTCGGGGACCTCTTTCGCTTTACCTTTACCAAAGCCGACGCGGCCTTTTTGATCGCCTACAACAACCAGAGCGGCGAAGCCAAAGCGCTTACCACCTTTTACGGTTTTTGATACGCGGTTGATCGCGACCAGGCGGTCTGCGAATTCCGGTGTTTCGTCGCGGTCACGACGGTTACCCCGGCGGTTATCACGTTCTGCCATGTGTGGCATTCCTTCTAACAAGGCGGCTAGCGCCTAAAATTTCTCAATCCTGGTGGGTCCGACCGAAACCGGAACCCCCGGATCATCGGGGCGGCGCAAGCACCGCCCACACTGACTTAGATCTTCAGGCCACCTTCACGGGCAGCGTCGGCCAGAGCCTTCACTTTCCCGTGGAACAGGAAACCACCGCGATCAAAGTATGCTTCTTCAACGCCAGCTTTCTTAGCACGCTCGGCAATAGCCGCGCCTACTTTGGTTGCTGCTTCGACGTTGCTCTTGCCAACGACGCCCAGATCTTTTTCCAGGGTCGATGCGGCTGCCAGAGTCACGCCACGAACGTCGTCGATCAGCTGAACGCTGATGTTCTTGTTCGAACGGTGAACGGACAGACGCGGACGACCTGCGTTGACCTTGCGAAGTTTGTTCCGGACGCGCAAGCGGCGCTTCAGAAACAGGGTTCTTTTGCTGTTTGCCATTTTGCTGGTCCTTACTTCTTCTTGCCTTCCTTACGGAAGATGAATTCGCCTTTGTAACGAATGCCTTTGCCTTTGTAGGGCTCGGGCTTACGCCATGCGCGAATGTTTGCGGCAACCTGACCGACCAGCTGCTCATCATTGCCTTCGACAACGATTTCAGTCTGCTTCGGTGCAGTAACGGTGACACCTTCAGGAGCGGTGTAGTCAACGTCGTGCGACAAGCCGAGGTTCAGCTTCAGGGTGTTGCCCTGCATCTGAGCCCGGTAACCAACACCTTGGATCTCCAGCTCTTTTTTAAAGCCGGTGGTCACGCCGGTTACGAGGTTCGCAACCATGGTGCGGGACATGCCCCACTGCTGACGGGCACGCTTGGACGAGCCGCGAGGAGTGATGGTCACAACGTTGTCTTCGACAGCGAGGCTCACATCATCAGTGGCTGAGAAGCTACGGGTCCCTTTCGGGCCCTTAACTTCGATGGTCTGGCCGGACACAGAGGCGGTAACGCCGCTGGGCAGTTCGACCGGTTTTTTACCAATACGAGACATCGATAGACCTCCTTAGAAGACGGTGCAGAGCACTTCGCCGCCAACGTTGGCTGCGCGCGCTTTGGCATCCGACATCACACCCTGAGGGGTGGAGACAATCGACACACCCAAGCCCTGACGGACGGATGGGATGTCTTTGACGCCCATGTAAACGCGACGGCCAGGTTTAGAAACCCGCTTCACTTCACGAATTACAGGTTCGCCTTCGTAGTACTTGAGGCTGATTTCGATAGCCGGATGGCCATCTGCACCAGTCATTGCTTCGTAACCGCGGATGTAACCTTCGTCTGCCAGCACGTCCAGAACCCATGCCCGCAGCTTAGAAGCTGGAGTCATGACAGTGGATTTGCCACGCAGTTGCGAGTTACGGATGCGGGTGAGCATATCGCCGATAGGATCGTTCATATCTGTCTCTCCCTTACCAGCTCGATTTCACCATACCGGGGATCTGGCCAGAAGAGCCCAGGTCCCGCAGAGCAATACGGCTGATCTTCAGCTTACGGTAGTAAGCGTGAGGACGGCCGGTCAGCTGGCAGCGGTTGTGCAAACGAACTGCCGAGCTGTTGCGCGGCAATTTTGCCAGCTTCAAGGAAGCGCGGAAACGCTCTTCCATCGGCTTGGACTCGTCACTTACGATCGCTTTCAGCTCAGCGCGTTTGGCAGCGTATTTTGCCACCAGGCGCTCGCGCTTCTTTTCGCGCTCGATCATTGCTTTTTTAGCCATGTCTTTTCCTCCCGCGCTTAAGCGTTGAACGGCATGTTGAGAGCTTTCAACAGTGCCTTAGCTTCAGCGTCGGTATTCGCTGTGGTGGTAATTACGATGTCCATGCCCCAAGTTTCATCAACTTTATCAAAGTCGATTTCTGGGAACACGATGTGCTCTTTCATGCCCATGGCAAAGTTGCCACGACCGTCGAAAGAAGGCTTAACACCACGGAAGTCACGAATGCGAGGCATCGCGATGGTGATCAGACGGTCGAGAAATTCGAACATCCGGTCGCCACGCAGAGTGACCTTGGCACCCAACGGCATGTCTTCACGAACGCGGAAACCAGCGATTGATTTCTTTGCTTTTGTTGACACAGCGCGCTGACCAGCAATCACTGTCAGATCCTCAACAGCCGATTTGGCTTTCTTGGAGTCTTTAACAGCTTCTGCACCACAGCCGATGTTCAGAACGATTTTTTCCAGACCAGGGATCTGCATGTCGTTCTTGTAACCGAACTCTTCTTTCAGCGCAGCGCGGATGGTTTCGCGGTACTGTGCCTTGAGGCGGGGTGTGTAGGTTGCGGAATCAAGCATCGATCACGTCCCCTGTGGTCTTGGCGAAGCGCACTTTCTTGTCACCTTCCATGCGGAAGCCGACGCGGGTTGCTTTACCGTTTGCGTCCAACAGTGCCAGGTTGCTCAATTCAATCGGCATCGCCTTAGGGATGCGACCGCCTTGGCTGGTCTGGGTCTGACGGGTGGCGCGGATAGCGACGTTTACACCATCGACGATTGCTTTGCCTGCAGACGGGTCAACAGAGGTGATAGAACCCTCTTTGCCTTTGTCTTTGCCGGCCAGCACGACGACTTTATCGCCTTTGCGGAGTTTAGCAGCCATAGTTACAGCACCTCCGGAGCAAGCGAGATGATTTTCATGAAGTTTTTGCCGCGAAGCTCACGAACAACTGGGCCAAAGATACGTGTACCTACGGGCTCATTGTTGTTGTTCAGGATAACAGCAGCGTTGCGATCAAAGCGGATCGCTGTGCCATCATCACGGCGGACTTCTTTAGCGGTGCGTACGACGACGGCCTTACGGACGTCACCTTTTTTAACGCGACCACGTGGAATGGCTTCTTTAACCGAAACGACAATAACGTCGCCTACGGAAGCGTACTTACGCTTAGAGCCACCCAGAACCTTGATGCACTGAACTCGGCGAGCGCCGGAGTTGTCAGCAACATCCAGGTTTGTTTGCATCTGGATCATATGGTTTCTCCCGACCTATGGGACACTGCGATGCATTGCAGATTTATTTCCCAGGGTTTCGACAAACTGGTCAGCCTGTCGCTTATGGGACCTTTCGGTCTCTTAAGCTTCCAGAACTTCCCAGCGTTTCGTTTTCGATTTCGGCGCGCATTCGATGATACGAACAGAGTCGCCGACCTTGAAGACGTTCTTTTCATCGTGAGCCCGGTACTTTTTGGACTTACGGATGGTTTTCTTCAGAACGGGGTGTGTGAAACGGCGCTCAACCGAGACTGTTACGGTCTGGGCGTTGGCGTCGCTGGTCACGGTGCCTGTGAGGATACGTTTGGGCATACTATCAGGCTCCTTATTCTTCGGAAGCTGCGGCAGCAGCTTTTTGGTTCAGGATGGTTTTCACACGGGCAGCACTGCGGCGAGCCGCTTTGATACCTGATGTGTTTTCCAGCTGACCTGTGGCCTGTTGAAAGCGGAGGTTGAAACCCTCTTTCTTCAGGTTGACCAGTTCCTCACGGAGCTGATCCGGTGTTTTATCACGCAGTTCGTTGGCGTTCATCGCCTTTTCCTTTTCTCAAAACACCAGAAGGCCCCGCTAAAGGGTCACCTTTGACCTGGTGGATGAATGAAGCACACACGAATCCCCTGCCTTGGCAAGGAATCCGCAAGATGACGCTCTATAGGGGAGGTTTCGGTGGGGGGCAAGGGAAAGTTTCAGACCGGTGAATTACCCTAAATTCACCGGATCATAGGCACTACAGCGTGCAGACTTCCAATGCCTGACTTGCAACCACAAACGACGCCAAGATTGTCATACCCAACACTGCCAACTCGATCTTGGGCGTGTTCTGACGCCCGCGCAGGCCAAACAACACGGCAAAGCTTTCCCTCATGTTCCAGCCGGTGCGATATAGGATCAGACAGAACAGCACCAACATCCCAACACCAAAGTACGGAGTCGCCGCATCAATCGCCTGAAACAGGCAGGCGTTATTCCCACCAAAAATGAAAGCCACCACAGATCTGTTCCTCTTCCTCTAAACGACCGGCAATCGCGCATATTAAGTCAATTTCGATCTTGAATAGACAGAATTATAGACGCGGTGTTTCAGAGCTAAAACCCAAGCTCAAGATCGAGGATCCAGAATACTCTTTGGTGTAGCGTAGTAAATACACGCCCAAAAGACGAGGATCGCTAGCGTCAGCCTCAATCCAACGATCAAAAACTTCATAGATTGGTGACACACCCTTCTTTGAAAGTGACAACATTGGCAGGCGGTTTTGAACCCAATCAGCGACTAAGCTATCAAAGCGAAGTTGCTCGTCCGGCATGAACAAACGTTCCTGATCATTGATGGCGCAACTTTCCAAGCCAGTATCCGCGCTCGAGATCACCAAATTTAGTCCCGATGAACGATGGCGCGCGCCCTGCTGGGTGCCCACTGATCCGATCAACGGCTTATCAAGTCTCAACGCCTCCCAGTCTGAATTTGGGATCACTGTTTCGCGCTCAGCCTCGTAAAGGAGAGATAGACAGTGCGTCTCAAACATCTCGAGAGCCAAGGCAGGTCTATCTATAACCTGTGCAGACCCAACCTTTGCAGCTCCGAACGTAAGCGCAAGGACAGCGACTGAGTTGAGCGCGCGCGCAACCAATGAACGCACTTCACTCCCAACGATAATTAAAGCTAACACTGATCCGCTCCTCTTCGGCCATGTTCATAGGAACTTCGTGGCGCAGCCAGCTTTCCCACAGCAACACATCCCCCACATCCGGCTTCATATATATGAACGGCTTTAACTCGCGCCGCGCATCTTTCACGCGGATCGGCGCGGCCATCATCATTGCGGATCGGGGGTCTTCCAGTTTCAGCGCACTGGTGCCTTCGGGCATCGACACATAGGTCGTTCCGGAAATCACTGAATGGGGGTGGATATGGCTGGCGTGCATGCCACCCTCGGGCAGGATATTGATCCAGAGATCTTCGAGCTTCAACGCACGCCCATCCAGATCAAAATCCAAATCCTTGGCAAAGTTAGCTACGTGCTGATCAAGCGCCTCAACAATGTCCGCAAAGATTGGGAACCGCCATGGCAGGTCCGTCAACGAGGCGTAGCTGGTGTAGCCGGGATAATCGTTATTCTCGCACCACTCCTGCCCGGCTTCGTCATCTTGGGCGATCGAATAACACGATGCCTCCAATTCCTGAGGGTCGATGGATTTTCCGTGCTCGGATAAGCGGGCGCGATACAGGCGGGTAACAAAGAGGGATTCGATCTGTGACATGGATGTGTCTTAGCCCAGCTTCCTCGTCAGCGCGAGGGTGGAGTTTACCGGCTCCCCATAGGCAAACCGGTAAGTGAGAAGGGCAAATCTTAAGACGCTGACGTTTCAACCGCATCCTTCATGGCATCCTGCCCCTTTTTCCACAGGTTGCCCTGCCACAGCTCCTCAAGGCCGGTTTCGCCACTGGCCCCTTGTGTCGTGAGGTAGTCATAGTACGACGTCGGTTTGTGCCCTGTAAGGTTATAGAAATCAGGGCTGGAGCGGGTGTAGAACCCATTGGTCAGGTACTCAAAGAACTCTGCCCGTGTGCTGCCAAAATCGGCCTCGAAATCGACCATCGACTGGGCACGGTATTCGATCTCTTTATCCATGGCGCGGCCAAGATCTGCTGCAATTTCTGCCATCGACTGCGGCACAGGACCAGTAATATCATAGAACTTGTTGCCGTGACGCTCAGGCCCCTCGGTCAACACCACCTCTGCCGCCTCTGCAATATCGCGGGTCGCAACAAACGAATTGCGCATGTCGCCCAACGGGTTGCTGAACCAGCCCTCGGCAGCAATGGAGGCGCAATCTGTTTTCAGCAGGTGGTTCATGAAGAAATTGTTGCGCAGCGCGGTGACGGTCAACCCTTCGTCGATCAGTGCCTTTTCGCCCCACCAATAGTGTTGCAGCATCAGAGGAATAGACGCACCAGCGCGTGAGGCATGGGTGTCAGCATCATAAGACGCGGTGTTGGTATCCGCACCCATGCAGCTGACACGTACCACATGCTTGATATCAGCTTTGCGGCGACCCAGCTCTTTGCAAAAGGCCAAATGCCCTTCCAACATTGGGTCCAAAGATGCGGAATAAACCGCGCTGACCCCATCAAGCGCTGCGGCCCACGTGTCGGCATTCGACAGGTCAAAATGCACGACTTCGTCCGCCCCAAGCCTCTTGAGCTGATCCGCCTTGTCGGCGCTGAAATAGCAGGCACGCACCCGGATCGCATCATTGCGCGCAAGTCGTGCAACCAACTCTTTGCCAATGCGACCCGTAGCTGAGGTGATAAGGACAGTTTGCTGAGACATTGGGGCATTGCTCCTGGTTTTGTTCAATGTGTTTCGGAACGCCTGCACATTAGCACGCTCCATTTTGACGCAAACTACTGGCTGCTCTCTCGAAAGAATGGCCCATCGCGACAAAAAGAGATCGGGAAACAACATACGGGGTTTCTTTTGCGCCCCCAAAAGAAACTCAAAAAAAAAGACCCCGCCGATTTCTCGGCGGGGTCCACAGTCCACTCTTACGAGGGAACGATTTACCAGTCTTCGCGAACTACGACGCGAGTTTTGATCGGCAACTTCATCGCGGCCAGGCGCAGGGCCTCACGTGCGATGTCGTCGTTTACGCCGTCAATCTCGAACATTACGCGGCCAGGCTTAACCTTGGCTGCCCAATAGTCCACGGAACCCTTACCTTTACCCATACGGACTTCGGTAGGCTTCGAGGTCACAGGAGTGTCCGGGAAGATCCGGATCCATACACGACCTTGACGTTTCATGTGACGGGTCATGGCACGACGTGCCGCTTCGATTTGACGGGCTGTCACACGCTCTGGCTGGAGCGCTTTCAGGCCGTATGTGCCGAAGTTCAGATCCGAACCGCCTTTTGCAAGACCGGCAATCCGGCCTTTGTGCATTTTGCGGAATTTAGTACGCTTTGGTTGAAGCATTGTTCAGCCTCCCTTAGCGACGACCGCCAGCACCACGGGGTGCAGGGCCATCCTGGAGTTCCTGTGCTTTACGGTCACGTGCCTGCGGGTCGTGCTCCATGATTTCACCTTTGAAGATCCAAGTCTTGATCCCGATGATACCATAAGCAGTCTTTGCTTCTACGTGTGCGTAATCGATGTCGGCGCGCAGTGTGTGCAGAGGCACACGACCTTCGCGGTACCATTCAGTACGCGCGATTTCGGCGCCGCCCAGACGACCAGCGACGTTCACCCGGATACCCAGGGCGCCCATACGCATAGCGTTCTGAACCGCACGCTTCATAGCGCGACGGAAAGATACACGACGTTCCAGCTGCTGAGCGATGGACTCGCCGACCAGAGCAGCGTCAAGTTCCGGCTTGCGGACTTCGACGATGTTCAGGTGCAGTTCGCTGTCTGTCATCACGGCAATTTTTTTGCGCAGCGTTTCGATGTCCGCGCCTTTTTTGCCAATGATTACACCAGGACGTGCAGTGTGGATCGTAACGCGGCACTTTTTGTGCGGACGTTCGATGATCACACGTGCGATACCGGCCTGCTTGCACTCATCTTTGATGAAATCGCGGATCGCGAGATCTTCGAGCAGAAGATCGCCGTAATCTTTGGTGTCAGCATACCAGCGGCTGTCCCAGGTGCGGTTGACCTGAAGGCGCATGCCAATCGGATTAACTTTATTACCCATTAGGCTTGCTCCTCAACTTGACGCACCGTGATGGTGATCTCCGAGAACGGCTTCAAGATTTTGCCGAACCGGCCACGAGCCCGCGGACGACCGCGCTTCATGGTCATGTTCTTACCCACATAGGCTTCGGCAACGATCAGCTCGTCAACGTCCAGATTGTGGTTGTTCTCGGCGTTAGCGATTGCGGACTGAAGGCACTTCTTCACGTCTGCTGCGATCCGCTTGTTCGAGAAAGTCAGATCGGTCAATGCACGATCAACTTTCTTGCCACGGATCATCGCGGCAACCAGGTTCAGCTTTTGCGGGCTGGTACGGAGCATGCGCAGTTTTGCCATTGCTTCGTTGTCTGCCACGCGGCGGGGGTTCTTTTCCTTGCCCATGACTTACTTCCGCTTCGCTTTTTTGTCAGCGGCGTGACCATAATAGGTGCGAGTTGGCGAATATTCACCGAACTTCTGACCGATCATGTCTTCCGAGACGTTGACTGGAATGTGTTTATGGCCGTTGTACACACCAAATGTCAGACCCACGAACTGGGGCAGAATGGTGGAACGACGCGACCAAATTTTGATGACATCTTTGCGGCCCGACTCGCGCGCTGCTTCGGCTTTCTTAAGCACGTAAGCATCGACAAAAGGACCTTTCCATACAGAGCGAGACATAGATTAACGTCCCTTCTTCTTGGCGTGACGCGAGCGAATGATAAGCTTTTGCGACGCTTTGTTCTTGTTACGGGTGCGGGCACCTTTGGTCGGCTTACCCCAAGGAGTAACCGGGTGACGACCACCAGAGGTACGACCTTCACCACCACCGTGTGGGTGATCGATCGGGTTCATAACAACACCACGAACCGACGGACGAATGCCTTTGTGGCGCATACGACCGGCTTTACCGTAGTTCTGGTTGCTGTTGTCTGGGTTCGACACGGCACCAACGGTGGCCATGCATTCCTGACGGACCAGGCGCAATTCGCCCGAGCTCAGACGGATCTGAGCATAACCACCATCACGACCAACGAACTGAGCATAGGTACCAGCTGCGCGGGCAATCTGACCGCCTTTGCCGGGCTTCATTTCGATGTTGTGAACGATGGTACCGATAGGCATGCCAGAGAAAGGCATTGCGTTACCAGGCTTGATGTCGGCCTTAGCCGATGCAAGCACTTGATCACCAACAGCCAAACGCTGAGGCGCCAGGATGTATGCCTGCTCACCGTCTTCGTATTTGACCAGTGCGATGAATGCGGTCCGGTTCGGGTCATACTCGATCCGTTCAACGGTTGCCGCTACATCGAATTTGTTCCGTTTGAAGTCAACGATCCGGTAGAGGCGCTTGGCCCCACCCCCACGACGACGCGAGGTAATCCGTCCGGTGTTGTTCCGGCCACCCGATTTCGTCAGACCCTCAGTGAGGGCTTTGACGGGGCGTCCTTTCCAGAGCTCCGAACGGTCGATCAGCACCAGCCCACGCTGGCCTGGCGTCGTCGGCTTATACGACTTAAGTGCCATGCTTTCTGTCTTCCGTTTAGCTACGGCGGGTTCCCCCACCGCTGCCAGACCTTAGGTTGTTGTCTTTGGTCCAGCTATGTTAAAGGCCCCCTTCCGCAAGCTTCATAAAGAAACCGACTACTAAGGTGCCTGACGTGTAGGGCCCCGAAGGTCCCCGATTCCAAAATCAAGAGCCCCGGAACGAATCCGAGGCTGCGCGATTGATGCGACGTAGCAGGGAACAAGGGGCGAGTCTATAGAAAGACCACAAAATCTCGCCATCTGAGTAGACGTTTCCACAGAACATTTATCAGCTTGAAATAATGCGCGTGCGAGAACCCGATCATATAGGAAAATATCTGTCGCACATCCCTTCTTTTCTTGGCAAAAGCCTAAGGCAACCCTGCCTTGGGAACATCGACCGCAACGACTTCAACTCTACCTGTTTTGCGTTCTTTGCTTTCCTTGCCGTCGAATGTTCCAGCCGTAAGCATAAACAAGGTTTTCCCATCCTCGCCCCCAAGCATACAGGCGAAACAATCTTGCTCGAGTTCGATGGCCTCCAAGATCTGCCCCCCTTCGGCAACCCGAAAAACTGATTTTGCTCTGGGCGAAGCAATCCAAATTGCACCGTCCGCATCCAGTGTAATACCATCTGGATGAATTCCCTCTATGCTTGCCCAGATTCTACCATTTGTTAGCTCTCCCGATACAGATAGATCAAAAGCCGTTAGCCGGGCGCCAAAGGTTTCTGCCACGATCAACGTTCCTCCATCAGGCGTGATGACCATTCCATTTGGGAAAAGTAACGGATCACCTACTTTGAAAGCATCCCCTTCGGGCGTTACACAAACGAGATGTGTTTCCTGCGGGCGACCCTCGCCCTTCATCACCAAATCGAGATCGAAACCATAGTTGCCCACGTACGCGTTCCCAACGGCATCAACGATCATATCATTGCAAGGATGCTCTATCAGTTCGCTAAGATCTGAATGGACCTTTGTCCCATCGGGGCCTAAACGCATGATACGCCGGTCCAGCATTGACACAAAAAGCAGATCGCCATTCGGCAACCATCCGAGCCCACTTGGCTGCTTTGGGACCTCGGTGATCGTTTCAATTTCACCAGCTAAATCCACCGAAAAAATCTTGTACCCGTACATATCCGAAAACCAAAGCCGTCCGTTCCGCCAGCGAGGACCTTCCCCAAAACAAAGGCCTTCGACTAAAGATTCTGATTTCCGATGTTGCATGAGTGCCTCCGCGACAAGGGACCACTATAGCAAACACAGGCTGATCCCCCAAACCGGTGACCCAATTTGCAACAAACACCCTCTAGGCAGACCACAAAACCATTACGCAAGAAGCTCTAGCAATATTCAGGTCCACCTAAACAAAAAAGGGCTCCGCTTTCGCCAAGACCCTCTATTCTCGCTTAAAACTAATTTCAGAGGCGGTTACCCTACTTATCGCTCCCCCGGTGTTTATGGCGCGATAAAGAGATCTAGGTGGGCGAGCGACCTCATCAACAGAACGGCAGACCCAACTCCTCGCCTCCATTGCCTTCAAGGATTGCGACAACGCACGATCCGTAATGGGCGGTAGGTTACGCTTGATGTCATTAAAGTGGCTCGGCGCGCGAAGCGATGACAGTACCGGTAATGTCCATGAACGACGTAGCAAGTCTTGATCTTCGTCAGCCGATACACACTGAATTTTGCCTGCGAAAGCCGCCGCCGTTATCCCAAGAGACGTTAGTCGAAATTCTGGACGTAGTGGATGCCCGTAACCCGGATTACGTTCCACAAGACCCAACTCAATGAGATGGTCCATGCTTTGCGCAAACGCGGTTCTACCTGCTCCAGTAGCAGCCAACAGCGGCGCCCGCCGCCCAGCGACACCTGCGTGCATATTCGCGAGTATCGGCAGCGCCCATGCTCTTGAGGTGACATTGACAAACAATTTTATGTCCATAAAGTATAGTTAGTATATTTTAGAGCATAGGGAAAGACCATGTCACCTATTTCGTTAAATGAAACCATCACCATCGCGTTCTCAGTCAAAGATCGCCACTCAAGCGCCGAATGGTATCAAAGCATGCTGGGGTTTGCGGTTATCTACCACGCAGACGAGGCGGGCTGGTCCGAGCTTCAAACAAACACAACTGGCGTAACGATTGGCCTTGGCGAGCATACAAAACCGGCCCCTGGCAATTGCGTCCCTGTTTTTGGAACAGACGATCTGGACACTGCAAGGCACACATTAGAGCAGGCCAACGTAAAATTTGATGGCGAAACAGATGTCGTTGAAGGCATGGTCAAAACAGCAACTTTTTACGACCCCGATGGAAACGCGCTCATGCTTGCTGAGGATTTGACAGGCGGGTCTTAACCAGAATGCCTTACAGCCATGCTAGCCATTCCAAGTATGATCCATAGAAAAAGGCCCCCGCTTTCGCGAGGGCCTTCTTTTCTTACCGAAAAGCTAATCTCAGAGTCCGGTGGACACGTCGATTGTGTTGCCTTCTTCAAGGGTCACATAGGCTTTTTTCACGTCTTTACGCTTGCCGAGCTGGCCGCGAAAACGCTTCACTTTACCTTTGGTGATCGTAGTGTTGACCGCTTTGACCTTAACACCAAAGAGCGATTCAACCGCTTCTTTGATCTGAGGTTTGTTGCTGTCAATCGCGACTTCGAAAACCACTGCGCCATTTTCAGACGCCATTGTGGCCTTCTCGGTGATGATCGGCTTGCGGATCACATCGTAGTGTTCTGCTTTAGCGCTCATTTCAGGCGAGCCTCCAATGCTTCGACACCCGCTTTGGTGATCACGAGTGTGTCACGCTTGAGAATGTCATAAACGTTTGCGCCCATTGTCGGCAGGATATCCAGACCTTCAATGTTGCGCGCAGCTTTCAAGAAGCCTTCGTTCACGGTCGCGCCGTCGATAACCAAAGCGCGCTTCCAACCCAGGTTTGCAACCTGTTTGGCCAGAGCGGATGTTTTGGCTTCGGTGTCGGCGTTCTCGATCACAACCAGCTCACCCGCAGCCATTTTAGCGGACAGCGCGTGACGCAGACCCAGCTTACGGAATTTCTTGGTCAGCTCGTGGCCGTGGCTACGTGGGGTTGGACCCTTGTAGATACCACCACCGCGGAAGATCGGTGCCGAGCGAGCGCCGTGGCGTGCGCCACCGGTGCCTTTTTGGCGATAGATCTTCTTGGTCGAGTATTTGACTTCCGAGCGGGTCTTTACCTTGTGGGTACCGGCCTGCGCGTTGTTACGCTGCCAGCGGACCACACGGTGCAGGATGTCCGCACGTGCTTCGAGACCGAACAGTTCTGCGTCCAGCTCGATGTTGCCGGCGGAACCGCCGTCGAGATTGATCACATCAAGTTTCATGCTTCACCACCTTCCGCAGCAGCTTCTTCAGCCGGAGCTTCGGTTGCAG
The DNA here is from genome assembly GCF_040365955.1 of Phaeobacter sp. NW0010-22. Lineage (NCBI taxonomy): Bacteria > Pseudomonadati > Pseudomonadota > Alphaproteobacteria > Rhodobacterales > Roseobacteraceae > Phaeobacter > Phaeobacter sp. NW0010-22. Next base: position 503,221 of record NZ_BAABWT010000003.1, read on the forward strand.
CCGCTTTCAGACCTGCGGGAAAAGGCAGACCCTCAGGGGCCTTCTTTTTCACAGCGTCTTTGACAGTAACCCAACCACCTTTGGAACCGGGAACGGCACCTTTGATGAGCAGCAGGCCACGGTCCGCATCAGTTTTTACAACTTCAAGGTTCTGAGTGGTGATACGGGCAGCGCCCATGTGACCAGCCATTTTCTTGCCTTTGAAAACCTTACCGGGATCCTGACACTGACCTGTCGAACCGTGCGAACGGTGCGAGATCGAAACACCGTGTGTCGCGCGCAGACCACCGAAGTTCCAGCGCTTCATCGCACCGGCAAAACCTTTACCGATGGATGTGCCCGAAACGTCAACTTTCTGACCTTCGAGGAAGTGCTCGGCTGAGATTTCAGCGCCAACTTCGATCAGGGCATCTTCGGAAACGCGGAATTCAACCAGCTTACGCTTGGGCTCAACTTTCGACGCTGCAAAGTGGCCACGCATCGCTTTTGAAACGCGTTTAACTTTAGGTGTACCAGCGCCGAGCTGAACAGCAGTGTAGCCGTCTTTGTCAGCGGTACGTTGAGACACAACCTGCAAGGCGTCCAACTGGAGTACGGTCACAGGAATCTGCTTGCCGTCTTCCATGAACACACGGGTCATGCCGACTTTTTTTGCGATAATACCAGAGCGCATATTCATTACCCTCCGATCTTACGATTGCAACTTGATCTCGACGTCCACACCAGCGGCCAGGTCGAGCTTCATCAGCGCGTCCACGGTCTGGGGGGTCGGATCAACGATGTCGAGCAGACGCTTGTGCGTACGGATCTCGAACTGATCGCGGGATTTCTTGTCAACGTGAGGACCACGGAGAACCGTGAACTTCTCGATTTTGTTCGGCAGCGGGATCGGTCCACGAACAGAGGCACCGGTCCGTTTGGCTGTGTTGACGATTTCCTGTGTGCTGGCGTCCAGCACACGGTAGTCAAACGCCTTCAGCCGAATACGGATATTTTGGCTTTGCATTTATTAGCCCTTATCTAGGCATTAGGATTGAGAGGAAGGGCCTGCGCTCATCGCAGCCCCTCTTCGAACCCGAAAGACGGGAATCACCCCGCCTCCATGTTCTTCATGAGAACTTGCGCGCTATACGCCCGTAACCGGGACGTGACAAGAGGGTATTTGAAATTGGGCCGATCTGATCGGTTTGCATCCAATTTGGGTAGCCCAGACAACCGGTGAGATACAGAAGTATTGCTACTTCAGCAAATCTCCAACAATTCCCACAGCGTCGACTACAGTTGAAAGATCGTTCGATACCTCTAAAATTTCATCATCGACCCGAATATAACGATTGCCATTCCCAGGAGACTTGAGCTTCCATTTCGACAGGTCGTCAATGCTGGTATACTTTAGATCACTAGGAAGCTTTGCCCCGCGAGTGTAGCGTTTAACCTGCCCAGGTGGAATTTTTTTAGCTCCCTTCCCTGGCTTGCCGTCGATTTGTACTTTCTTGCCTTTGGCCTTACCGCCCTTGTCTTTAGCCATTGCCAAATCGGCAAAACCGAATGCCATAAGAAGAGAAATTGCCGAAATTATTGCCGTAAAGTATCTCATTTAGAGCTCCCAGTTCGTGTGTAATGCCAACGCGATGTTGAAAGGTATGCAATCGTTACTTGAAGCCTAGATCTCAGCTGCTCCGTCGTCAAAAGAATTTGTTATGCTGTTACAGCACTTTGGGAAGGCGCATTTAGGCAGTCGGTGTTTCTGTGTCGTAACGACAAAGGCAACATCCTACGCCAAGCTAGGCGTAACAAAGGAACAGCTGCAGTGAGGAAGTTATATGGTTGCCCCCTGCCGGAGCTTTCTCCTTCCACAACTCATTGCCAGCCAGCAAAAGCAAAAAAGGCCGCCCAATTGAGCGGCCTTTTCTAATGTTTCACCGTG